>NZ_CP119392.1:47500-392500 GCF_029224025.1 Rhodanobacter sp. AS-Z3
AGCGATCTTGGAAGGGGGTTGCACGACTTTTTGATGTTTTTTTTGCCGCTGCGGTTCTCGTGAGGGCACTACACTTCTTTAGGCGATGCGATTCTTCATCACTTGAGTACGCTATGAACCGATGGCTGACACTACTTCCCTTGTTGCTGGCGACCAGCTCCTGCAGCACACACTCCGCAGCTACTCCCGGCACCGTCATGCTCAACGGCCACCGATTTCGGGTCGAACTGGCGACGAACGACGCCAGTCGCCGACGCGGGCTGATGATGCGCACTGCGCTGGCGGCCGATCACGGCATGTTGTTTGTGTTTCCCGTGATCGGGCCGCAGGGCTTCTGGATGAAGAACACGCTCATCCCGCTGGATATGCTGTACTTCGATGAGAATCGGCGGCTGGTTTCGGTACAGCGGGACGTGCCGCCTTGCAAAGCCGATCCCTGCCCGACCTATCCCAGTGCCGCACCGGCAATCTATGTCCTGGAGTTGCCGGCTGGCACAGCCAGCCGACTGGGCTTCAAGCCAGGCGACGTCATGAGTATTGACGCAGACATTGGCCCGGTGCGCTGAGGACTTGCCTGGCGGGCATCGATCATGTCGAGGCGGAAGGGAACCAAGTCTTCGGGCCGCAGGTTTTCCAGCGCGTCCCAGTCATCTTCGAACGGAATGAACTGCTGCATGGGATGTTCCCGTATAGCGCGCCACCTGATCGGGCGCAGGAACATCAAAACAGCTGGCCCGGTCCGTACGCTGACAGGATCGGGCCGTTTGCTGGCAAGAATCGGCGCTCAGTCGAGCTCGATCATCTCGAAATCATCCTTGGTGGTGCCGCAGTCGGGACAGGTCCAGGTGTCTGGCACGTCTTCCCAACGCGTACCGGCAGGGATGCCTTCGTCGGGCACGCCGATGGCTTCGTCGTAAATGTAGCCACACACGACGCACATCCATTTGCGCGCGGCGGTTTCGCTTGAACTCTGGCTCATGGTTGGATTTCTTCAGATCGCGGGATAATTGCCCATTCTCGCAACTCCCCCGCCAATGCGAAAGCTTCGCTCGCGAGCGAACAACGCCACCCACCGACATGAGGTCATGATTTGAACACCTACGGAAAGCTGACCAGCCGCGGCCTCTACGCCGTCACCAACGGGCCTCGATCCGGTCTGCTCGAGGCAACGGCCCTGGCGCTGGAGGGCGGTGCACGCATGTTGCAGTACCGCGATCTGAGCCAGGACGCCGAACGGCGGCTCGCCGAAGCCGGTGCATTGGCCAAGCTTTGCCATGCACACCATGTCCCGCTGATCATCGATCACGACATCGCGCTGGCCATCGAGGTTGGCGCCGATGGCGTGCACCTGGGCCGCGGCGACGAGGCCCCCGCCACAGTACGCCGGACAATGGGAGAACACGCCATCATCGGCGTGTCCTGCTACGACTCACTCGCACGGGCACAGGCGGCGGCCGATGCCGGCGCAAGCTACGTCTCGTTCGGCGCGTTCTTTCCGTCAACCACCAAGCCGCTGGCGTCACTCGTGTCGATCGAGCTGCTGAGGCAAAGCGCCGCGCTGGGCATCCCCCGGGTAGCGATCGGCGGCATCACGCCGGACAATGGACGTCTACTGGTTGAAGCCGGCGCTGAATATCTGGCGGTGGTGGCGGCCGTTCTTGCCGCCCCCGACGTTCGAGCCGCCGCACAACGCTTCACCGACCTGTACTCCTCTGATCGAGAAACCGCATGACGACCAACCACGAACTCTTCCAGCGCGCCCTGCAGCTGATGCCCGGTGGCGTGAACTCACCGGTCCGGGCGTTCAAATCCGTGGGTGGCGAGCCGTTTTTCACGGAACGCGCGGATGGCGCGTATTTGTGGGATGTCGAAGGTCAGCGTTACATCGACTATGTCGGCTCGTGGGGCCCGATGATCGTCGGCCACAACCATCCGGCAGTGCGCGAAGCGGTGGAGCGTGCGATCAGGCATGGCCTGTCGTTCGGTACGCCATGCCCGGCCGAAGTGGTGATGGCCGAAACGATCACCCGCCTGATTCCGTCGATCGACATGGTACGCATGGTCAATTCGGGTACCGAGGCGACGATGTCGGCGATCCGCCTCGCTCGCGGCGCCACCGGCCGCAGCAAGATCGTGAAATTCGAGGGCTGCTATCACGGTCATGGCGACAGCTTCCTGGTCAAGGCTGGCTCCGGCGCGCTTACTTTTGGCGTACCCACTTCGCCGGGCGTGCCGAAGGCGAATGCCGACCTCACGCTCACCCTGCCCTATAACGATCTTGATGCCGCCAAGGCACTGTTTGCCGAGCAGGGCCACGAAATTGCCGGCCTGATCATCGAGCCGGTTGCCGGCAACATGAATTGCATTGCGCCCGTTGATGGCTACCTGCAGGGCCTGCGCGAACTGTGCACACACTCCGGCACGCTGCTGATCTTTGACGAAGTGATGACCGGTTTCCGCGTTGCGCTCGGCGGCGCGCAGGCGCATTACGGCGTGACGCCCGACCTGACCACCTTCGGCAAGATCATTGGCGGCGGCATGCCGGTGGGTGCTTATGGTGGCAAGCGCGAATTGATGGAACAGATCGCCCCGGCCGGCCCGATCTATCAGGCCGGAACACTTAGCGGGAATCCCGTGGCCATGGCCGCCGGTCTGGCCATGCTGGAGTTGATTCAGGCGCCGGGCTTCCACGATCAGCTGGCGGCACGCACGCGTTTGTTGACCGACGGCTTTCAGTCGGTTGCCGATGGCGAAGGCGTGGCGTTCAGCACCAATCGCGTCGGCGGCATGTTCGGTCTGTTCTTCAGTGCCGAAAAGGTCAGCAGCTATGCGCAGGCGACTGCCGCCGATACCGCGCTGTTCAACCGCTTCTTCAACGGCATGCTGAAGCGCGGCGTGTATCTGGCGCCATCGGCGTTCGAAGCCGGCTTCATGTCCAGCGCGCATAGCGACCAGGACATCGCCGACACGCTCGAAGCAGCCCGCGCAGCCTTGCGCGAGGCAAAAGGCTGATTCACCAGTTGCCGGTATTCGGCATCGACGCCCACGGTTCGCGCGGTGGCAACTGGCCTTCCTGCAGCAGCTCGATCGAGATCAGGTCGGGCGAACGCACGAAGGCCATGTGGCCGTCACGCGGCGGGCGATGAATGGTGTAGCCCATGGCCTGCAGCCGCTCGCAGGTGGCGTAGATGTCCTCCACGCGGAAAGCGAGATGGCCGAAGTTTCGCGCCGAGCCATAGTCTTCCTGCGAGCCCCAGTTGAAGGTCAGCTCGATCTCGGCCTCCGGGCTCTCGGCGGCAGACAGGAACACCAGGGTGAACTTGCCCTCGGGCACTTCCTTGCGACGTACTTCGCGCAGGCCAAGTCCCTCGCAGTAAAAACGCAGCGACGCATCGAGATCGCGTACTCGCACCATGCTGTGCAGATATTTCATCACTGACTCCGAATATTCACTGATTCAAGCTTGCCGCAAAGTCGCTCAATGCGGCGTGTAGTCGGGCGAGGCCATCGGCCAGTTCCTCGTCGGTAATCGTCAGCGGCGGCACAAAGCGCAGCACGTCGGGACCGGCCTGCAACAGCAGCAGGCCGCGAGCAGCGGCGTGATCAAGCATCGCAGCAGCCTTGCCTCGATACGCCTCATTCAATACCGCGCCGATCATCAGACCGCGACCGCGCAGCTCATCAAACAGGTTCAAGTCGTTGTTGATGTGTGCCAGTCCGGCGCGCAGATGGTTTGCCTGCCGCTGCACATTGGCCAACACGACAGGCGAAGCCAGCTTGGCCAGCGCCACGCGAGCGACCGCAGCAGCCATCGGGTTGCCGCCGAAGGTGGTGCCATGCGCGCCGTACTGCATGACTTCGGCAACTTTGGGGCCGGCCAGCATCGCGCCAATCGGAAAACCGCAACCCAAAGCCTTGGCCAGCGTCACAATGTCGGGCGTGACGCCGTCATGTACATGGGCGAAAAGCGTACCGGTGCGACCCATGCCGCACTGAATTTCGTCCAGCACCAACAGCGCATCGTGTGCATCACACAATTCGCGAACGCGCTTGAGGAAGCCGGGGGCGGCGGGCAGCACGCCACCCTCGCCCTGCACCGGCTCCAGCATCACCGCGGCAATCGTGTTCGCCGCGAACGCCGCCTCGAGCGCGGCCACGTCATTGAATGCCGCGTAGATAAAGCCACCCGGCAGCGGCTCGTAGCCTTCCTGATATTTTGGCTGCGCGGTGGCGGTGACGGTGGCCAGCGTGCGTCCGTGGAATGAACCAACAAACGTGAGGATGTTCCGCCGCTCCGGCGGGCACCCCTTCGCGGCTGCCCACTTGCGCACCAGCTTGATCGCCGCCTCGTTCGCCTCCGCACCCGAGTTGCACAGGAAGACGCGTTCGGCAAAGCCGGAAGCTTCCACCAGTTCCGCCGCCAGGCGTAGCGGCGGCTCGGTGTAGAAGACGTTGCTGCTGTGCCAGAGCTTGTGCGCCTGCGCGGTCAACGCTGCCAGCAGATCCGGGTCCTGATGGCCAAGCGCGTTCACCGCGATGCCGGCGCCAAAGTCCACGTAGTCACGACCTTCCGTATCCCAGACGCGTGCACCCTTGCCGTGGTCGAGCACCAGTTCACGCGGCTTGTAAACCGGCAGCCAGTAGCGCTTGCCAAGCTTGATCAGGTCAGCGGGTAGTTCGTGCATGTTGTTCTCGAAAAAGCATTCATATGCCGGAATACGTGGCGCGCACCACGGAAGTTCAGTCCAGAAAAAGATCGGGGAGCAGGTGGGCGCCCGGCTTCACCGCATAGGCATCGAAATTGCTTACGCCAGCTTCGCGCAGGATGTCTTCGTCGATCGCGAAATGACCGGTGTATTCAGCGGCCGACCGGGTCAGCACAACGTGCGCAGCATCGGCGACGATTTCCGGCTTGCGGCAATGTTCGACCTGCACGCCGTCGATCATGCCGATGGCTGCTGTCGCGATCACGGTACGGGGCCACAACGCGTTGACGGCAATGCCCATCGGCGCGAACTCGGGACTCATGCCCAGCACGCACAGGCTCATGCCGTATTTGGCAATGGTGTAGGCGGTATGCGGGGCAAACCATTTCGGGTCGAGATTCAGCGGCGGCGACAGCATCAACACGTGCGGGTTGGCCGCCTTTTTCAAGTACGGCAGACAGCTGCGGGTGACCAGAAACGTGCCACGACTGTTGACCTGGTGCATCAGGTCGTAGCGCTTCATCGGCGTTTCGGCTGTCCCAGCCAGCCAGATCGCACTGGCGTTGTTGATCACGATGTCGATGCCACCGAAATGCTCGGCGGCCTGTGCCGCTGCGGCGACCACCTGGTCCTCCTCGCGGATATCCACCTGCAAGGCCAGCGCCTTGCCACCGGCGGCTTCGATCTCCGCCGCGGCGGTGTGGATGGTTCCTGGCAACTTCGGGTTGGCTACCGCACTTTTGGCTGCAATCACGATGTTGGCGCCATCGCGCGCCGCGCGTAACGCGATCGCCAGCCCGATGCCACGCGAGGCACCGGTGATGAACAATGTTTTGCCAGCCAGCGTGCTCATGGTTGTCGACTCCGAAAGAAGGATGCGTTTCAGCGCTCCAGTCTAACGGAGTGACGGCCTAGGCTTTCTGGAAGCGCGGCAGGATGTCGCGTAATTCAGCCAGCCGCAGCAGCGGATCCGTCAATTCCAGCATGCCTTGTTGCTCGCTGACATCGAGCGGCAGCAATTCCGACAGGCGCAAACCCAGCCAACTGGCATCCTCGTAGGCGCTCTTGGGCGCATCGCGCCAATGCGGCGCCATGGTTTCGATCAGGCGTCCGAGAATGCTCTGCAGCAACAAGAACTCCACCGGCACCGGCACCGCCGGCTCGTCCTGCCAAAGCTCCACGTCGCCGCGCAGCAAGCCGTCGGACCGCGCGCGACTGCGCGCAACCCGAAAGCGTTGCCCGCCGGTGACCATGATGCCGAGCAAGCCTGCCTCGTCGGTATGAAAATCGTGAATCCGCGCCATCGTGCCAATCGCCGACGGCACTGCTGGCACACCCGCTTCCTGACCCTGCAGGATCAGGCATACACCGAAGCCGGTACCGTAGCGCGTGCATTCGCGCACCAGGTCGACGTAACGCGGCTCGAAGATACGCAGCGCCATTTGCCCGCCCGGAAACAGCACGGACGACAGTGGAAACAGCGGCATCTCGATCAGCGGTGATTGGGCAGCCATGGCGCAGTGTAACCAGAGGTTTTGTCGGCAAACAGTGTGCTGCCATCTTGCCCGACCGCCGACCACCAACCTTTTTCAGGCAGCGAACACAGCATCCCTCTCAACCCGAACGAACCAGTCAGCGGACATCACTCAGGGTGTCTGCACTGCCGTTTCGCGCATGATCTGGACTAAGCGCAGCGGTGCGTTCTCGAAGCCACCGTTGGACATGAACACCACCTGGTCACCCGGTTGCGCCAGCGCAGCGAGTGTAGCCAGCAACGCGTCCACGGTCGGCGCACTGGTGCCACGACCGTCCAGTGCATCGGTCACCCGGTGTGCATTCCATGGCAGTTCCGGGCGCTGCAGAAAAACCACCGCGTCAGCATCAGCCAGCGACGGCGCCAACGCCTCGGCGTGGGCGCCCTGCCGCATCGAATTGGAACGAGGTTCCAGCGCCACCAGGATACGAGCTGTTCCCACGCTCGCCCGCAGGCCGGCCAAGGTGGTAGCGATCGCGGTCGGGTGATGGGCAAAATCATCGTAGACGCGGACGCCATTCACGTCGCCAACCAACTCCATCCGCCGTTTGACGCTTTCAAAGCTGGCAAACGCCGGCAGCAGCATCTTCGGATCAGCACCCGCAGCGGTTACTGCCGCCAACGCCGCCAGCGCGTTCATCACGCTGTGATCGCCCAACAGTGGCCAACGCACCTCGCCGATCCGCTCACCACGATGATCCACGACAAACGCGGAACCATCGGCCTCGATCAGGCTGGCCTGCCAGTCGCCACGGCCGATACCGAAAGTCTCCACCGGCGTCCAGCACCCCATCGCCAGTACTTCGGCGAGGCGCGCATCGTGGGCGTTGACGATCAACCGGCCGTTGCCGGGGATCGTGCGCACCAGATGATGGAACTGGCGCTGGATGGCCGCCACATCGGGAAAGATGTCCGCGTGGTCATATTCGAGATTGTTGAGGATCGCGATGCGCGGACGGTAGTGCACGAACTTCGAACGCTTGTCGAAAAACGCGGTGTCGTATTCATCCGCCTCGATCACGAACGGTTTGCCCTGCCCCAGTCGCGCCGAGACACCGAAATTTCCCGGCACGCCACCGACCAGAAAACCGGGCGACAAGTCAGCCTGCGATTGGGATGCCTGCTCCAGCAAATGCGCCAGCAGACTGGTGGTAGTGGTCTTGCCGTGGGTGCCTGCCACCGCCAGCACTTCGCGACCGGCCAGCACGGTTTCGCCCAGCCACTGCGGACCGGACAGATAATTCAGCTGTGCGTCGAGCATGTGCTCTACCGCCGGATTGCCGCGGGTCATCGCATTGCCGACCACGACCAGATCAGGCGCCGGCTGCAAATGCTGCGCCGTATAGCCGCTCATCAGGCTGATGCCAAGCGACTCCAACTGGGTGCTCATCGGCGGATAGACGTTGACGTCAGAGCCTTCCACCGTGTGGCCAAGCTCACGCGCCAGCGCAGCGACGCCGCCCATGAAGGTGCCGCAGATACCAAGGATGTGCAGGCGCATGCCGAACGATTCCGTGAAGTCCGCCCCCGTGGGGACGGGAAGTGCTCAGCCGTTCGCGGCAGCCGGCTCGTTTTGCAAGGCTTGCTGGACGCGTGCGGTGACATCGCTCAGTTCGCCCACGCCGTCGACCACCTGCAGCTTGCCGCGGCTGGCATAAAAGTCGGCAACCGGCGCAGTCTGCTCGGCATAAATCGCCAGGCGCTTGCGCACGGTATCGGGGTTGTCGTCGGCGCGACCTTCCGCCTTGTAACGGATTTCGCAGCGACCGATGATCGCCTCGTTCGGCACGTCCAGCTTGATCACCGCGTTCAGCGGCTGACCGAGCTTGGCCAGCATGTGATCAAGTGCATCGGCCTGAACCAGATTGCGTGGGTAGCCATCGAGAATGAAGCCGGCTTTCGCGTCGGCCTGGGCCAAGCGCTCTTCCAGCATGCCGAGCAGGATGTCGTCGGACACCAGCTGGCCGGAATCCATCACCGCCTTGGCCTTGAGTCCCATCGCGGTACCCGCAGCCACCGCCGCGCGCAGCATGTCGCCGGTCGAGATATGCGGTACGCCGAGCGCCGTTTTCAGTCGCGCAGCCTGTGTACCTTTGCCCGAACCGGGCGCACCAAGTAGGACGAGTCGCATAATGCTCCACAAGTTCGACGCACTGCCGCACACTGCCGCAGTCCGTCCGATATCCCGGATATTGTGCGTCAAATTAGCCGCTGCACCCGATGCCGTCAAACGGCGCAACGCCGCACTCATCCCCAAGTGTTTGTTGCTGAAAACATTTAGCGCCGACTACCGCCACTCCATCACTGCCCATATCGAGGATTCCATGAGCCCGAGCCGCCGTTCACCCGCCCCTACCGGCAACCTTTTGTACGCCCAGTCCGGTGGCGTTACTGCGGTCATCAATGCCACCGCTGCGGGCGTGATCGAGGCAGCCCGGCGCAAGGGCGTGAAGGTTTATGCGGCGCGCAACGGCATTCTTGGCGCGCTGCGCGAAGACTTGATCGACACCTCGAAGGAATCGGCTGCCGCCATCGCCGCCTTGCGCCACACGCCCGGCGGCGCGTTCGGTTCGTGTCGCTACAAGCTGAAATCACTGGAAGACAACCGCGCCGAATACGAGCGGTTGATCGAGTTATTTCGCGCCCACGACATTCGCTGGTTTCTGTACAACGGCGGCAATGACTCGGCCGATACGGCACTGAAACTCTCGCAGATCGGCAAGACCCTGGGCTACGACATCCGCTGCATTGGTGTACCGAAGACGGTGGACAACGACCTCGCGGTGACCGACTGCTGCCCGGGTTTCGGCTCGGTGGCGAAATACACCGCCATTTCCACGCTGGAGGCCAGTCTGGACGTCGCCTCGATGGCCGAGACTTCGACCAAGGTATTCATTCTTGAGGTGATGGGTCGGCATGCCGGCTGGATCGCCGCCGCCGCCGGTCTGGCCGGCGAGGGCGCCGATGCGCCGCCGCACATCATCCTGTTCCCCGAGAACACCTTCGACGAAACCGCCTTCCTGGCCAAGGTGAAAGCCACCGTGGAGCGCGTGGGCTGGTGCACCGTGGTTGCCTCCGAGGGCGTGCGCAATGCCGCGGGCCAGTTCCTCGCCGAGGCCGGTGGCCGCGATGCGTTCGGTCATGCCCAACTCGGCGGCGTGGCACCGGTACTTGCGGCGCTGGTAAAGGAAAAGCTCGGTTACAAATATCACTGGGCCATGCCTGATTACCTGCAGCGTTCCGCCCGTCATGCAGCCTCCAAGGTCGATGCCGAGCAGGCCTATGCGGTCGGCAAGGCAGCGGTGGAATACGCCTTGGCCGGGATGAATGCGGTGATGCCGGTAATCGTGCGCACCTCGGATGCGCCGTATCGCTGGACCATTGAGCCGGCGCTGCTGGCAAAGATCGCCAACCGCGAGAAGAAAATGCCCAAGGGTTTCATGACCCGTGACGGCTTCGGCATCACCGCCGCCGCACGGCGCTATCTCGCTCCGCTGATCCGCGGCGAAGCGCCGCCGCCTTATGGCAAGGATGGTCTGCCGCGTTATGTCACCTTGAAGAATGCTGCCGTGGCGAAAAAGCTGGCCAGCTTCCAGCGCTGAACCTGCAGGTTTTGGTGCTGGATCTTGCGATGCTGAGCGCCACCTGAAAACGTTTCTTCGGGATCGGGTGGCGTTCAGGCGCAACTTCCTACGCTCCAGTTGCCCCGGTCGAACGCCGCATTGTCGCGGTCAGACACCGAGGGGAGGAGACCCGAAGATGAAACTTGTCGCTCGCCTGCTCATCGCCGTCACCCTGCTCACCCCCGGTAGCTTCGCCGCGGCTGCGCCCGGCCCCGGCAACCATGACCACGGTGGTCATGATCGCGGTAATGATCGTCATGATCAGCGACGCCATGATGATCGCGGCTACGATCACCGTCGCTACGAAAGTCAGCGCCGTGACAACCGCCATGACTACCGTCGCCACGATGACCGGCACTATGTCTACGGTCCTGACTACCGTTACCCCAGCCCGCGTTACTATGGCCACCCGACTCGCTGGGAGCGCGGTCATCGCTACTACGGTCCACGCTATGTGGTGCGCGACTACGGCTACTATCGCCTGCGCCATCCGCCACGAGGCTATCACTGGGTGCGCGCCAACAACGACTACCTGCTGGTCGCCATCGCCACCGGCATCATTCTGGACGTCGCGCTACGCTAGATCTGCCGTGGTTTGAGATGACGAGGGCCACGTATACGTACGTGGCCCTCATGCTTTCTGATGCAGGGCGCTGCGCCGCACAACAGCCTGCGCCGGATCGTCTGCCTATACTCCCTTGGACCGCCCATTCCGGACGGCCACTTACAACCCATGGGGAGGCTCCGATGCTGCAGCAGTATGGCTGGTGGATCGTCGTTGCGTGTGCGGTGGTGGCAGTTTTGTATGGCGCGCTTTCGGCGCGCTGGATCCTGGCGCAATCGCCAGGCAATGCGCGGATGCAGGAGATCGCTGCCGCGATCCAGGAAGGCGCACGCGCCTACCTCAACCGCCAGTACACCACCATCGGCCTGGTCGGCGTGGTGTTGCTGCTGTTGATCGGCATTTTCCTGAGCTGGCCGACCGCCATCGGCTTCCTGCTGGGCGCGCTGCTGTCAGGCGCGGCCGGCTATATCGGCATGAACGTCTCGGTACAGGCCAACGTGCGTACTGCCGAAGCAGCCCGCGGCGGCCTGAGCAAGGCGATGGATGTTGCCTTCCGTGGTGGCGCGATTACCGGCATGCTGGTGGTTGGGCTGGCCCTGCTCGGCGTGGCCGGTTACTGGCTGCTGCTAAACCGCATGGGCATCAGCGGTGAACCCGCCTTGCACGCGCTGGTCGGCTTCGCCTTCGGCAGTTCGTTGATCTCGATCTTTGCGCGTCTGGGCGGCGGCATCTTCACCAAGGGTGCCGACGTCGGTGCCGACCTGGTCGGCAAGGTCGAGGCCGGCATTCCCGAGGATGACCCGCGCAACCCGGCGGTGATTGCCGACAACGTGGGCGACAACGTCGGCGACTGCGCCGGCATGGCGGCCGACCTGTTCGAAACCTACGCGGTGACGGTGATCGCCACCATGCTGCTGGGCAGCCTGATGATCAGCGAGGTCGGCGCCAATGCAGTGCTCTACCCGCTGCTGCTGGGCGGTGTCTCGATCATCGCGTCGATCATCGGCACGCTGTTCGTCAAGGTGAAGGAAGGCGGCTCGATCATGGGCGCGCTTTACAAGGGCGTGATCGTCTCGGCCGTACTGGCTGCAGCGGCGTTCTACCCGATCACCATGCAACTGATGCCGGACTTCAGCCACGGCGCGATGAGCCTGTGGGGCTGCACCCTGATCGGCCTGGCGCTGACCGGCGCGATTGTTTGGATCACCGAGTACTACACCGGTACGCAATACAAGCCGGTGCAGCACATCGCTGCCGCCTCGACCACCGGCCACGGCACCAACATCATTGCCGGCCTCGGCGTGTCGATGAAGTCCACCGCGTGGCCGGTACTCGCCGTCTGTGCGGCGATCTGGTCAGCGTTTGCGCTGGGTGGTTTGTACGGCATCGCGATCGCCGCCACCGCGATGTTGTCGATGGCTGGCATGATCGTGGCGCTGGACGCTTACGGTCCGATCACCGACAACGCCGGCGGCATCGCCGAGATGGCCGACCTGCCGCCCGAAGTACGTGGCGTCACCGATCCGCTGGACGCGGTCGGCAACACCACCAAGGCGGTGACCAAGGGTTACGCGATCGGTTCGGCAGCACTGGCGGCCTTGGTGCTGTTTGCCGACTACACGCATAACCTCAGCCAGCATTTTGGCGGCTCCGTTGTCAGCTTCGACTTGTCGAACCATTACGTGATCATCGGCCTGCTGATTGGCGGCCTGATTCCGTACCTGTTCGGTGCAATGGCGATGGAAGCAGTCGGTCGCGCGGCGGGTGCCGTGGTGGTGGAAGTACGCCGTCAGTTCCGTGAGATTCCGGGCATCATGGCCGGCACCGCCAAGCCGGAATACTCGCGCGCGGTGGACATGCTGACCAAGTCGGCGATCCGCGAAATGATCGTGCCGTCACTGCTGCCGGTGCTGGTGCCGGTATTGGTGATCTTCGGCTTCAAGTGGCTGGGTGGTCCCGAAGCCGGCGCGCAGGCGCTTGGCGGCGTGCTGATCGGCACCATCGTCACCGGCTTGTTCGTGGCGATCTCGATGACCACCGGTGGTGGCGCCTGGGACAACGCGAAGAAGTACATCGAGGACGGTCATCACGGCGGCAAGGGCTCGGAAGCGCACAAGGCCGCAGTCACTGGTGACACCGTCGGCGATCCCTACAAGGACACCGCCGGTCCGGCCGTGAACCCGCTGATCAAGATCATCAACATCGTGGCCTTGCTGATGATTCCGTTGCTGTAACAGGCATTTCAACCCAACTGCCGGCGATATTGCGGAGGCAGTGACAGCTAAGGCGGCGGCCCGGATTTTCGGGCCGCCGCTTTCTTTTTGCCGTGCCGCGCGAACAGTGACAAGATGCGCGGACAAGGGGAATCCACATCTACCGAACCGCATCAACGGCAGGCACAGCCACGCCTTCGATACCAAGGATTTGCGCACGATGACAACCACGCTGCTCCTGCTTGCCCTGGCCGTCGCCTGCGCATGGATGTTCAACCGACTGGTACGCGACCGCAATCAGGTACATGTGGCATGGAGCGATGTAGACGTCCAGTTGCAACGCCGCCACGACCTGGTGCCGGTGCTGGCGGAAACCGTGCGTGGTTACGCCGGCCATGAGAGCGAACTGCTGGGCCGGGTCACCCGCGAGCGCACGCTGGCGCAGTCCAGCAACGGTCCGGCCGCACGAGGTGAAGCCGAGCAGGTACTGGGCGGTGACCTCGGTCGTTTGATCGCGCTGGGCGAGGCCTATCCTGATCTCAAGGCCAGCACGAATTTCGTGCAACTGTCGGCGGAACTGGTCGAGATCGAGGATGCGATCCAGCACGCACGGCGTTTCTACAATGGCTCCGTGCGCCAGTACAACACCCACCTGCAGCGCTTCCCCGACCTGTTGATCGCCCACGCATTGCGCTTCCAGCCAGCGCAATTTTTTGCCGCCGACGACGATGCCCGCGCGACGGTTGCCGTGCATCTGGACTGAAAGGAGCGCGCCATGCGCCAGGGATACGGAAGCTTTCTGCTGCTTGCGCTGGCGATCTTTGCACTCGCCGGAACCTGCCGTGCCGACGAACGCATTCTCGACTACCACGCCGACATCGTGCTGGCCGCCGATGGCAGCATGAACGTGACCGAACACATCCGCGTGCAGGCCGAGGGCAACCAGATTCGCCACGGCATCTACCGTGATTTTCCCACCGATTATCGCGATCCACTGCACAACCGCTACCGGGTGCAGTTCAAGCTGATCTCGACCGAACGCGATGGCCGCAGCGAACCTTCGCACACCCAGCCGCAGGCCAATGGCATACGCATCTACCTTGGTGACAGCAACAGCGTCGTCGACCCGGGCGAACACGAGTACACGCTGCATTATCAAAGCAACCGTCAGATCGGTTTTTTCAAGGATCACGACGAGTTGTTCTGGAACGTCACCGGTACTGGCTGGGACTTTCCGATCGATCACGCTAGCGCACACATCACCTTGCCCGTTGCAGTGGAACCGGGCCAGCTGAAGGCGACCGGATACACCGGCAGCCAGGGTTCGCTCGAACACTCACTGACCAGCCAACTCGATGCGGATGGCGCCAGTTTCGCCAGCACACGTGGGCTGCAGACGCATGAAGGGCTGAGCATTGCATTGAGCTTTCCCAAGGGGCTGATTGCCGAACCCGACAAGGCGCAACGCTTTCGCTGGTTGCTGGGCGACAATCGCAACCTGCTGTTCGGCCTGCTCGGGCTGGCCCTGCTGTGGCTCTACTACGGTCTGGCATGGGTGGCCTGCGGCCGCGATCCTGCCACCGGTGTGCGCGTGGCAGCCTACGAGCCACCTGATGGCGACTCGGCGGCGGCATTGCGCTATGTGCGGCGCATGGGTTACGACAACACCTGCTTTACCGCCGCGATTCTCGGTATTGCAGCGAAGGGCGGACTACAGATCGAACGCAATGCGGCTGGGCGTTACAGCGTGACCCGTAGCCAGGCGGTACCCGACAATCTGGCGGCGGACGAGAAGGTGCTGCTCGACACACTGCTTCCGGACACGCAAAAACTCACTTTCGAGTCGTCACAGCACCAGCGCGTCAGCGCTGCCCAGAACGCGCTGAAAAAGGCGCTATCCAGCGGGTGGAGGAAGAAGTTCTTCGCCACCCACTCCCTGCTGCTGCTACCCGGCGTGGTGATTTCACTGGTCACCCTGTTTCTGATCGTTGGCGACAACGTTGGACCGGCGGCATTCATGCTGCTCTGGCTCACGGTCTGGAGTTTCGGGGTGGCAGGCCTGTTCCAGCAGGCCTGGCAAGCCAGCCACACCGGCGGCAAGGGAGCAGCTGGGTTGTGGTTCATGACCGTGATTTTCGGCGCCGGTGAGGTCGCTGGCCTGACCATGTTGGGAAGCACGATTGGTTACGCCAACCTGCCGATCTTCCTTGCGCTGATCGGCACCAATATCGCCTTCCACCACTGGATGAAAGCGCCCACCCAGATCGGCGCAAAGTTGCTTGATCGGATCGAAGGCTTCCGCTGGTATCTGGGCGTGGCCGAGAAGCAGGAACTTGACTCGCGCTACCAGCCCGAGTCGCGCCCCGAATTGTTTGCCGCCTATCTGCCCTACGCGCTGGCACTGGACGTGGGCAACGCATGGGCGCAACGTTTCACCGATGCGTTATCGACGGCGCAATTGAAGCAGGCCCAACCAAGCTGGTACAGCGGCGCCGGCGTCGGCAGTTTCGACAGCAGCAGCTTCGCCAACTTCGGTAACGGGCTGGCTGCTGGCGTCGGTAGTGCGATTGCCTCGTCATCCGTTGCACCTGGCTCCAGCTCGGGCTTTGGCGGCAGTTCGGGAGGCTCTGGCGGCGGCGGGGGCGGCGGCGGAGGCGGTGGTTGGTGACAGCCGTACTTCACTACCTTGCTGAAAGCAGCTGCTTGGCAAAAGTACGACAACGAAGGGAGATGAGCTCATGAAAGCACTCTGGTTGATGCTGGCGCTAGGCGTCACACTGACGGGCATGACCGATACCCATGCCAGCAACACTGCCCCCGCGAAGCCCGCTCCCACAGCCACCGGCGAGGATCCCTTCCTGTGGCTGGAAGACATCCACGGCACCCGCGCCATGGACTGGGTAAAGCAGCAGAACGCGACCACCGCCATGCGCTTTGTCGACAACGACGAATTCACGCATACCCGCAACAGCATTCTTGAAGTACTCGACTCCGACGCGCGGATTCCCTACGTCAGCCGGATGGGCAGCTATCTGTACAACTTCTGGCGTGACAAGACCCATCCGCGCGGCATCTGGCGGCGTGCCACGCTGGCCGAATACCGCAAGGCCGCGCCGGCCTGGGAAGTGCTGCTGGATATTGACGCGCTGAACAAGGCCGAGGACAAGCGCTGGGTGTTCAAGGACGTGCAATGCCTGAAACCCGCCTACGAGCGCTGCCTGGTTTCGCTGTCACCCGACGGCGGTGACGCTGTGGAAGTGCGTGAATTCGACATTGCACACAAGCGCTTCGTGAAGAACGGCTTCGAGTTGCCGGTCGCCAAGACGCAAATCGGCTGGATCGACGAAGACACAGTCTACGTCGGCACCGACTTCGGACCCGGCTCGATGACCGAGTCGAGCTATCCACGCATCGTCAAGCAATGGCATCGCGGCCAGCCTTTGGCGAGTGCCATCACCGTCTACGAAGGCAAGCCAACCGATCTGGCGGTCAGCGCCCAGCACGATCGCACACCTGGCTACGAGCGCGACTTTGTATCAGTTGCCACGGACTTCTTCCACAGCGTTCTGTACCAGCGCATCAACGGCAGCCTGGCTCGGGTCGAGGTACCCGAGGATGCGGACACGGACGCCCATCGCGAATGGCTGCTGGTGCGCACGCGCTCGCCGTGGACCGTCGGTGGAACCACGTATCCCGCTGGCGCCCTGCTGGCCACGCAGTTCGACCACTTCATGGCTGGCAAGCGCGACTTTTCCGTGCTGTTCAAGCCCGACGCTCATACCTCACTGAACTCCTACAAATGGACCCGGCATCATCTGATCCTGGACCTGATGGATGACGTGAAAAGTCGACTCGATGTCGTGACGCCTCCGCTGATGGCCACAGCCGACGGCGACTGGAAGCGTGAAACGATGCCCGGCGCCACGGCGATGAGCTCGATCAACGTGATCGCCACCGACCCCGAACATAGCGACGAATACTGGCTCGATGTCACCAGCTTTCTGACGCCTTCGACCCTCGAACGTGGCGTGCTCGACAGCGCCCCGGCGGAAATGATCAAACAGGCGCCGGCCTTCTTCGATGCCAGCCAGTTCGTGGTCAGCCAGCACTTCGTGCAATCGAAAGACGGCACCCGCGTGCCCTATTTCGAGATCGCGCCGAAGGACCTCAAGCTGGACGGTTCCAACCGCACCTTGCTGTATGGCTATGGCGGCTTCGAGGTCTCGCTGCAGCCGTTTTACAGCGGCAGCGTCGGTCGCGCCTGGCTCGAGCGCGGCGGTGTCTACGTGATCGCCAACATCCGTGGCGGCGGCGAATACGGCCCGCAGTGGCATCAGGCGGCACTCAAGGCCAACCGACCACGCGCCTACGAGGATTTCGCAGCCGTGGCCGAAGACCTGATCAAGCGGGGCGTGACCTCGCCCAAACATCTGGGTGCCGAAGGCGGCAGCAATGGCGGCCTGCTGATGGGCAACATGCTGACCATGTATCCGCAACTGTTTGGCGCGATCGCCTGCGAAGTGCCATTGCTGGACATGAAGCGCTACATCCATCTTTCAGCGGGCGCCTCGTGGATGGCCGAATACGGCAACCCGGATACCGACGACTGGAATTTCATCAAAACCTTCTCGCCGTACCAGAACGTGAAGAAGGATGGCCATTACCCACCCGTGCTGTTCTACACCGCCACCAGCGACGACCGCGTTGGCCCGGTGCAGGCGCGCAAAATGGCGGCCGAGATGCAGGCACAGGGCCACCCGAACGTGTGGTTCTACGAGAATCTGGAAGGCGGCCACGGCGCCGGCGCCGATAACCAGCAATCGGCGCACATGCATGCGATGGCTTATGACTTCTTGTGGGATCAGTTGAAGTAGTTCGCTCACGTCGCCCGGAAGGGCGACGTGAAGTACTCTCCTTTGTTGGGCCACACCACAGCCAAAGTCCATGCATCCACGCACCACCATCACTCCCGAACTGCGCGACTGGATACTGACCACCACGCGGGATGGTCACAGCGTGGTGGACGTACTGCAGCTGATGAAGGACAGCGGCTACGATCCGCGTCAGAGTCGCAGCATGGTGGCCGAGGTGTTGAAGCTGCCGCTGGCGGCGCTGACCGCACAACCCGTGAGCGCGCCGCCGCGCGGCCAGCGCACGAGGCATCCCGAGGCACCGGAGATCAACGTTGACGGACATCGCGTCGGTGTTTCGCTCAGCGTTGGCGTGCCCTCGCTACGCGTGTTGGAAAACATGCTCAGCCCGCAGGAATGCGATGAACTGATTGCGCTGGCGCAACCCCGGCTCACGCGCGCGCTGACGGTGGCTAGCGACGGCAGCAATCAAGTCGATCAGCGACGTACCAGCGAAGGCATGTTCTTCGGTCTGAACGAGCTGCCGCTGGTGGGCCGGATCGAGCAACGCCTGGCCACGCTACTGGACCTTCCAATGAACCACGGCGAAGGTCTGCAGATCCTGCACTATCTGCCGGGCCAGGAATACGAACCGCATTTCGACTGGTTCGACCCGCAGCAGCCGGGCTACGACACGATCACCGCGGCGGGCGGGCAGCGCATTGCCAGCGTGGTGATGTACCTGAACACGCCAGAGCTGGGTGGCGGAACCGCTTTTCCCGGGCTGGGCCTGACGGTGACCGCGCGACGCGGAACCGCCGTGTATTTCGCCTACGAAGGTGGCGACCAGACTTCGTTGCACGCGGGCCTGCCGGTCCAACGCGGCGAAAAGTGGATCGCCACCAAATGGCTGCGCGAACGCCCGTATCGGAATCCGCGGCGCGTCTGAGCAGCGCATCGTTGCTGCGACGCAGCAGCGATTGGCGTATCCTTGCAGGCCTTCTTTCCTCCCTACCTTCTCAAGGACTTTCCATGGGTCTGCATCTTGTCCCCGCCGGCCGCAACGTGCCGGAAGAAATCAACGTCATCATCGAAATCCCCAAGGATGCCGAGCCGGTCAAGTACGAAGTAGACAAGGAAAGCGGCGCGATCTTCGTCGACCGCATTCTGTCCACGCCGATGCGTTACCCGTGCAACTACGGCTATGTGCCGGGCACCCTGGGTGGCGACGGCGATCCGCTGGATGCGGTGGTGATCCTGCCGATGCCGTTGACCGTCGGCTCGGTGATCCGCTGTCACCCGGTTGGCATGCTGAAGATGACCGACGAAGCCGGTGCCGACGAGAAACTGGTGGTGATCCCGTCACCGAAGGTGTTCCCGGGCTATGCGCACATCAACGACATGACAGGCGTTTCACCGCACTGGCTGGAGCGCATCGGCCACTTCTTCGAGCACTACAAGGACCTGGAGAAGGGCAAGTGGGTCAAGGTCGAGGGTTGGGCCGGCGCCGAGGAAGCGAAAGCCGAGATTCTCGCCGGCATCGAACGCTACGTGTCCAGTCAGGCCAGCAAGGCCTGATCAGCGGACCCATCGACGGCGCGCCACCTTGCGGTGACGCGCCGTTTTCATGTCTGCGCTACGCGCGACGGTTCAGCCGCGCTTGAGCAACTCGCGCAAGTCGATCAGCGCCGCATTCGCCCGCGATACGTAGTTCGCCATGACCAGCGAATGGTTGGCGAAGAAGCCGAACGGCGAACCGTTCAACACCATCGGGCTGTGCAGCGGACGCTGCGCTTCTTCCAGTTCGCGAATCACCTGATCCAGGCTGACATCGGCATGCTTGCTGCGCAGGATCGGGCCGAAATCCTGCTGGATCGCCTTGAGTTGCTCCAGCAGGGTCCAGGTGTAGCCACGCGCCTCGTAGAAGTTGTCGTCAATCTTGTTCCATGGCGTCTTCACCAGTCGCCCGCCAGCCGGTGAATGCACGCTGCTGGCGCTGGCCGGATCGGAACCATCGACATCGCCGACGCGAATTTGCCCCACGCTGGCCGACAGTCGCTGCGACAGCGAACCCAGCCGCGATGACACTAGCTGCAGATAGTCGGCCAGGTTGTCGGCACGCGCGTAGAAATGCGCGTTACTGTCCTCGCTGTCGCCGAGCCGACCGAGATAGCCGTCCAGATCCTTGATCGCCTTGCGATATTGGCTTTCCGAACTAGGCATCAGCCAGCGGTCGTTCGGGCTGTTCAACAAGGGGTCCGCGTCAGCCAGGTCCTTGTCTTCGGTGGACTGGGTCTGCGACCGACTGAAGTCATTGCGCAGCGCGCGCACCAGATCACGGGAAGCGGTCAGCGATCCGAATTCCCAGTTCGGCACGTTGTCCATCAACACGCCCGGCGGCAGTTTGTCATTGCTGAGGTAACCACCGCGCTTGTCCAGCAGTGTCTGCACCGAATTGATCAGCGTGACCGTGGTAGTCGCGCCGGTGCTGACCGGCCGCTTCAATTCCTGCATCCGCGACTGCGTCACTGCCACCGGATCGAACAGCGGTGGTTCGGTATCCCACCACCACATCAGTGCGCCAACGCCAAGCAACAGCAGTGCCAGCAGCACGACGAGGACACGGCCCAGGCCAAGGCGACGGTGGGCGGAAATTGACGAGTTCTCGGTTTGCATCAGGGCCGCTCCTGCAGGGATATCGGAAGATTACCTGCTCGACGTCCCGGCGGCGCTGGCTGACACCGAATCAGGCGACAGCAAAGCGCTCGAGGCCTGGCCCGGAATGAGGCGGTCGCGGATCGGCGACCGCCCACACGGCAATTGCAGTCAGCTGAATTCCTCAGCCGCGCTTGGCTGGAGCTTTCTTCTTCATCGGCGCGGGCTTCGCCGGTTCGCCTTTCTTGCCAAGCTGTTCCAGCAGGGTATTCATGTCCTCGGCGTGCTCTTCCTCCATCGCCAGAATGCCTTCCAGCACACGGCGGGTGGTCGGGTCGTCGGTGCCGATGTAGTGAATCATCTCGCGATAGCTGTCGATCGCGATGCGCTCGGCGACCAGATCTTCCTTGATCATGTCGACCAGATCCTCGCCTTCCACATAGTCGGCATGGCTGCGATCAAGCAGACCCACCGGTGACAGATTCGGCTTGCCATCGAGCTGGGTGATGCGCTCGGCAATCAGGTCGGCATGCCCTTGTTCCTCATTCGCGTGCGCGAGAAACTCGGCCTTGATCGCCTGCGAATGGATGCCCGACGCCATGTAGTAGTGGTACTTGTAACGCAGCACGCAGACCAGCTCGGTAGCCAGCGCCTGGTTGAGCAGCTTGATCACGGTTTCCCGATCAGCGCTGTAACCGGCGGTCATTGCGCCCTTGTCGATGTCCTTGCGCGCACGCTTGCGGATGTTCTCGATATCGCTGACGAACGGCTTCGACTTGATGTTTGCCATGGCTTGCTCCTGCGGACGGGAAGTGCGTGCCGGCCAAGCCGACACGATCCAAAGTCCAGCAAGCCTAGGAATGTGAACGCGACAGCCAGGTGAAGAACCATGACGGCCACCCGATGCGAAGGCGCCGATCAGCGTGGCTGGTAGGCCCGCAGAAACATCTCGACGCCGGCACGGGCGTTAGCCTCGATTTCGATGGCGTAGGACTCGGGACATTCGGCGCAACCGAACATCTGGCGCATCATCAGGTTGCCCTTGATCAGGCTGAGGAACTGCGTACACGCACGCGGCACGTCATCCAGATCAAGATGACCGGCGTCAACGGCTTGCTGCAGCAGGCGTTCCATCAGTCCGTGGGTGCGCGTCGCCCCTTCTTCCCAGATCAACTTGCCGTAGCGCGGATTGCCCTGGCGGCAGTCGCTGAGGATGGCGCGGAAGGTGCCGACGGTTTCGGCATTGCAATCGAGATGGGCGTGGATCAGCGCAACCCGTTCCAGAGTTTCGCGGATATCCGCGTCCGGATCGAACGCATAGGTTTCTTCCGGCAGCAAATCCTCGATGCGCGAACGGATCACTTCGCGAAACAGGTTGTCCTTGTCGCCGAAATGGCTGTAGACGGTGAGTTTGGACACCCCGGCGTCGGCAGCGATCGCGTCCATGCTGGTGCCGGCAAACGCATTGCGGATAAACAACGCCTTCGCCGCGACCAGAATGGCCGCACGCTTCTCCATGTCCTTGGGACGACCAGGACCCTGGGCTCTGACGGGCGCACTACTACTCATGCCTCAACCTTCACAAACGGAGTTCGTGGCTTTATTATACGTTCCGGTTCATTTATTTTCCAGAACGGGCAGGTGCCGGCTCCCGGCACCGGATACATGTCCGCCCCGGGGATGACGTACGTCAACCGCTTCCGATGACTTCCGGCACTTCGTCGCTCGCCGCACAACCGGCAGGCTGTCGTCGTCGGAGCGTGTCATTGTGGGAGCGGGCGCTAGCGCTTATCCTTTTTGACCTTTTTCGATCCGCATGGGACACGAGCAGATGGCGATGAATATCGAGCAGGCGCGACTCAACATGGTGGAAAACCAGGTGCGCCCGTGGGAAGTCCTCGACGCCCGCGTGCTGGACGTGATCGCTCGCGTGCGCCGCGAGGATTTCGTCGCACCGGAACACCGCCAACTGGCTTTCGCCGATTTGTGCCTGCCCTTGGGGCACGGCGAAGTGATGATGAAGCCGGTGGTGGAAGGCCGCGTGCTGCAGGCACTGGAATTGCAGCCGACCGAACACGTGCTGGAAATCGGCACCGGCTCGGGCTTTCTCACCGCCTGCCTGGCCGGGCTGTCGGCGCAAGTCACCAGTGTCGACATTCATGCCGACTTTACCGTGGCGGCGCGGGAACGCCTGCAGTCTGCAGGTATCGCGAACGCCGATCTGGTGACCGGCGAGGCGGTGAATGACTGGCAGCCTGAAGGGTTGTTCGACGCACTGGTGGTGACCGGCGCCGTAGCTGCGATGCCATCACGCTGGCTGAGCTGGCTCAAGCCGGGTGCGCGTGCGCTGATCGTGCGTGGCGAATCCCCGGTGCAGCACGCCCTGCTGGTAACCCACGAAGGCGATGGCCGCACTCGCGAAGAAGGCCTGTTCGAAACTGATTTGCCCTACCTGACCCACGCCGAGCCGCTGCCGCGGTTCGTATTCTGATTTAGACCCCGAATCGATCCCACGAGGCATCCCATGCGTTTGAAGCTGCTCACTCTTGCACTGGCCCTGGCTGCCATTTCGCTGCCTAGCCACGGTGAGGACTTGCTGGATGCCTACCGTGACGCTCGCAGCAACGATCCCGTGCTGTCGCAGGCCGATGCCAGCAGGCTGGCCACCGGCGAAGGCGTGAATCAGGCGCGCGCGCTGCTGTTGCCGCAGGTCGATGCCAGCTTCAGCCTGAGCCAGAGCAATGGCGGCAACCTGGTCGGCGATAGCCGCTCGCGCTCAATCAAGGGCTCATTGAGTCAGACCGTGCTGGATTTCAGCAAGTACGCCAATCTCAAGGCGGCGCACTCGGCGTCAGATGCGCAGAATGAGCTGTACGACGCCGCCGCGCAGAACCTCTATGTGCGCGTGGTTGCCGCTTATTTCGGCGTACTGACCAGCGAAGACGAGCTGACCTACGCGAAGGCCAACGAGGACGCTTTCCGCCAGCAGTTCGAACAGTCTGATCAGCGTTTCAAGGTCGGTCTGTCGGCGATCACTGATGTCTACCAGGCCAAGGCTTATTACGAAGCGGCCAAGTCGCAGACGATTGCCGCACAGAACGCACTCAACGATTCACGCGAGGCGCTCGCGCAGATCACCGGCAAGCCGACCGGCGACTTGAAGAAACTGCGCGACGACCTGCCGATGTTGGCGCCGGTTCCGGCGGACCAGGACGCATGGGTCAAGCAGGCGCTGGTATCCAATCCCGACCTGCTCGCCCAGAAGAGCAACCTGGAAACCGCCCAGCACAACATCAGCGCCGCCCGTGCTGGACATCTGCCGACGATCACTGCCGGCTTGTCCTACGGCAAGGGCGCAGGTTGGTCAGATACCAATACGACGGCACGCTATCGCGACCCGGCGTCGACCACGATCGGGCTGACCCTCAACGTGCCGATCTTTTCCGGTGGTTTGACCCAGTCGCGCGTGCGTCAGTCGATCTACCAGCGCGATGCCGCCGCCGACTCCATGGAGGCACAGCGCCGGCAGATCGTGCGCGACACGCTCAACTATTACCGCTCGGTGATCGCCGGCATCGCCCAGGTCGAGTCGGCCAAGGCCTCAGTGGACTCCGGCCGCAAGGCGCTCGAAGCCACCCGCGCGGGCTTCGAAGTGGGTACGCAGACGATGACCAACGTGCTGTTGGCAATCCAGACGCTGACCTCGTCGGAGAGCAGCTACTCGCAGGCTCGTCATCAATTCATCCTGAACAAGTTGCTGCTCAAGCAGACCGCAGGCACGGCTGAGCTGAAGGATATGGAGCAGATCAACGCTCTGCTGCAGTAAGCCGCAACACATCACGTTGAACGACGGCCGGGCTTGTCCCGGCCGTTTCGTTTCCGGCATGGCAGCAAATCACTCCTGCAGCATGCCGTCGATCAGCTGCATCACTCGTTGCACCGAGCCACGTTCGCGCTCGAACACCCGCTGCGCGTCTCGTCCCATCCGCTGCCGGATCGCTTCATCGAGCAATAGCCGCAGCACGTCTGGTCCCAGCTGCGAGGCATTGCTGACCCGCATGGCGCCGCCCTGCTCGATCAGGCTGGCGGTAATTTCGTCGAAATTGAAGGTGTACGGCCCGACCAGCACGGGAATGGATAGTGCGGCTGGCTCCAACACATTGTGTCCGCCAATCGGAACCAGGCTACCGCCGACAAACGCCAGGTCAGAACCGGCAAAAAATGGCATCAACTGGCCCATCGCATCAATCACAAAGACCTGGTGCGCGGAGCTTGGCACCTCATCTTTGCTGTGCGTACCCACGGTGAAGCCAAGACTGCGCACCGAATGTTCGATCACCTTGAAGCGCTCCGGATGCCTTGGTGCAAGCAGCAACAGCGCATCGGGCAGGCGTCTCAATACATGCAGATGTGCCTCGAGCACCATCTGCTCCTCGCCCTCGTGAGTACTTGCCGCCAACCACACCGGCCGACGCGGCCCCCAGTGCTCACGCATCGCCGTGCCGGTGGCCACTGCACCCTCGGGTATCGGCATATCAAACTTCATGTTGCCGGTAACCAGCACCTGCCGTGAACTGGCGCCCAGCAGCCGATAGCGCGCCGCATCGGTGTGTGACTGTGCCGCAATCACCTCGACGCATCGCAGCGCTGAACGCAACAGGCCGCGCAGTGGCTTGTAACCGCGTAACGAACGTTCGGACAATCGTGCATTGACGATCATCAGCGGAATGCCGCGCCGGCGACAGGCGAAGTAGAGGTTTGGCCATATTTCCGTCTCGACGATCAGCGCCAGACGCGGCCGGATCTTCTTCAGAAACCGGCTTACCGCATCCGGCAAGTCGTAAGGCAAATAGACGTGAAACACGCTGTCGCCGAATAACTGCTGCACGCGTGCGGTACCGGTCGGCGTGACCGTGGTGACAACCACCTGTGCATTCGGATAGTCCCGCTGCAGTGCCTTGATCAACGGCTCGGCGGCATTCACCTCGCCGACGGAGACTGCATGCACCCACAAGCTGCCGCAAAACCCCGGCGCCTTGAAGAATCCGAACCGTTCCGGCCATCGCAGATGGTAGGGACGCGAACGCACGCCACGCGCCAGCAACCGCAACAGCAGCAACGGCGTGACCAGAAACATCACAAGGGAGTAGAGATAGCGCAACGGCAAGGCTCACGGTGTCGACGCAGCAGTATACGAGAGCAACGACACCGCCACCGAGGACGAGTCGCCGCCGCCATCCACTACAATGCGCACGATGTCCGGCATGCCCCGCCCCTCCTTCGATCGAGCGCTGCTCGCACCACGCCACTGGCCGGCTTGGCTGGGCGTGGCCATGATCTGGCTGATCGCACGGCTGCCACAACGCATGCTGATGTGGCTGGGTCGCCGGCTCGGTGCGCTGGTGTTGCGCATCCCCTCCGCCCGCAAACGCATTGCGGCGGCCAATATCGCGCTTTGCTTTCCGGAACTCGATGCTGCCGCACAAGCGCGGCTGGTGGATGCCAACCTGCGCGACATCGGACTGATGCTGGTCGAGTTTGCGCTGGGCTGGCTGGGCAGTGACCGGCGCATCCAGTCGATCCCTACGCGCATCGAAGGCCTCGAATATCTTGAGGCAGCGCGGGCGCAGGGCAAGGGCGTGCTACTGGTCGGGGGCCATTTCTCGCATCTGGAACTGTGCGCACGACTGGTCTCGCAACGTATTCGCATTGCCGGCATGTATCGCGCGATGGATTCAGCCGTGTTCGAGTGGGTGGTGTTGCGTGCGCGACTGGATTACGCCGACGCCATGATCGAAAAAGCCGACATCCGCGGTACGGTGAAGTATCTGCGCAACGGCGGCACGCTCTGGTACGCGCCAGACCAGGACTTGCGCAGCAAGGACGTCGCCTTCGTGCCGTTCTTCGGTGTCCCGGCAGCCACCCTGACCGCCACTCATCACCTGGCGCGCATGTCGGGCGCATGGGTGATTCCGTTTTTCCATCGACGCCTGCCCGGAAATCAGGGCTACGCGATGCGTCTGGGTGCCCCGTTGACCGATTTTCCGGGCGACGACGCGGCCGCCGATACGGCGCGGATCAACGTCTGCATCGAACAAATGGTGCGCGAAGCTCCCGAGCAGTATCTATGGGTACACAAGCGCTTCAAGACCCGGCCGCCGGGCACACCTGCCATCTATTGATCGTTGCCGAGATCGCGCCGTGAAGTCTGTCGTGCGCACTCGTACAACTTCGCATACTTCAGGAATGCGTAGAACGCGTGGATGCGGGCCGCGATGAAACCGGCCCAGCCCGATCGCCAGTGCCCGCGCAAGACGAAGTAGCGCAGGAAAGCCAGGGTCGGATAAATCACCATGCGCAGTCGCAGCCAGCCAACCCGGCGCTTGGCCAGGTCAGCCAGTTGCAGGCTGGAGTAGCGGTTCGCCTTGCTCACGCGCCCGGCAATATCAGGCTCGCCGTAATGGTCGATGACCACGTCGAGCACACCGACGGCGCCATCGACTTCCACCTCTTCGTGCACAGCGTGCTCACTCATCCGCGCGCGCTCACGGTCAAACAGGCGAACGTAATGGTTGAGTCGAGCGTGGCGCGACTGCCAGCGCCAGAATTGCCATTCACGCCGCCATAGCTGGTAGCCGGCAAAACGAGGCTGCTGCAACGCCAGTTGCAACGACGCCGACGCAGATTCATCCAGTGACTCGTCCGAATCAAGCAGCAACGCCCAGCGATGGCTGGCAAGGTCGATAGCCGTCTGTTTCTGCGCGCTGTAACCAGCAAAAGGCTGGGCATGGATGCGCGCACCGTAGTGGGCCGCGATCGCCATACTGGCGTCGGTCGAGCCCGAATCCAGCACCACGATCTCATCGGCCCAATGCACGCCGCGCAGACAGGCATCGAGCGTGGCCGCACTGTTGAACGTGGTCACCACGACCGACAACAACTCACGCCCGCTCATCATCACCTTCCACAAACAGCGCAGCGCACCACAGCCCAAGCAGCCACGCGAACAGCAGACCCCACCATGCCGAATAGAAGGCCAGATGGGTGTTCAGCGGAAACAGCATCACCGCCAGCGACAGACTGGCCGGGAACGCCCGATCACGCGCAAGCGGACCGACCTTTCGCCACGTACGCCATGCCAGACCCACGGCCGCCAGCCATAGCAGCAAGCCGATCGAACCGGTCTCGGTAAGCACTTCGAGCACCAATTGATGGGCATGACAGGCACCCTCGCCCACACCACAGGCTTCGCCGGAAACCACGAAGTGATCGTTGGCCGGTGCGTATTGCGGGTAGGCATAACGAAATCCGCGAACGCCCACGCCATTCACCGGGTGAGCCACGAACATGCCGATGCTGGTGTGCCAGATGTCGAGCCGGCCACTGAGCGCGGCATCCATCGATTTATCGGTACCGTGCAGGACGAGCAGCGTGCGATCGATACGTTCGTGAAAGCGCGGAGAGGTTTTCCATGCCACACCTACGGCCAGCCCCAGCAACAATGCAGCGATTGCGCAGAAGCCGACAAAACGCAGCGGCGAGCGCGCCTCGCGCCAGGCAAAGCCGAGTGCAACCAGCGCGTAACACAGCCAGGCGGCACGCGAACCGGCCAACAGCACTGGCCCCAGGATCAGGCCAAAGGCGAGCAGCAGACCCGGCAACCCCCAGCGCCGCCGCGCCGCCCATAGCGCGAACGGCGACAACACCGCCAACGTGGGACCGAGCTTGAGGTTGTCCGCACCAAAGATCCCGGAAACCCGCTCCGCCTCGGCCGGGCCACCCAGACTCCAGCCAGTCAGCGCCTGTATCCACGCATCCAGACACCACAGCGCCAGCACCAGAGCCACCGCCACATACAACGCCTGCAGCTTGTGGTCGCGGCGGATCGCGAAACAGGCATACAGGCCCAACGGGGCGTAACGCAGCAGGGCGGCGACGGTGCCCCAACTCTTGCCCGGCTTGATCGCGTCAACGGCGGAAAACAGTGCCGCACCGACATAAGCCGCCAGCAGCCATAGCAGCAAGCGAGCCCCTGGATGTTGTTGCAACGCCTGCGGATCGCGGGCAAACAGCATGATCACGCCAAGCAGGCACAGCAGGGTTCCCAGCTCGGCGCTGCGCCCGAACGGCAACAAGGCGACCACCAGCCAGAACGGCAACAGTGGCGAACGCAGCGCGGCTTTGAGTGAGCTTGCGAAGGGATTCATGCGAAAACCGGATGACAGGGGTTCCGCATTGTAGGCGAGCACGAACGCGCACCAAATAAACCCGCTGCACTCAGGACGAAGCGACTTCCTCGTACAGCGCAAGTGTGGCCTGCTGCATGTCGGCCAAACGGTAACTCTGCAGTGGTGAAATCGGCGGAGCCACGCGCAGCAACTCGGCGGCACGCTCGACCAGCCGCTCGCGATCACCGGGCGGCACTCGACCTGCCGGATACAACTCAGCCAACAGCTCGCCGACACCGCCATGTGCGTAACCCAACACCGGCCGGCACAGCGCCAACGCCTCAACCACGGTTCGGCCAAACGATTCCGGCTTGTTCGACAACTGCAGTATCAAATCCGAGATCGCATAGATGTCACGGATGTCAGCCCGCGGCGGGGTCAGCACCACCTGTGAGGTCACCCCGCGCAAGCGGATCAGTTCCTGCAGTTCCGCGACGTAGGCTTCGCGGCCCGGTTCAATCACACCCAGCAACAACAGGCGTGCCTCGATGCCGCGACGCTTGAGGTCGGCCAGCAGCTCGATGGCATCGTGATGCCCTTTGAGGCGCGTGCCGCGGCCCGGCAAGGTCAACAAGGGAGCACCGGCCAATGCGGGAAATTCGGCAAAGAATGCCTGCTGCCAGGCATCGTCCGGGCGGTGGCCATAGGGGAACGCCTGCGGGTCAATGCCGCGCGGAATCACCCTGACCTTGCCCGGTTCGAGCCAGCGATAGTGACTGAGCACGTAATCGCGCATGGTCTGTGACACGGCCACCACCCGTTCGCCACGCAGCAGAATCGAGCTGTAGTGACCCGGCGAATTGAGTCCATGCACCGTTGTGACGAAATGCGGCCGGGGCTTCATGCCCTTGAGCGCCCACCAGCCCATCCATGCGGGCAAGCGCGAACGTGCATGCACGATGTCCGGCTTGATCTCGCGCAAAATTCGTCGCAAGGCACCCAGGTGACCCAGCGTGGCCAATGATTTGCGCCCCAGTTCCAGCGTGATGTGCTCGCTGCCTTCGGCCTGCAGCTGCTGTACCAGCCGGCCACCGGCTGAAATCACCACCGAACGGTGGCCGGCCTGAACCAGCGCACGAGCAATTTCCAGCGCAGATCGTTCCGCACCGCCGGAGCGCAGTGCGGGGATCAGCTGGACCACAGTCAGCAGCTTGGCAGGAACGGCAATGCTGGACATGAGTTCGGGGCTGGCAGCTTTCATGCTTGAAAGGCAAGCAAGAATAGTGCCTTAAAAAGCTGACGCAAGGCCGAAAGATCAGTCGCGAAGCACGTAATGTGCGCCACAGTAGGCACAGGTTGACTCGCCGCCATCGTCAACGATCGGCAGATAGACCCTGGGATGTGAATTCCACAACTCCATTCCCGGCATCGGGCAGGCCAGCGGCAGGTCCTTGCGCGTCACTTCGTAACGATTTTCGGCATTTGCCGGCACCAGAGGTGCCGCCGCTGAGCGGAGGGATGACATCAGTAAACTCCAGACTGGACATCAGGGCGCCGATGGTAGCAGGCTGCAGTCTTCTGTCGGGGGACAGCAGGGGCATTCAGGGAAAATTCGACACCGTTTCCAGCCACGCGGCGGTGACGGTGATTGTCGTGAATCGCGCGTACCCATCCACGGCCCGGCTGCTTGCGCCGGGTCCACTGCAACGGGCTCAGGAGTTGATCATGGATTTTGAGAAGATCGTTGAACGTGCCAAGGGCATTCTGACCACGCCAAGGACCGAATGGCCGGTGGCCGCCGCTGAACCAGCCACGGTGAACAGCCTGTTCACCAGCTACATCCTGATCATCGCTGCACTGCCGGCCATCGCCCAGTTCCTCAAGGGCAGCCTGATTGGCACCAGCGCATTCGGCATCACCGTGCGCAACTCGATTGGCGGCGGCATCACCCGGATGGTGCTGGGTTACCTCTTGTCACTGGTCGTCATCTATCTGGTTGCCCTGATCATCAACGCGCTGGCGCCCACTTTCGGCGGCCAGAAAAACATGGTGCAGGCGCTCAAGGCCGCCGCCTATTCCTGGACCGCCAGCTGGGTCGCCGGTGTCGCGGTCATCGTGCCCGCGCTGGGCTGGCTGATCGCGCTGGCCGGGTCCGTCTACGCCATCTACCTGCTCTACCTGGGCCTGCCGCAAACCATGAAGTGCCCGGCGGAAAAATCGGCCGGCTACACCGCGGTAAGCGTGATCATCGCGGTCGTGTTGAGCTGGGTGGTTGGCGCGATCCTCATTGGCGTAGTCGGTACCGCCGCCCTGAGCGGCGCCGCCATGGGCGGCATGCATGTCACCAACAGCAATGGTGACAAGGTCACCGTCGACGGCAACAGCGCTCTGGGCCAGTTGGCCGCGATGGGCCAGCGCGCCGAAGATGCCAGCAAGCAAATGGATCAGGCACAGAAGTCGGGTGACAAGGACGCACAGGCAGCGGCGATGGGCAAAATGATGGGCGCCATGGCCGGCGCCGACGGCAACGTCGAGGCGCTGCCACCTGACCAGATCAAGGCCTTCCTGCCTGACAGCCTGGGCAACCTCAAGCGCGGCAACTTGTCTGCCGAGCGGAACAAGGCAATGGGGATGCAGATCTCCCAGGCCAGCGCCGATTACTCGGACGGCAATGGCCAGCACATCAATCTGGAGGTTTCCGATACCGGCAGCGCCAAGGGCTTGATGTCCCTGGCCAGCGCCATGGCACCGGAGGAAGAGAAGCAGACCGACCACGGCTATGAAAAGACCTATAGCGCCGGCGGCAACCTGATCCACGAAGCATGGGACACGCAGTCGAAGTCCGGCGAATACAGCGTGATCGTGGGCAAGCGCTTCACGGTGAAGGCCGACGGCAATGTCGACAGCATCGACCAGCTGAAGCAGGCGGTTGGCAGTGTCGATCTGGGCAAGCTGGAATCGCTGAAAGATGCCGGCGTGAAATCGAACTGATCACCCCGTCAAATACAAAAAAAAGGCGCCGTCATCGGCGCGTTTTTTTGTGGCCGCGAAAGCTACTTCTTCGACGGCACCGAGCCTTCGGTGGTGATGCGAATGGTGATTTCATCACCAACATTCGGCACGTAAGCAGCTACCCCAAAGTCCGAGCGCTTGAGTGTGGCGGTGGCATCGAATCCGATCGACTGGCTCTTGCTCATAGGATGCGGGCCCACTTTGTTCAGCGTCGCGTCCAGCACCACCGGCCGGGTCACGCCATGCACAGTGAGGTTGCCGGTCACCTTGAACTTGTTGCCACCCAGCGGTTGCACCACGGTGCTCTTGAAGGTCACCACCGGGTATTTGTCGGCATCCAGAAAATCAGGCTTTTTCAGATGCTCGTCCAGTGCCGCCACATGGGTATCCAGCAAGGTCAGTGGCAAGCTGACATCGACGCTGGAATCGGCGGGGTGCTGCTCGTCGAACACCACGGTGCCCTCGCCCAGACCCAGGTCGGCGGTGGGATGGGAGTAGCCAAAGTGACTCCAGCTGAACAACACCATGGTGTGATGCGGGTCCAGTTGATAGGTCACCGGGGCCGCATGGGCCGACACAGCGGCTCCGAACAGTCCGGCAAAAATGAGGTATTTCAATGCACGCATGAGGATGACTCCTGCTGGGAAAAGATGGAAATCAGGCCATCGCACAAACCTGATCGAACGACAAATTACACTCGGGCGTGAGCACATTTCGGCTTGCTATTGATGGTCATGGGTCCACAACGACGACCTGATGACGACGCACCCAATGATGCGTTCGTTCGGTATCCTCTGTGAAACGATGTGCCATGCGCGGCGCCATCAAGTCAGTGTATAGGTACCCGCGCGCAGGCAGCCCGGCGGCAGGGAGAACATAGCGTGTCGATTCGAGAAACAATGGCTGGATGCCTGCACCCGTGCTGACCCGCAGCGAGGCATGCTGGGTGATCACCGACACGGCGGCGGGCAACCAGCGGCAGGCGCTGGCATTGGCCGAGCAACTGCACATGCCGGTGCGCCACCTCGTGCTGACGCCTCGCGCGCCCTGGTCATGGCTGGCACCGATGCTGGAACTCGGCGGGCAACTTTCACTGCCCGCCGACCAACGTTGTCTGTTTGTACCGCCATGGCCGACCGCCGCCGTTGGTTGTGGCCGCGCATCAGCACTGTTCACGCGCATGCTGCGCCGCTTGTCCCAGGGGCGCTGCTACACCGTGCAGATTCTTGATCCACGCATCGACCCCGCGCTGTGGGACATGGTGATTGCCCCCCGTCACGATGCACTCGTGGGCCCAAACGTGATGCGGCCGCTGGGCTCACTGAACCCGATCGACGACAGCTGGCTGGCCGACGGTCGCGCCGCCTTCGCGCACTATGCCGAGTTGGCGCAACCCCGGGTAGGCGTATTGCTGGGTGGTCCACGGCGCGGCATCGCCTGGGACGCAGACTACGCACGTCGCCTGGCCACCTTGTTGCTCGAACGTCAGCGCCAGCAAGGCGGCAGCCTGCTGGTACTGGCCTCACGACGCACACCACCGGCTTTGGTCGAGATTTTTCGCCAGGCCCTGCACGAGGTACCGGGTCTGGTCTGGGCCGGTGCTGCGGACGGCGACAATCCCTATGCCGGCGTACTCGGCTGGGCTGATCGACTGGTGGTCACGCCGGATTCGGTGAACATGCTCAGCGAGGCGTGTGCCGTCGGCTGTCCGGTACAAACCTTTGTTCCGCCAAAACCCCTGCCCACCCGACTGGCCCGATTCCACCGGGCGCTGCGTGAGTCCGGGCGATTGCGGGACCTCGATGACTCACCGCTGGTGCCATCGGTGCAGCCACTGCGCGAGACCGCTTCCATCGGAGCATTCCTGCGCCGACGGATCAGCGCAAGACCCGATCACTCATGACGCTGGAAGCATCCACTTGAGCTGGTTCGCGGCCAGCATAGTGTCAAGTTGCGGAGCCAGTGGATCGTGCAGGATCGCCTCTGCGAGCGGCGCGGTAACCAGCAACCCGACCGATCGATTACGCCCCAGGCTCTTGGCGCGATAAAGCGCAAAGTCAGCCAGTTCAACGGCAACATCAAACGTCGATTCATCGGCACGGGCTGCCAGCGGATGCATGCTGTACCCGATCGAGCAGGTCAGCCGGAGGATACCGCCACGGCCATTGTCAAACTTCTTTGCCGCGATGTCGCCGCGCAAGCGTTCCGCGATGACAAGCACGCCTTGCGCATCAATGTCCCGCAACAACAGCAGAAATTCCTCGCCACCCCAGCGCACCGTGATGTCACTTTCGCGGCGCGATGCGGAGAGCACCTCGCCCAGCTCACGCAGCACCGAATCACCGACCGCGTGGCCGTAGGTGTCGTTGATCTGCTTGAAGTAGTCGATGTCGATTTGCAACACGCCGATATGCGTATCAGGGGAAAGCAATGGCGGCAGCCGCGCCATCAGAAAGCGTCGGTTGGGCAGCCCGGTCAAGGTATCGGTATAGCTCTCCTGAGCAAGCGCAAGGTTGGTGACCCGTAGCCGCTCCAGTGCCCGCGACAATTCGACGGTGCGACGTTCAACCTGTTCCTCCAGCCACGCATTGCGACGGCGTTGCCGACGCATGCTCCAGCGGATCAGCAGGAACACCAGCAGACACAAGATCACCAGCGCCACCGCGCGTGTCACCAGGCGTTCATACCAGTAGGGGCTGATCTGGATGACGATAGCCGCTTCGGGCCCGTATCCCGCAGCGCCCGGCAGCATGGCGGCAACACGAAAACGGTAATTCCCCGCTGGCAAATGCGTGTAGAACGCCTCGCGGCGGAGGTCGGCATTCTGCCAATCCGTGTCATAGCCATCCAGCCGGTAACGGAACCGCAGCGTACCCACCGCCAAATGGGGTGCGGTGTAGCTGATGGTCAGGTCGCGCGCGCCCTCATCCAAGGTGAACGACTGGCCGGAGAACAGCTTGCCTTCGTGCTCGACAGACACCACGGCGGCCGCCGGCGTGATCGGCATGGCACCCACGGCTCGCGTGTCCAGTCGGAGAATGCCATCGGTGGTGCTGTACCAGATGTAGTCGCCATCAACCACGCTGCGCGTACTGGCACCACCGTTGCAACAGTGCAGGCTGGTCGTCGTGGTGACTCGTTCTTCGCCGGCAAGCCGTTGTGGCGAGACGCTGTGAACACGCGCATCCGACAACGGCAATTGCGACAGCGGCAGTCGCCACGCCCCCGCCACCGAGCCAGCGTAGAGATAGTCGCCGACCACGTTGAAGGTCCACACGTTGTCACTGGGCAGGCCGTCCTTCTGGCTGAGCATGCGCAGACGACCGTTGGTCATCACGCCGATCCCCGCGTCACCGGTAGCCACGCCGAGCACGCCGGGTTTCACGAAGTCCAGATACGAGACAAAACGGCCGTTCAGCGACTTTGCCCACGCCGGCTCAGTCAGCTTGCCGTCGTGCCATTCGCGCACGCCATCCTCGGTACCCAGATACAGATGATCGGGCGCCAGCGGCAGGATTGCGCGAATGGTGGCTGCCGCGGTCGATGCACCAGGATCGGCGCGACTCAATATACCCTGATGCCAGCGATACAAGCCGCCGGAAGTACCGATCCAGAAATCGTCGGCGGCGACTTCGCGAATATCGTCGATCCGCCAACTACGCAGCGCCGAGAAGGCTGCCGGCGTGACATCCCTGCCCTGCTCGAACACCGCAATGCCGGCGCGGGTACCTACCCATAGCCGATCTTGCTGGTCGTAACGCAACATATAGGCCGACGGATTGGGCAGCGCACTGCCTGAAATCAACGGATGGACATGTTCACCGTCAAAAACCTCCACACCGGAATTGGTGCCCAGCACGATCTGCCCTTGCGCTGATCGCAGCACACTCCAGACCAGCGGGTCTGTCACCCCATCCCGCAGCGAAACGCGCCGCGTCCAGCCATTCCAGACTCGATATATGCCGCGTGCATGCGTGCCTAGCCACAAGTTTCCGCCACGATCCTCGAACAGCGCCTGCACCCATGGGCGTTGCATGATGTCTTCCTCACCCACCCGCTCCACCGTGCCGTCGGGCAAACGTCGATACAGTGCTTCAACGGTACCGATCCACAACACCCCCTGGCGATCGGTGAGCAGACTCTCGATGGAGGTCGTGTCGAGGCCTTGCCCCAGTGCAGCAGGGACAAGACGGTCACCCTTCACGTGCATCAAGCCGACCTGCGTTCCCAGCCACAGCTGGCCACCCTGCATCGCGAGGTGACTGACGAACGCGTCTTGCTGCGCCGGGTCGGCACGAATGCAGTTCGACACTGCGGGGGAGCTACTGTCGTCGGCACGGCACACGCGCCCGGTGCCGCCTACCCATAACGACTGGCCATCACGCAACAGGCTGAAGGCGGCACCCGCATGACCATCCAGCGGCACGACGGTGCCGTGCTGCACACGGGCCAGACCATCGGAGGTGGCCAGCAGGGGCGTGCCATTACCTGCATCAATGATCGCGTTGACGGCCGGGCCGCCCAATGCGCTGAAGCGTCCATCCAGCTCGCGCAGCAACCCATGCGCGCCGCCAAACCACATGCCAGCTTTCGGATCAGCCCACGCTACGGAAAGCATGCTGGTGTCGACACCGGTGGTGGCGCGGTCGTACTTCACGAAAAGCGTACCGTCGAAGCGCGCCACCGCTATTTGCGTATTGATCCAGAGGAAACCGGCGCGGTCCTCGGCCATATCGAGCGCGGTGATCTGCGGAAGTCCCTGCTCAACGCTCCAGTGATCCAGAACATAGGAATGGAAAGGCTGCTGAGGGTTCATGGCCACCGCAGAAGACAGCCCGAACACGCAAAGCATCAGACCGAACGCGATCGCGAGCCATGCCGGTACCGCACCCTTCCGTGTCACCTGGTCGATCATCGTACGGCTGAACCCCACCCCGGTTTAGCACGATCTTGCATGTCTACGGGGCGGCGTACAAGCCTGCGCCGTCGAGCCTTCTTGCCGGATTCAGTCCGCAGGCTGGGCGGGTTGGCCAGCATCGCCGAAGCTGAAGCCCAACGCGTCGGTGACCTCGCGCACGCTGCCGCACAACTGCGCCAACGCCGGCTCGCGCGGCGCAATACGTGAGCGCAGGTCGAGCGTGCAAGCCAGCGCGCGCTGCAACAAGTCGGCGTGAGCCACCGCCAGGATCGCAGCCTGATTATTGCCCAGCAGGCCGGCAATCCGGCAAGCCTCGATCAGGCCGGCATTGGCGGTGACGCCCAGCAGCGCCGGCGTTTGGGCAGCATGCGCGAGCACCAGTCCCTGCAAGGCAAATTCGATATCAAGCAGACCACCGTGGCCTTGCTTCAGATCGAACTGCTGCTCGTCCGAACGATCACGCTCGGCCCGCCAGCGTTCACGCATGTTGCCGACCTCGGCCAAGACCGTGGCGCGTTCCCGCGGCACCGCCAGAACATCCCGCCGCACCACCGCGAGCTGGCCATTGAGACCCGCATCCCCAGCCACCGGGCGGGCGCGCAACAACGCCTGATGCTCCCACGTCCATGCGCGACTTTGCTGATACGCCACAAACGCTTCCAGGCTACCGACCAGCATGCCCTTGGAGCCATCCGGGCGCAGCCGCGTGTCGACTTCGTACAAACGCCCGCCGCGAGTCAGCACGGTCAGCCAGTTCATCGCCCGTTGCGCCAGCCGCTGGTACCAACGCGAACCTTCGATCGGCCGCGCGCCATCGCTCATCGCCTGCGCGCGGCGACCGTCGTAGACAAAGACCAGGTCCAGATCGGAGGCGAAGCCCAGCTCCTCGCCACCAAGGCTGCCGTAACCCAGTACGGAAAAGCCCGAACCCTCGCCGGGCAGACGACCGTGCTGGGCAACCAGTTCACGCTCGGCCAGACTCAGCACCGCACCCACCACCGACTCCGCCAGTGCCGCCAGTCGACGGGCGGTAGCAACGGCATCGGCGCGGCCATCGTTGAACGCCAGACCCAACCGGAACGCGGTGGATGCCTTGAACTCGTTGATTCGTTCCAGCTCCGCCTCGGCCTCGCGCTCCTCCAGCGTGCCCAGCACGCGGGCAATCTCGGCGGTGATGTCGGCACGCTTGAACGGCAGTTGATCGATGCGTGGATCAAGCACGTCGTCCAGCAGCAGCGGCTGGGCAATCACTCGTTCAGCCAGAAATGCGCTGTCGGCAAACAACCGCGCCAGCCGTCGGCGGGCCGCCGGCTGCTCTTCCAGCAAAGCCAGATACGAAGAGCGCCGCGCTACCGCCTGCATCAGCCGCACCAGCCGCAACAGACTGGACACCGGGGCGGTGGTCGCGCGCGCCGCCTCGAATAGCTGCGGCATCAAGTGATCGAGTCGTTCGCGCGACCGCGGCGACATGGCGCGCACCGAAGAGGCTTGCGGCAGTTTCAGCAACGCATCAACCAATTCAACTCCCGGCACGAAACCGGAGGCTTCGAGCAAGGCGCTTTCCAGTGACTCATCGCAGGCGTGCTGCCACAGTTGCAGATCGGCGATGGGTACGCTGGCAGAGCGCCCACCTTGCGGCATCAGTACCGCCGCGAATTCCTCGCTGACAATGGCGCGTTGCGTGGCCAGCGCTGCCTGCAAGCTGTCCCAGTCCGGATGATCCAGACTCAGCGCGATGCGCTCGCGACTCAGCGCATCCGCCGGAATGTCGTGGGTCTGCGCGTCGCGCAGCATCTGCACCCGGTTCTCGACCCGACGCAGCAGCACGTAGGCCTGGCGCAAGGCCTGCGCACGTGCGGCGGGAATATGGCCACGCGCTTCGCACGCCGTCAGTGCCGGCAACAGTCCGCGCACGCGCATCGATGGCTCGCGGCCCGCGCGGATCAACTGGGTCAACTGCACGATGAATTCAATCTCGCGGATGCCGCCCGGACCCAGCTTCAGGTTGTCCGCCAGGTCCTTGCGCGCCACTTCCGCATCGATCAGCGCCTTCATCTCGCGCAGGCCGGCGAAGGCGGTGTAATCAAGGTATTTACGATAGACAAACGGGCGCAACAATTCCTGCAGTTGCTTGCCGGCGCCGCGATCCCCCGCCACCGGGCGCGCCTTGATCCACGCGTAACGCTCCCAGTCACGTCCCTCGTTCTGGTAGTACTGCTCCATGGCGGCAAACGACAGCGCCAACCGGCCTGCCTTGCCAAATGGACGCAAGCGCATATCCACCCGCGCGCAGATGCCGTCCATGGTCGGTTCGTTGAGCAGACGAACCAGTTGACGGCCGAGTCGAACGAAGTATTCGCTGTTGTCCAGCGGTCGCGCGCCATCCGTCTGGCCACCTTGCGGGTAGGCAAAAACCAGGTCGATGTCCGAGGAGAAATTCAGCTCCGATCCACCCAGCTTGCCGAAACCAATCACCAGCAGGCGCTGCGGCTTGCCATCCGCATCGCGGCTGGAGCCATAGCGCTCGGCGAGCATGCGTTCGGACCAACCGAGCGCCTGCTCGATCAGCACCTCGTACAGCACGCTGGTGGCCGACAGTGTTTCCGGCAGATCATCCAGCCCGTTGGCGTCACGAAACACCAGCCGCAACGCCTCGGCATGGCGGAACCGCCGCAAAGCAACCATGCAACCTGCTTCATCGACGGGAAGCTTCAACGCATCGACCCGTGCACTGGCATCGCTGCCGGATCGCAGCCGCTCCAGTCCAGCCGGGGCCAGCAATTGCGGCTGACGACACCAGGTGTCGAAGGCGAAATCGCTGGCCAGCAGGGTGCGCCGGATACGCTCGGCGACGCCCGCATCGTCGTGCAGCGGCACGCCGGCTGCACGACAGCGACTGGCGAGTTCACCGTAACGATCATCAATCAGCGCGCGCAGCGCAGGGGTGGCCGGATGAGTCATTGTCGCATTGTGCCGCATGGCGGCCGACTGTCGGCAGTGCGTTCATCGCATGATCGTGCCTGATCAGGGCGCCACCCGCCTTTGACAGCGGCGGTGCACCCACTTGCTGTTCATCTCGATAGCATTACATTGGCGCGTCCCTACCATGACCGCCAAAGCAGGACTGCGATGTCAGCACCCTCCAAGCCTTCCCTTTCGCGCGGGCGACTTCTTGCCACGCGCACGATCCTGGTGCTGTTGCTTGCACTGGCTTTCGTGCTGCTGACTGGCTGGGTCGACGGCGGCGTCGGGGTGGTCCCGCTGCGTATTTTCGACCAGGCCCGTTTCCCGCTGGCCAACGCGTGGCCCGGCTTGCTGCTGGCACTGCTGTTGCTGGCCATCAGTCGCCGCGCATGGCTGTCGTTTGCGCTGGCGTTTCTGTTGCAGGGTTTGATCTACGCGGTGAACGCGCTGAAGGTGGCCAACCTCGGAACACCCTTGCTGCCGGATGATTTTCGCATTGTCGGCCAGCTGCACAAGGGTGGCATGCACCTGCTATCCGGCTACCTGCCGCACAGCCCATGGCCGTACCTCGGCGTGCTGGTTGCGGTGGTCGTGCTTGTCACCGCGTGGCGGCTGGAGCCGCCGCTGTTCGAGCGCCACCCACGACTGCCGCGCTTGCTTGGGGGCAGCCTGGCGGCGCTGGGCTTGATCAGCATGCTGGCCGGCGTTTCGACATGGACGAAAATCTACAACGCCAGGACGTTGTGGCTGGAGCCCTGGTCGGCCATCTCCACCACGACCCATTCCGGCCTGATCAGCTCGCTGATGATGTTCCATCTGCAGTACGGCAAGGCCGCACGCAAGCCGGACCGTGCCGCTGCCATGCAACTGATCAACCAATCCTTGCCGACCCTGCTGCAATCCATGCCGGCAACCACACCAGCTGCCGCGCTGCCCGATATCGTGGTGATACAGAGCGAGTCATTTTTCGACCCGACCATCATGCGCGGTTATGAGCGCAGCAATTTCGCGCCCAATCTGGCGCGGCTCGCCGCACATGGCACCAGCGGCAAACTGCATGTGCCCACGTTCGGTGGCGGCACCATTCGCACCGAGTTTGAATTCCTCACCGGCCTGTCGCTGCGCTATTTCGACAACCTGCAATTCCCGTATCTGCAAATGAGTCACAAGGCGCTGCCGGGGCTGGTGCGCACGTTGAGCCGGCACGGCTATGCCACGTTGGCGCTGCATGGCAATGACCCGGCGTTCTGGAATCGCACCACGGCCATGAAGGCGATTGGCTTCGATCAGTTTGTCTCGCAATCCTCGTTCCCGTCATCGGCAGTCAATGACGGCAAGTACATGGCCGACAGCGCCATGACCGACCAGGTCATGACGCTGCTCAAGGATCACGGGCCACCGCAGTTCATCTTCGCCATCAGCATCGAAGCGCATGGCCCTTACGATGTCGAGCCCACGCATGTCGCCGAGCGCGATGCCATTCCCGTACCTGACGGGATCACCGGCAGGGACAAGCTTGAGCTGCAGACTTACCTGTATCACCTGCAGCATGCCGATGCCGAACTGGGCCGGTTGGTGAAGCTGCTGGCGCAGCGCGAACGCCCCAGCGTGGTGGTTTTCTACGGCGATCATTTGCCGGCGCTGAGCAACAGCTACCATACCGCCGGCTTCGTCGACGGTGGTGACATGCTCGGTCAGGCCGGCGTGTGGCTGATGGTGGACCCCAAACAGCCGGCCCAACCCAGCCAGGTGGACACCGCCTCGTGGCTGCTGCCGGGCAAGCTGCTTGCACACATCGGCATTCACGATGATCCGTATTTCGCGCTGACCGAACTGGTCGGCCCGCAACTCGCCGCACTCACTGAAGCGCCCGGCGCGCCACCGCTCCCTGAGGGCGATCAACAGCAGCAGCTGGATAAAGCCATGGCCAGCATTGACCAGCTGCGCATGGATGGAAAGCTGGACAAGCTGTGGCCAGCGCCGTTGCAGGCAGCGGCGGCGCGTGACGATCAGCCACCACCGCAACCGACGAGTAACGCCGCGGGCGCCGCAGCGCACTAGGCGCAAGCATGACCGGCGCGGCGTTCTGACTGACGGCCATCTCGACTAACCCGGGAAGCCCGCATCCGGCCTTATGCCGCCGGTGGAGGTCGGGCTGTGCAGGCGTCAGGCGTCCGCGAAATCAGCGCGACTTCTTGAACGTCCTGGAGCAACCGCGCAGCCACTCCATGGCACCCAGCTGCTGCCACAAGGCCAGCGTTTCAGATCGATAAATCCACGCCTCGTCGTCTCCACCGATACTCACACCCCATTGAGCTCGCGCTGGCGGCTTGGGATTGGTCTTGAGCAGCCAGCTCAAGAGTTTGGGATACGCCTCCGCCGCCTTGGCCAACGCAGTTACGGCCAAACCAGCCTGCCCGGCAGCAAACAATGCCAGCGCATGGTTGTACTGCATCGCGGCGAAATCATCGGAGTAGCGCTCACACAGCGCCAAGGCGTCGGCGACGCGGCCCACGTGCAGGTAGCCGCGCACCAGGGAATGGCGGAAGCCCTGGTTGTCAGAGGGGTTGAGTACCAGTACCAGCCACTCCAGCCTGGCCAGTTCTGTTTCACCGAGCGATTCGCCCCCGTCGATCGCAATGCGATGGCCGATCAGGTTCAAGGCCGGGCGATTCTCCAGCCAGCCCCATTCAAGTCGCTTGTTCTGGGCATGATTCGCCGTCAGCACTTCGCGCAGCAATCGCTCGGCACGATCAAGCACGGGCAACACCACGGTATCGACGAGCAAGTCCATGCGCCACTCGCGCATGGTTTCAACGATGGTATCTAGCACCTCGAAGGCATTCCAGAGCAGCGGTTGCTCGCGCAACAGCGGCAGCCACGCCGCCATCTCGGCACGTTTGGCGGGAGCCGCCAACGGCGAATGGCTAAGCGGCGACGCGACGCTGTGCCAGCGCAGCAAGGCTTTTTCAAGCGCAGGCGTCGGCTCCAGAGGACCGGCATCGTCTTTGTTGGGTGAGAGCGTGTAAGACGAAGTGATCGGAGGTGCGGCCTGCAATGACTCGACCAATTCGCGCAGACCCGGCTGATTGTCAAACACGCGCCGGGTCAATGCCTGCTCACCGTGGGCGGCAACTTCGCGCATGAATTCGACCAGCTCCGCCAACGCCGGGTCGCGCATGGCCGTCAGACGATGTACCCAGAACCGCGCGCGCTCACGTGCCTGCACATGGTCGCCCTGGGAAATCAGCAAGGTGATTTCAAGGTGCGCCAGCGAGGGTGACTGCGGATCGGCGCGTTGCGCCTCGCCGAACATTTGCCATGCGGCAGCGTAGTCGCCGGCATCGGCACGCATGGTGCTGGTGCGTTGCAAGGCCGCCGAACGCATGCGCTGGTCACCGCCACTTATCGCCCGACTGAGCAACTGGGCTTTCTTGCGCGGTTTGTGCAGCTCGGTGTAGGCATCGAGCAGCATGTCGAACAGCTCCTCATGCTCGGCGCGGATGTCCGTATCGTGGACAAACCACGGCTCAAGCAGGGTACAAGTGTCCTTGGCACGACCGTCGGCATTCATCTGCCAGGCGGCATCGAACATCTGGTCCATCGATACATGACTACCGGCCAGTTCCGCCCAGCGGCGCTTTGGCAAACTATCCAGCACCATCGGCAGCGGATTCATGTCCAACGGCGGCATGTTCTGCTCGATCTCCAGGCAGCACTGTTTGTATTTGCGCAGGGAGCCACACGAACACGGATCGTTACGGCCGGGCACCGACAACATACCCGGCGCATAACGCGCTGCCGGGTGCGGAGTCCGTCGCCAGAGCTGACGCGACATGCAGGAAACCAGGGGCCAGGTCAGCGTGTCATCGCGAAGATCCGCAGGCAGCCGGGCATGCTTCGTCCTCAGCCGCTCAACGTAGTCCTGGTAACCCACCTCGTGCGCAATCAACGTCGCGCAGTATTGCCAGATTTCATCGAGCGCCTGCGAGAAGGCCGCCCGTGGTGTATTCGCATTCATCGCATGATTATCTCTGGAAGAGTGCGTGCGGCTGCCGAACAGATCCACAATCCAAAAAAAACCCCGCCGAAGCGGGGTTTTTCATGTTGCAAAGGCTCTTGCTGAGCAGCACGGTCATGACTGACCGTTCTTGATACTCGCCATCAGGTGTGATGACGAGTATCAGCCACTTAGAAGTCCATACCGCCCATGCCACCCATGCCGCCGCCCATGCCGCCGCCGCCATGGCTATGGCCTTCGTCCTTCTTCGGCGCTTCAGCAACAATCGCCTCGGTGGTGATCGCCAGACCGGCAACCGACGCGGCGTGCTGCAGAGCCGAACGGGTCACCTTGGTCGGATCCAGGATACCCATTTCGATCATGTCGCCGTACTCACCGGTCGCCGCGTTGTAGCCGAAGTTGCCCTTGCCTTCCTTGACCTTGTTCAGCACCACGGACGGCTCTTCACCGGCATTGGCGACGATCGCACGCAGCGGCGCTTCAAGCGCACGGCGGGTGATCGCAATGCCCAGGTCCTGATCGGTGTTGTCGCCCTTCAGGCCTTCGACCGCCTTCAGTGCGCGGATCAGCGCCACGCCACCGCCGGGCACCACGCCTTCTTCGACCGCTGCGCGCGTAGCGTGCAGGGCGTCTTCAACGCGGGCCTTCTTTTCCTTCATTTCGATCTCGGTGCTGGCACCAACCTTGATGACGGCAACACCGCCAGCCAACTTGGCCACCCGCTCCTGCAGCTTCTCGCGGTCATAGTCGGACGAGGTCTCTTCGATCTGCGCCTTGATCTGTCCGATACGCGACTGGATCTTCTCTGCTTCACCGGCACCATCAATGATGGTGGTGTTTTCCTTGGTGATGACGATGCGCTTGGCGCGACCCAGATCGGCGATCGTGGTCTTCTCCAGCGACAAGCCCACTTCCTCGGACACCACCTGGCCGTTGGTCAGCACGGCGATGTCTTCCAGAATCGCCTTGCGACGATCACCGAAGCCCGGCGCCTTGACGGCAGCAACCTTGACGATGCCGCGGATGGTATTGACCACCAGGGTGGCCAGCGCCTCGCCTTCGACTTCCTCGGCGACGATCAGCAGCGGCTTGCCCGCCTTGGCAACCGCTTCCAGCACCGGCAGCAACTCGCGGACGTTGGAGACCTTCTTGTCGTGGATCAGGATGTACGGGTCATCCAGCTCGACCTGCTGGCTCTGCTGGTTGTTGATGAAGTACGGCGACAGGTAGCCGCGATCGAACTGCATGCCCTCGACCACATCGAGCTCGTTGTCCAGGCCCGAGCCTTCTTCAACCGTGATCACGCCTTCCTTGCCGACCTTCTTCATTGCGGTGGCAATGATGTCGCCGATATTGGTATCGGAGTTGGCCGAGATCGTACCGACCTGGGCGATTTCCTTGTCGTTCGCGGTCGGGTTGGACAGCTTCTTGAGCTCGCCGACGGCAGCCGAGACGGCCTTGTCGATGCCGCGCTTCAGATCCATCGGGTTCATGCCGGCTGCAACAGCCTTCATGCCTTCCTGGATGAACGCCTGCGCCAGCACAGTCGCGGTGGTGGTGCCGTCGCCAGCGACGTCGGAGGTCTTGGAAGCGGCTTCCTTGACGATCTGCGCGCCAAGGTTCTCGTACTTGTCAGCCAGCTCGATTTCCTTGGCGACGGAGACGCCGTCCTTGGTAATCGTCGGGGCGCCGAAGCTCTTCTCGAGCACGACATTGCGGCCCTTGGGACCGAGGGTGACCTTGACGGCATTGGCGAGGGTGTTGACACCCTTCAGCATGCGGGCGCGGGCGTCTTCGCCGAAACGGACTTCTTTAGCAGACATAATTTTTTTGCCTCAAAAAAATTGAATAAGAATGGGAGGTGTCGCGAAAGAACTAAAAGAAGGAGCCAACGGCGACTGGCGTGCGCGGTTTGTACCTTTACTCGCGCTCAACCAACCCGAGCCCCAACGAATCAGCCTTCGATCACAGCCACGATGTCGTCTTCCTTCAGGAACACGAGGTCTTCGCCGTCGATCTTGATTTCCTGGCCGGCGTACTTGCCGAACAGCACGGTGTCGCCAGCCTTCAACGACATCGGGCGGATCTTGCCATCGGCCATGATCAGGCCGGTACCGGCAGCAACGACCTTGCCGCGGGTCGGCTTTTCGGTGGCGCTGTCGGGGATGACGATGCCGCCGGCGGAGACGCGCTCTTCTTCGAGGCGCTTGACGATGACGCGATCATGCAACGGACGCAATGTGCTCATGGAGGACTCCAATTGGTTCAACTGGTTGATGGACAAGGCTTTCAGAACCCGGACCGGCAGTTCTGTTAGCACTCGATGGTAATGAGTGCCAATTTTACGCAGATAGCATCCCGCAGCAAGATGTTTGTTACGCGGGGATGCCACAGACATTGGGCAACACCCGCCCTCTTTCAAGGGTGCGCCGGCGAATCGGCGATGTGCCCGGCAGACCACCTCGGCTACGCTGAAAGCATGAATACCACCGATCCCGCCGCTGTTCTGCTCTGCTATTGCAGCTGTCCCGACGAGGCCACGGCCCGGCAACTTGCCGAAACCCTGGTCGGCGAACGGCTTGCCGCCTGCGTCAACCAGTTGCCCGGCGTGCGCTCGACCTATCGGTGGCAAGGCGAGCTCACCACTGACAGTGAAGTATTGTTGCTGATCAAGACCACCGCCGCGCGACTGCCCGCGTTACGGTCTCGCGTACTCGAACTGCATCGGTACGCGTTGCCCGAATTGATCGCCGTGCCGGTGACATGTGGCCACGAGGCCTATCTGCAATGGGTGCGCGACGGCGTGGAATGAACGAACAACCGGGCGTGGCAAAGTGAAGCGCCGCGACGGTCGGACTCCGGATACTGGGCCATAATGCCGGCCTGTTCGGTTTCACCAGCGTCACCGCCACCGGAGTCATGATGCGATCGTTATTTGTCGGCCCCCTCGCCGCTCGCCTGTTGATCTGGCTGGGCCTGCTGCTCGGCGCATGGCCCGCGCTGGCCCAGAACACGGCCGAACTGCTACCGGTGACCGAGGCTTACCAGCTCCGCACCGATGCCTCGACGCCGGGCGTGCTGAAGCTGCACTGGACGATTGCGCCGGACTATTACCTTTATCGCGGCCGGATGAAGTTCAAGGCGGGCGACGGCGTCACTCTGGGCGAGGCCCAATTGCCTGACGGCGAGAAGCATCACGACGAATACCTGGGTGACGTGGAGACCTACCACCACGGCGTCGACGCCAGCATTCCGTATACCGTCGCTGCCGGCACCAACCGACTGCAACTGAGCGTGCAATATCAGGGCTGCCACGAAGTCGATCCGAAGATCTGCTATCCACCGCATACCGAGAAGCTAGACCTGCCAGTGCCGGCAGCCGCTGGCGAGGTGCCGCCGAGTGCCGGCGGCACCAACACCGCGCTAGGTGTCGCACTGAGCAAGCTCGGCGCCAGCGCGACCGGCGCCAACACCGGCGCCGCCCTGCCCGAGGCGCAGGCGTTTCGTCTCGAAGCACTGATGCAGGGGCCACAAAAGCTGCTGCTGCGCTGGACGATGCCGAAGGGTTATTACCTGTATCGCGACCAGACCTCGCTGAAACTACTCGATGCCGGCGGGGTTTCGCTGCAGCCAGATTGGCCCGCGGGCACGACGCATCACGACGAGCATTACGGTCAGGTCACCGTGTATTTCGACCAGGTCGAACTACCCCTAACGCTGCAGGGCGATCTGGCCGGCCATCAGCAGATCGATCTGCAGGCGAGCTTTCAGGGTTGTCAGGACGGCGGACTGTGCTATCCGTTGATGACGCGCACGCTGCATCTCGATCTGGCCAGCAGCACACCAGCCGTCGCCGCGGTGGCTCCGGAGATGCCGCCAGCCACAATCGCCGGCGGTCCACTGCAAGTCAGCCTGGCGCTCGCGCTGCTGCTCGCGCTCGGTGGCGGGCTGGTGTTGAACCTGATGCCGTGCGTACTCCCGGTGCTGTCCATCAAGGCGGTCAGCGTACTGGAAAGCGGCGAAAGCCATGCCGTCGCGCGCCGCCACGCATTGTTCTACACCGCTGGCGTGCTGTGCAGTTTCGCTGCGTTGGGCCTGGGCATTCTGGCTTTGCGCACGGCCGGTCATGCGATGGGCTGGGGTTCGCAACTGCAGCAGCCGCTGGTGGTCGGCGTGCTGGCCTGCCTGATGCTGGCGGTCGGCTTGTCGATGTCGGGCGTAGTGCAGTTCGGCGCCTCGCTGGGCAACACCGGTGCCAGCCTTGCCACCCGCTCCGGGCCGGCCGGCGACTTCTTCACCGGCGTGCTTGCCGTCGTCGTGGCCAGTCCTTGCACTGCGCCGTTCATGGGCAGCGCGCTGGCTTATGCGTTTGCCGCACCGGTGGTCTCCGCCTTGCTGGTGTTCCTCATGCTCGGCGTCGGCCTGGCGCTGCCATTCCTGCTGATCGGCTTCGTGCCGGCGCTGGCGCGTCTGCTGCCACGACCGGGCCGCTGGATGGAAACGCTGAAGCAGGTGCTGGCGTTCCCGATGTACCTCACCGCGGTATGGCTGGTGTGGGTATTGGCCAACCAGCGCGGCGCCGATGCGGTTGGCCTGGTGCTGGTGGCGATGGTGTTGTTGGCGATGACGTTGTGGTGGTTTGAACGCAGTCGCTCGCGCGGCGCGGTCAGCAAGTTTGCGGTGATCGTGCTGGCCATGGCCACGGTGGTGCCGATGGCGCTGCTTGCCCACGTGCGGCCAACGGCCAGTGTGGCTGCGAGCGTCGATGGGGTGGTCGCCTACAGCCCGGAAAAACTTGCCAGCCTGCGCGCCGCCGGCACGCCGGTGTTCGTCGACATGACCGCCGACTGGTGCGTCACCTGCAAAGCCAACGAGCACACCGTGCTGAACACCGATGCCTTCCATGACCTGCTCCAGCGTACTGGCGCGGTTTACATGAAAGGCGACTGGACCGACGTCAACCCGACCATCAGCGCGTTCCTGCAGCAATACAACTCGCCCGGCGTGCCGTTGTACGTGGTCTTCCCGAAGAACGGCGGACCCGGCCGGCAGCTGTCCACCGTGCTGACTCGCTCGATGGTGGACCAAGCGATCACTGAAGCCGCACGCTGATGCTCAGTCGCAGCAACTGGACCATCCTCGGCTTGGCGGTGCTGGCCGCCGCCGTGGGCGGCTACGTGCAGCATCGGCTGCAGAACGTTACCGCCGCACCCGACGACAGCGTGATGGCCTCGAGCGTCATCGGCCAGCCGCTGCCGGCGCTGAGCCTGCCCGATCTGGACGGCAAGCTGCATCGCCTCAGCGACTATCGCGGGCACCGCGTACTGATCAATTTCTGGGCCAGCTGGTGTCTGCCCTGCCTGCAGGAGATGCCGGCGCTGGTGAAAGTCCAGCAAAATTTCGGCGATCATGGTCCCATCGTGGTGGGAATTGCGATGGACGAGCCGGTTCACGTTCGTGCCTTTTTGGCCGTACATCCGGTTAATTACCCGATCTTGGTGGGCAAGCGTGACGCACCAAGTACCTCGCTTATCCTGGGGAATAGGCGGCAAAACCTTCCTTACAGCGTCCTTGTCGGCGACGATGGGCGCATCTTGGCTACACACGAAGGCGCCATGACGCTGGAACAGATGGCTTCGTGGCTATCGCCTTGAGCGGCAGCGCGAGGGACGGCAGCCAGCATACGGCTACGCACGGAAACCCCATCACTTCTCCGTCAAACATCGTCGATCTGCAGCGAACTGGACAAGTTTACGGACTACGCGCAAACTTCGCCCGGTTCCGGAATCTCCGAACGCGACCTGGACAACGACGTTGGCGAAAATTCTGGTCCTGCATGGACCCAACCTCAATTTGCTGGGTGCGCGTGAGCCGGAAATCTACGGACACGAGACGCTGGCCGACATCAACCAGCAACTGGTCGAACGCGCGCAAGCTGCGGGCCACGCGCTGGACTGGTTTCAGTCCAACGCCGAGCACGAACTGATCGGCCGGGTGCACCAGGGTCGCGACGACGGCACAGCGATGATTCTGTGCAACGCCGGCGCCTTCACGCATACCAGCATCGCGCTGCGCGACGCGTTCGCGGCGGTGGCGATCCCGTTTATTGAGGTGCACCTGTCCAACGTATTTTCGCGCGAGCCATTCCGCCACCACTCCCATCTTTCCGACATCGCGCTCGGCGTGATTTGCGGTTTCGGCAGCAACAGTTACCGGCTGGCATTGGACGCCGCCATGCAACGACTCCAGGCCACGGGCCCAGGCTGACCGCTGCCGACCAGACACTGTTCCTTTCCAGCTACTTCACGTGGCATGACTGACCAAAGGCTGATCCGATGGATTTGCGCAAAATCAAGAAACTGATCGACTTGCTCGAGGAATCCAACCTCGCCGAACTGGAGATCAAGGAGGGCGAAGAAGTGGTTCGCCTGTCGCGCGTGCCGAAGAACACCGCACCTGTCGCCGCTGCACCCATGATTGCCGCCGCACCCGTCGCGGCGGCTGCTCCGGCCGCCGTCGCACCGGTCGTGGCCGAGGCACCGTCCGCGCCAGCACTGCCGGCAGGTACCGTGATCAAGGCGCCGATGGTTGGCACTTTCTACGCTTCCGCCAGTCCGGGCACGCCGCCTTTCGTCAAGGTCGGTCAGCAGGTCAAGGCCGGCGAGACGCTCGGCGTGATCGAGGCGATGAAGATGTTCAACCAGATCGAGGCTGACGTCGCCGGCACCGTGCAGGCGATCCTGGTCGAGAACGGCCAGCCGGTGGAATTCGACGAACCCATGTTCGTGATTGCCTGAGGCCGCCGGGATGCTTGAGAAAGTCGTCATCGCCAATCGCGGCGAAATTGCGCTGCGGATCCTGCGCGCCTGCCACAGTCTGGGGATCAAGACCGTGGCGGTGCACTCCACCGTCGACCGCAACCTCAAACACGTTGGCCTCGCCGACGAGTCGATCTGCATCGGCCCCGGGCCGTCGGTCGACAGCTATCTCAATATCCCGCGGATCATTGCCGCGGCCGAGATCACCGACGCCCAGGCCATCCACCCCGGCTACGGCTTCCTGTCCGAGCGCGCCGATTTCGCCGAGCAGGTCGAGCAGTCCGGCTTCATCTTCATCGGACCGACGGCCGACGTGATCCGCCTGATGGGCGACAAGGTCGAAGCAATCCGTGCGATGAAGGCCGCCGGCGTGCCGTGCGTGCCGGGCTCAGGCGGGCCGCTCGGCGAAGACGTCGATGCCAACATCAAGATCGCTCGCGAGATCGGCTATCCGGTGATCATCAAGGCCGCCGGCGGCGGCGGCGGTCGCGGCATGCGCGTAGTGCGCACCGAGGCGCATCTGGGCAACTCCATCGTGATGACCAAGCAGGAAGCCAAGGCGGCTTTCGGCAACGACGTCGTCTATATGGAGAAATTCCTGGAAAACCCCCGCCACGTGGAAGTCCAGGTGCTGGCCGACGGTCAGGGCAATGCGATCCATCTGGGAGAGCGCGACTGCTCGATGCAGCGTCGCCATCAGAAAGTGGTCGAGGAAGCCCCCGCCCCCGGCATCACGCCGGAACTGCGTGCCGAGATCGGCAAGGTCTGCGTGGATGCCTGCATCCGCATCGGCTATCGCGGCGCCGGCACCTTCGAATTCCTGTTCGAGAATGGCCGTTTTTACTTCATCGAAATGAACACCCGCATCCAGGTCGAGCATCCGGTGACCGAGTTCATCACCGGTGTCGACCTGGTACGCGAGCAACTGCTGATCGCCGGCGGCGAGAAGCTGTCGATCAAGCAGGAAGACATCGTGATCCGCGGCCACTCAATCGAATGCCGCATCAACGCCGAAGACCCCGATACCTTCATGCCCAGCCCGGGTACGGTGAAGCGTTTCGAAGCCCCCGGCGGGCCCGGTGTGCGGGTTGATACGCACCTGTACGACGGCTACCGCATCCCGCCAAACTACGACTCGATGATCGGCAAGCTGATCGTGCACGGCCCGGACCGCGCGACGGCCATCGCGCGCATGCGCCTTGCGCTGGCCGAGACCGTGATTGAAGGGGTGAAATGCAACATCCCGCTGCAGCAGCGGATCATGGCCGACGTCGGTTTCCAGCACGGTGGACAAAACATCCACTATCTGGAAAAGCGCATGGCCGAACAGAAAGAGAAGGCCGCCACCGGCGTCTGACCCACCGCAGTAGCGCGCTCTGTGCGCGATGCTCTTCAGTCACGTGACGAAAAGCATCGCGCACGGGTGCGCTCCTGCCGCCATCGAATGACATCCATGCCTTTTCTCGAACTCTCGCTGATCGTCCGTCTCGAACACCAACCCGGTGCGGAAGAAGCACTGGAGGATCTTGGTGCGCTGTCGATCACCTTGCGCGACGCCGACGCCGAGACGCCTGACGAGCAGGCGATCTTCGAGCCGGGTGTGGGTGAGCTGCCATTGTGGCCGACGATCACGCTGAATGCGTTGTTCGAGGAGGGCGCCGACCGGCGTGGCTTGAGTGCCGCGCTGGGCGAACTGCTGCCATGGCTGGAACCGGATCAACTGAGCTTCACCGACGTCGCCGACCAGAACTGGGAACGTGCGTGGATGGACCAGTTTAAGCCGATGCCGTTCGGCCGCCGGCTGTGGATTTATCCGTGGAACATCGAACCACCCAGCGATGGAGACATCGTCGTGGTTCGGCTCGATCCCGGCCTCGCCTTCGGCAGCGGCACCCATCCCACCACCGCGCTGTGCCTGGAATGGCTCGACGGGCTGGAGCTCAGCGGCAAGACGGTCACCGATTACGGTTGCGGCTCCGGCATCCTGGCGATCGCCGCACTCAAGCTTGGTGCGATCAGCGCCGTCGGCGTCGACAACGACCCGCAGGCACTCACCGCCTCGGCCGACAATGCCGAGCGCAACGGCGTGGACAGCCAGCTCGCGGTGTTCCTGCCGCAGGATGTCGAGGCAGCAGCGGCCGATATCTTCATCGCCAACATTCTCGCTGGCCCGCTGAGTGAGCTGGCGCCGACCTTCGCTGCCGCCGCGAAGCCCGGTGCGCCGTTCGCGATTTCGGGCATTCTCGCGGGTCAGCAGGACGAGCTGCTGCAGCGTTACGCCGAGTGGTTCGAGGATTTGCGCGTGGACACCCGTGAGGATTGGGTGCGCATCAGTGGGCGTCGACGCCGCTGATCTGACGGCACGGCGAGCTTGAGGGCACGACCAGCCTGCTAAGCTTGGCCGATACCGATTCCAAGCGGCCCGCATGTATACCCAATGCCCCGAATGCCTGTCCGTGTTTTCACTGGATGCGCAGACTATTGCCAAGGCGAACGGCCATGTCGCGTGCAGTCATTGCGCCGCCAGCTTTGACAGTCTCGCCACGCTTACCGAGCAACTACCGCCGGAGCCCTTCGTCGAGTTGCTGCTGAACGAACCGGCGCTCGAACCCCCACTGCTGGATCTGGTGGTCTATCGGCCAAAGCCTGAAGTTCCCGCCGTCGTCGAGTTGCCCGCGATCGCACCACCTGCGATGCCTTCAGAAGATTTCTCGCAACTGGTTTTTGCACCGCGCTTTGCACAAAAAACCAGGACTCCGCCACCAGCCAAGTCAGCGCTGGGGCGGCAGCGGCGCTCAAGCAACGACAAGAGCTGGCCGTGGATGGTGGCCTGCGGCGTATTGACGCTGTTGCTTGCCGGCCAATTGGGCTGGGCCAAACGCGTCGACCTGATTCGCGATCCCCTCGTGGGCAGCTGGCTGCGCAGCACCTGCGCCACCCTCGGTTGCCGACTGCCACTGGTTGCCGCGCCTAAACGCCTGCGGCTGATAGCCAGCAACGTACAGGCCCACCCGAGCGTACCCAACGCCTTGATGATCAGCGCCAGCGTGAGCAACGATGCGGCGTTCGCGCAGCCTTATCCCGTGCTGACCATCACCTTGTCGAACGCGCAGGGTCAGCGCATCGCCATGCGCCGACTGCAGCCGGAGGAATACCTGGATGACACCGCGATCCTGCGGGCAGGCCTGCCGTCTGGCAGCAGCGCGGTGCTGCTGCTGGAAGTGGAAGATCCAGGCAAGAACGCTGTCGCGTTCGAGATCAGCTTCGAATGACACCACCGGCGGTACTTAAAATTATTCGTCCGCACGGGTAGACTCGACCATTCGCGCTCGCATGCAGCAACCGCATGTCAGAGTCGCCACGCAACCAACGTCTCATCCATAACCATTCGCGACGGCCCAAGCAGCCGTCGCTTCGTACGCGAGGGGAAATGTCCGTGAATGCCGTAAGACTGCCTGCTGATGAGTCCACCAAAATGGCCTCATCGCAGAACGCAGGCGCCCCTGTCTCCAGCCTGCATGGCCAGAGCGCGCTGAGTGAATGCGTCACCCGCACGGTGCGCCGCTACCTGGCCGACATCGGCGACACCGAGTGTGCCGAAGGCCTGCACGCACTGGTGTTGCGCGAGGTGGAAACGCCGATGCTGCGCGAAGTCTTGGCATTCCATGACGGCAACCAGAGTCGGGCCGCAAGCGCGCTGGGCATCAATCGCGCCACCTTGCGCAAGAAGCTGGCCGCACACGGCCTGCTGTAACTCGCACCGATAAAAAGCCGACCGGCGTTTGGCCGGCTATAATGACCGGCTTTCCCCCAACGGAAACCCGCTCATGCCTGCTCCCCAGCTCGTCCCGGTTCGTCGCGCCCTGCTCAGCGTTTCCGACAAGACCGGCCTGATCGACCTGGGCCGACGCCTCAGCGCCAGCGGCATCGAGCTGCTTTCGACTGGCGGCAGCGCCAAGGCACTGCGCGAAGCAGGCATTCCCGTCATCGACGTCAGCGACGTCACTGGTTTCCCGGAAATCATGGACGGTCGCGTCAAGACCCTGCACCCGAAAGTACACGGTGGCCTGCTGGGTCGTCGCGGCACCGACGATGCGGTGATGGCCGAACTGGGCATCGCACCAATCGATCTGCTGGTGCTCAATCTCTATCCGTTCGAAGCGACCGTGGCCAAGCCTGGCTGCACGCTGGAAGATGCAATTGAGAACATCGACATCGGTGGTCCGGCGATGCTGCGGTCGGCGGCAAAGAACTGGAACGACGTCGGCGTACTCACCTCGCCCGAGCAGTATGAAAGCGCCTTGGCCGAGATCGAACAGCACGGTGGATTGAGTCGCGCCACCCGCTTCAAGCTGGCGGTAACAGCGTTCAACCGCGTAGCGAACTACGGTGGCGCAATCAGCGACTATCTGTCCGGACTGGAACTCAACGAGACGCAGGAAACCATCACCGGCCATGCCGCGTTCCCGGCGCAGGTCAATGGTCGCTTCACCAAGGTAATGGACCTGCGCTACGGGGAAAATCCGCATCAGCAGGCTGCGTTCTACAGCGACCTTTATCCGCATGCGGGCACCTTCGCGACGTTCCGCCAGTTGCAGGGCAAGGAACTCTCGTTCAACAACATCGCCGACGCCGATGCGGCGTGGGAATGTGTGCGCAGCTTCGTCAAGCCAGCTTGCGTCATCGTCAAGCACGCGAACCCCTGCGGCGTAGCGGTGAGCCTGGACGGTATCGGCAAGGCCTATGATCTGGCCTTCCAGACCGATCCGACTTCAGCCTTCGGCGGCATCATTGCATTCAACCGCGAAGTCGATGTTGCTACCGCGAAAGCGATCGTCGAACGCCAGTTTGTCGAAGTGGTGCTGGCACCGGCCTATGCAGAAGACGCACTGAAAGCCTTCCACAAGAAGGGCAACGTGCGCGTGCTGGTGATTCCACTGCCTGCCGACGGCAATCTGCTCGGCGCGCATCCGGGCGGCCATTCCAAGCGCGTGGGTTCCGGCCTGCTGATCCAGACTGCCGATACCGGCATGATCAGCGCGGCCGACCTGAAAGTCGTCACGCGCAAGGCGCCGACCGAAGCGCAGATCCACGACCTGATCTTCGCCTGGAAGGTGGCCAAGTTCGTCAAGTCCAACGCCATCGTCTACGCACGCGACCGCCAGACCATCGGTATCGGGGCCGGCCAGATGAGCCGCGTGTACAGCGCGAAGATTGCCGGCATCAAGGCGGCCGACGAGAAGCTCGAAGTGCGTGGTTCGGTAATGGCCAGCGACGCATTCTTCCCGTTCCGCGACGGCATCGATGCCGCTGCCGCCGCTGGCATCAGCGCGGTGATCCAACCCGGCGGTTCGATGCGCGATGCCGAAGTGATTGCTGCCGCCGACGAACACGACATGGCGATGGTGTTCACCGGGATGCGCCACTTCCGGCATTGAGTCCCGGCGCACAGCGGCGCAGCACGTGAGCGGGACTTAGAAAATCGCGATCACGATTGCGCCGCTGACAATCAGCAACCCGCCGATCAACATGGACAGACTGGGCTTCTCGCCAAGAAACACCAGCCCCAGCACGATGACCAGCGCCACGCTGAGCTTGTCGATCGGCGCCACCTTGCTCACCGGGCCCAGTTGCAGGGCGCGGTAGTAGCACAGCCACGATAGCCCCGTGGCGATGCCGGAAAGGATCAGGAATACCCAGCTGTTCAGCGGCAAGCCGGTCGGCTTCGCCCACTCCTGGCGCAGGCTGAGAATGCCGGCGGTAACGATCAGGATGACGATGGTGCGGATGAAGGTGGCAAGGTTGGAGTTGATGCCAGCCACGCCAAGTTTGCCGAACAGCGCCGTCAAGGCGGCAAACAACGCCGAGCCCAACGCAAACAGCAGCCAGCTTTCACGCAGTTGCATCGCACGCCCTCACCGCAGAGATGACTCGCGTTACCGACACTTCAGGTGCCGGCAACGCGGTTTGGAGGCAACTCAGTGGCCACCGTCTTTGGTTGACGAATCACTCGGCTCGGCCGGTGGGCGCGGCTTGCCCCACTCCAGCACCTTGTACATCACCGGACCCACCGGTTTCTGGCCGTGTTCGTCGACCAGCCGGCCCTGCGGATCGACCATGTAGGTCTGGGCGATGCCGCTTTTCGGGGTGACCACTACCATGTAGACACGGCCATTGCGGGCGTATTCCTGAATGCTGTTGTCGCCTTGCTGGCGTACGCGCACCTCGGGCACCGACTCGTTACGTGCGTGCTGTGCACCACCATCATCATGCATCGCCGGCAGTGCCTGCGGCTTCAGATCAAGCGACTTGGCCGCTGTAGCTGGTGCAGGGACACTCTTCGCCCTGGTTGCCGGCGGGCTGGTCGCCTTCACGCCCGGATCATTGATGCCGGGAGGCGGCGGAACGTCCGTCGACGGCGCCGACTGTGCCAACACGTTCGATGCAAGCAGGCTCGACGCAAACAGGACGCTGGCGACAGCCAGCAACGCGGCGGTTTTCATGGCGGCAACCTCGTTCGGGGAAAACAGCATAGCAGCGCATCAGCTTGCCATCGTGAAGCGCGACGTTTCGTCCTGCATGCGAGAATGCGCCATGGCCAAACTCATTCTCATCGACGGCTCGTCGTATCTGTATCGTGCCTTCCATGCGCTGCCTCCGCTGACCAACGCGCATGGCGAACCCACTGGCGCATTATTCGGCGTGGTCAACATGCTGCGCGCCACGCTGAAGGCGAAGCCGGAATATCTGGCCTTCGTCAGCGACGCGCCCGGACCGACTTTCCGCGACGACTTGTACGACCAGTACAAGGCCAACCGCCCGCCGATGCCGGATGACCTGCGCTCGCAAGTCGGACCGATGCTGGCGATCGTCGGCGCGCTGGGCTTTCCCATTCTGCGCGTGGCCGGCGTCGAGGCGGATGACGTGATCGGTACGCTGGCGGTGCAGGCCCGTGAACTGGGCATTGAAGTGGAGGTTTCCACTGGCGACAAGGACATGGCCCAGCTGGTGGGTCCGCACGTCACCCTGATCAACACCATGAGCAACACGGTGATGAACAGCGATGGCGTGATGGAAAAATTCGGTGTGCGCCCGGATCAGATCATCGACTTTCTCGCACTCACCGGCGACAGCATCGACAACGTGCCCGGTGTACCGAAGTGCGGCCCGAAAACAGCCGCCAAGTGGCTGGCCGAATACGACTCACTCGATGGCGTGATCGCCAACGCCGACAAAATTGGGGGCAAGATCGGCGAAAGCCTGCGTGCGGCGCTGCCGCAACTGCCGCTGTCGCGCGAACTGGTCACCATCAAGACCGACGTGCCGCTGGATGTCGGCCCTACCGGGCTGGCGCAGCGCGCTGCCGATGTCGAACAGCTGCGTGAGCTTTACGCGCGCTACGAGTTCAAGGCGGCGTTGAAGGATCTGGATACGGCATCACCAGCCGCTGACGCGTCGTCGAAAGGCGACGCCACGGCGGGCTCCATAGCAACACCGGCCACCCCGACCGTCACCGACGACATTCCCGCCGCGTGGTCCGCGCCCGGTGATTACGAACTGGTTACCACGCAAGCGCAGTTCGACGGCTGGCTGGAAAAGCTGCGTCACGCGCCGCTGATCGCGTTCGACACCGAGACCACCAGCATCGATGCGATGCGCGCCGATATCGTCGGCCTCAGCCTGGCAGTGGAATCGGGCAAGGCCTGTTACATCCCGCTCGATCACGATTACCCGGGCGCACCGAAGCAACTGGATCGCGAAGCTGTGCTCGCCGCACTGAAGCCGATCTTCGAAGATCCGTCCCGACCCAAGCTCGGCCAGCACGCGAAGTACGACATCAACATCCTGGCGCGCTACGGCATCGCCGTGCAGGGTGTGCAACACGATTCGATGCTCGAATCGTACGTGTGGAATGCCACGGCCACACGCCACGACATGGATTCGCTGGCCAGAAAATATCTCGGCTACGAAACGATCAAGTACGAACAGGTGGCCGGCAAGGGCGCCAAGCAGATTTCGTTCTCGCAGGTGGATCTGGACACGGCCTGCGGCTACGCGGCCGAGGACGCGGACATCACCCTGCGCCTGCACCATGCGCTGTGGCCGAAGCTGGAGAGCGTGCCCGCCTTGCGTGACGTCTATCAGGACATCGAGATTCCGCTGGTACCGGTGCTCGCAGCGATGGAGCGCCGCGGCGTACTGATCGACGGTGCCGCCCTGCGCACGCAGAGCCAGCAGTTAGGCAAGCGCATGCTTGAATTGCAACAACAGTCCTACGCGCTGGCCGGCCACGAATTCAATCTCGACTCGCCCAAGCAGTTGCAGGCCGTGCTGTTCGACGAACTCGGCCTGGCGGCGAAATTGAAGACGCCGACCGGCCAGCCGTCGACCAACGAAGAAGCGCTGGACGCCATCGCCGATACGCACGAACTGCCGCGGCTGATCCTCGACTACCGCAGCCTGGCCAAGCTGCGTTCCACCTACACCGACAAGCTCTCCGGCATCGTCAATCCGCGTACCGGCCGCGTACACACCAGCTATCACCAGGGCTCGGTGGCAACCGGCCGCATCTCGTCATCCGACCCGAACCTGCAGAACATTCCGGTACGCACCGAAGAAGGCCGGCGCATTCGCCAGGCCTTCATTGCGCCACCCGGCTGGAAGGTGATGGCGGCAGACTATTCGCAGATCGAGTTGCGCATCATGGCGCACTTGTCCGGCGACGAAGGTTTGCTCAAGGCCTTTCACGAAGGCGGCGACGTGCATCGCGCCACCGCCGCCGAAGTCTTCGGACTGAAGCCTGCAGACGTCAGCACCAACCAGCGTCGCGCCGCGAAAGCGATCAACTTCGGTCTGATGTACGGCATGAGTGCGTTCGGCCTGGCCAAGCAACTGGGCGTGGATCGCGGCGAAGCCAGCGATTACATGGCGCGCTATTTCGCCCGCTACCCCGGCGTGCAAGCCTTCATGGAAGCCACCCGCGAACGCGCCCATCGCGACGGTTACGTGGAAACCATCTTTGGCCGTCGGCTGTATCTGGACAATCTCACCGCACGCAACCAGGGCCTGCGTCAGGGCGCCGAGCGCGCAGCGGTGAATGCGCCGATGCAGGGCAGCGCCGCGGACATCATCAAGCGCGCGATGATCGCCGTGGCAGCGTGGCTGAAGGATCGCGACGACGCCCACATGCTGATGCAGGTACACGACGAACTGGTGTTCGAGGTGCGTGCCGATGCTGTCGAAGCGGTGCGTGCCGGCGTGATCGAGCGAATGTCCGGCGCCGCTGAACTGGCCGTGCCGCTGGTGGTCGACGTGGGTGTGGGTAAGAACTGGGACGAGGCGCACTGAGGCACCGCGTGGCGGCGGAACAGCCATCTGTTCGTTAAGTTTTCATGGGAATGAATCGTCCATGAATTTCTTTTGGAACCGTGCAACTTTTGCTGAAAATGGCGCTCTAATCTTTCGGATGCACGCAACGGCATCCACGGCGGTTTCACCTCCCTGAGCCGCCACCGGCACGAACCTCTCCCCTGGGTCTTCGTGTCCGCCCTGCCCCGGATGCTTCCCCTGGCATCCGGGGCTTTTTTATCTGTCGTTCGCGCGACCTGTACATTCCGTGCACATCGGCATTCCGATACTCGACGCACTTCAACCAAGGGGAACATCATGCGTACTGGTCTGATCATCGTTGGCATCGTCCTGGTAGCCGCCGGCATCTGGGTCGTCGCTGGCCATGCCTTCTATCAGGACACCGACACCTTGCTGCAGGTAGGTTCGGCCAAGATCACCGCCACCCATGACAAGGGCGTTCCGCAGTGGGTCGGCATTGCCGGCATCGTGGTTGGCGCCTTGCTCGCGCTCGGCGGGCTGATGCAGAAGCGCTGATTGAAGCGTCCAGCCATCGAAAACCGCCGCTTAAGCGGCGGTTTTTCGTTGCGCCCACTACACTAGGCACGATGGATGTCTCGTACCTGATCGACCCGCTCAACGAAGCCCAGCGCGAAGCCGTCTGCGCGCCACCCGGCCACTATCTGGTGCTGGCCGGCGCCGGCTCCGGCAAGACCCGGGTACTGACCCACCGCATCGGCTGGCTGACCCAGGCCGAAGGGGTGCCGCCGTGGGCCATCTTGGCGGTGACCTTCACCAACAAGGCGGCCGGCGAAATGCGCGCGCGACTGGACGCGTTGATCCCCGGCAGTACGCAAGGCCTCACCGTCGGTACCTTCCACGGTATCGCGCATCGTCTGCTGCGCCGACACTGGCGTGATGCCGGGCTGCCCGAAACGTTTCAGATTCTGGATTCCGACGATCAACTGCGGCTGGTGAAACGCGTGGTCGCCGGGCTGGGGCTGGACGATGCGAAGTTTCCGCCACGTCAGGCCTGCTGGCAGATCAACAACTGGAAAGACGAAGGCAAACGCCCGGATGGCATCGAGCATCGCGATCATCCGGTTACCCACACCTTCGTCAACATCTACAAGGCGTACGAGGATGCCTGCCGCCGTGCCGGCCTTGTCGACTTTGGCGAACTGCTGCTGCGCGCGCATGAGTTGTGGCTGAAAAATCCGGCCGTACTGGAGCATTACCAGCAACGCTGGCGCCATCTGCTGGTCGACGAATTCCAGGACACCAACACGCTGCAATATGCGTGGATTCGGGTGCTCGCCGGCGCTACCGGCCAGGTCTTCGCGGTCGGCGATGATGACCAGTCGATCTACGGCTGGCGCGGTGCCAAGGTCGAGAACATGACCCAGTTCCTGCGCGATTTTCCCGGTGCCCGCACGATCAAGCTGGAACAGAACTACCGCTCCACCTCGACCATCCTGAAAGCTGCCAACCAAGTGATCCAACGCAATGGCAGCCGTCTGGGCAAGGAGCTGTGGACCGCTGGCGATGACGGCGAACGCATTGCGCTGTACGCCGCCTACAACGAACAGGACGAGGCGCGCTTCGTGATCGAGCGCATCCGTGAATACATCGACGAACAAGGCTCGGCGAAAGACTGCGCGATCCTGTATCGCTCCAACGCGCAGTCACGCAATTTCGAAGAGCAACTGGTCCAGCGCAAGATCGGCTACCGCGTCTATGGCGGCCAGCGCTTCTTCGAGCGCGCCGAAGTGAAGGACGCGCTAGCCTACCTGCGCCTCACCGCGAACCGCCACGACGACGCCGCGTTCGAGCGGGCCGTGAATACCCCACCGCGCGGCATCGGCGACCGTACGCTGGATATCCTGCGTCGCCGCGCCCGCAGCGAGAACGTCTCGATGTGGGAGGCCGTGCTGGGCGAACTGACCAGCGGCAACGAGCTGGCCGGGCGATCGAAGAATGCAGTGAAGGCGTTTCTTGCGCTGATCGATGAAATGGCGCGGGCATTCGGGGGAGCAGGAAACGGGGAACAGGGAACAGCGGAAGCGGCATTCGGCACAACTGACGCTGTGGCTCCTGTTCCCCGTTCCCCGCCACCGCCAGGAAGTCCCCTTGTGGGATTCCCCGTTGCCCAGCTACTGACGCTCGCCGAACAGATCGAACACGCCATCACCCACACCGGCTTGCGCGACTTCTACGAGAAGGACAGTCGCGGCAACGCCGAGTCACGCGTGGAAAATCTGGACGAACTGATCAACGTGGCCAGCCGCTTCGAGCGCAGCAACGAAGACATCGACGCCGGCATCAGCGAACTCAATGCGTTCCTGTCCAACGCCACGCTGGAAGCGGGCGAAAGTCAGGGCGAGGCATGGGACGACTGCGTGCAGTTGATGACGCTGCACTCTGCCAAAGGGCTGGAGTTTCCGGTGGTGTTTCTGGTCGGCATGGAAGAAGGGTTGTTCCCCAGCCAGCGTTCGGTCGACGACGAAGGCCGGCTGGAAGAAGAGCGCCGGCTCGCTTATGTCGGGATCACCCGCGCCCGCGAACGGCTCATCGTTACCCATGCCGAATCACGCCGCATGCACGGCACCGAAATGCTGGCGCGGCCGTCGCGTTTCCTCAGCGAGATGCCGGCCGAACTGATTGACGAAGTACGCCCACGCGTTAACGTGACTCGACCGATGTATGCCGGCCGCCCGCGCGAAACCTCCTCGTCACTGGAAGAGACCCTGCCGGTCAAGCTTGGCCAACGCGTCAGTCACCCCAGCTTCGGCGAAGGCGTGGTGGTCAGCGCCGAAGGCAGCGGGGCGCACACCCGCCTGCAGATCAATTTCGAAGGTGTGGGCAGCAAGTGGCTGGTAGCGGCGTATGCGAATCTGACGGCGCTGTAGTTTCACGCACGAGAGAAGGGCGCGAGCGCCCCTCTTTCAAAGCATCTCTGGCTTGAGTCCTAGTGTCCGCCTGCAGCAGCTCGCCTGGCCTTTACGTCGCTGGCGGCAATCTGCTTGCTCTGGTTGCCCCACGATGAGCGTTCGTGATTGACGATGTCGGCAATCTCCGCGTCGTTCAACTGACCTGCAAAGGGTGGCATCGCGGTGGGATAGACCACGCCACCAATGTTCTGGCCTTGCAGCCCCTTCAGTACCGCGTCGATCTGCACGGTCGGGTCAGGATCGAGTACGGCCGCATTCGCCTTGAGTGGCGGAAAAGCTCCGGCGATGCCTTCACCTGTCGGCTGGTGGCAGGCCGCGCAGTTCGCTCCGTAAAGCGCATCACCCTTGGCAGCATCCACGTGATACGGACCCAGGGCCGCCGACGCTGCCGCCATGTCTGCAGCCGGCGCAGCAGCTGCCGGCGCGGCTGCGGCAACCGCCGGCTCGACCGCCGCTGCACCCTCAGCACGCACTTCAAGCACGCCGATCGCGCCAATCATCGCGTGCGCCATGTCGTGATCGACGAACGGATACTTGCCGGGGCCGGGAATGACCAGGTCGAATACCGCACCAGCACCTGGTCCGATCGAGTAGGTCGAAACACCGCTCAACGCATGCGTGGCATCGCCATCGGGATAGACCTTGTCGAAGATCGCGCCGATCACGTGGAACGAGCTCCACAGATCCGGGCCGGCATCCACTACATACAGGCGCACGCGCTTGCCCGCGGTGGCCACCAGCGGGTGGTCGCGGTACTGGAACGCGGCGCCGTTGAACACCACTTCGTCGGGGCGTTCCTGCGACATCTTCTCGTAGTTGGCGCCCATCAGGTGATCGGCAACCTGCTGCGTATACCACTCGCTTTGCTCGATCACGTAACTCGCGTCGGCGGGCGGCAGCGGCGTGGCCGGGTCAACAATCAGCACGCCATACATGCCATTGGCGATATGCAGCAGTACCGGCGGTGTACCGCAGTGGTACAGGAATGCACCGGGCACCTCAGCCACGAACGAGAACTTGATCGCCTTGCCGGGCATGACCTCCACGTAGTTGTCACTCGGCGCCGTGATCGCCGCATGGAAGTCGATGGAATGCTGCATCGTGCCGCTGTTGCTGAAGGTCACATTGACCTTCTGGCCCTGACGCACGTGGATGATCGGGCCGGGCACCGTGCCACCGAAGGTCCACGCGTTGTAGTCGACACCGCTGGCAATGGAAACCTTGCTGTCCGAGGAATCAAGGTGCACCTCGACACTGTCACCCGTGCCGATCAGCGGCGGCAGGCGCGCATCGCGCGGATTGGCGATCGGCTGGCTGGACGCCATCGCCAGCGGGGAGACCGCCGCCGCTGCCGCCATCGGTGACGGCGACTGGACGTCCATACTGCTGTGCAGGCCGCCAATCAGGAAAACCAGCAACACCAGTACACCGAGCATGGCCGGAATCTGCACTCCCATCGGCAGGCGTTGCGGCTCCTGCGCCAGCGTTTCGCTGCTGCCCCACTCGGCGACACGGCGCCAGCGCGGCCAGCGCTTTTCGATGAAGTAGTCGAGGCTGTACGGGCTGCGGCCGCCGCGGGTGTTGATCGCGATCAGCGCCACGAAGATCAGTACATAGGTGATCGCCGTACCCATGTTGTTGGCGCCCACCGTGTAGGGGCCGCCGAAACCTTCAGCGGTGCTCCACACCAGCAGGCTGAACAAGGCACCGACCACGTACAGGGTCTTCCGCGCAAAACCGGTCAGCAGCGCCAGTGCGATGGTGGTTTCGATGATCCGCGTGAGCCAGGTGAACAGCATGGCGTGCGGCGTGACCACGCCGATCCACAGGGCGAACCAGCCGGCCAGCCAGGCCGGCTGGCCCTGCGCGGCATTGTGCAGGTAACCCACATAGTGAACGGCAAAATCCGGTGACCATGTCAGCGCGGCGCCCACCGCCCAGATGATGCCGAAGCCGACCCGCAACGCGGCGGCGGCCACGGCTGGCCATGCTCGCGAGGCAGTGCCTTGAAGCTGGGTTTGTGACATGTGCGTCCCCTGTTCGAGTGCCTTGCGACACGGTGATTGACTGGCAGTCTAGACCCTGAGCGCACGCTCAAGTCGAGCCGTGACGTCGCAGGCAAGACGCCCGCATCACCATCGTAAATTCAAACGAAATCAGAGTGCTGCACGCAACTTGTTGCGATCACTCGCGCAGGCGCGGCACCCCGTGGACATCGCGCTCTTCGATCGCAATCGGATGCGTATCCGGCTGCATCGGGCTGGCCGATTGCGCCAGCGGCGTGACCGCCTCGCCGCGAGAAAATGCGAGGGCGTTACGGTAACAACGCTGCGCCTGCGCAGTGTCGCCGCGCCCGGCAAAGGCATCGCCCAGCGCTTCCCAGGCCGCTGCGCCTGGCGCAAGCGCCAGCGAACGCTGCAGGTATTGATGCGCCTTGCCCCACACTTTCAGCCGCACACACATGCGGCCGAGGGTGAGCAACAGATTCGCGTCGTTCGGATGCGCGTCGAGCCAGCCTTCGGCACGCCGCAAACGAGCTTCGATGTCGTCGCCGGCCAGGCTGCCGTAGGTTTCGATCAACAGCGGCGACCATTCACGACGCAGCGCCGACTCCACCTCATCCATCGCCGGCAAGGTCAGTCCGAAGCTGGCGGCGCGACGCGCGTAGGCGTCAACCACCGCAGGCAGCCGACGCTGTGGCTTGGGCCACTGAGACCACATTGCGTTGAGCGTGGCGCCATCCGGGGTGGCGTTGATGGCAGCCACCAACACCTGGGTTTCCAGCGCCGCATAGGCGCGATGGCCCAGTGCACCACTTTTCTGCAGCGGCGCCAGCGCCTCGCGGGCACGGCGGATATCACCGGTTGCCAGCGCCGCCTGCACCAGTTCACGCCAACCACCGGGCGTCAGCGTGCCTTTGTCGGAGTCGGGCAACAGCAAGGCCAGCGCTTCGGCCGGCTTGCCATCGCGACGCAGCACGCGAGCGCGTAACACGCGTGCGGCTTGCGGCACCGATTGTGCAGCCTGATCCAGCGCCTCCAGCGCACGGCCATGCTCGCCACGGCGCGAGGCAGCTTCAGCGGAAGCCAGCAAGGCCGGGCCACGCAGACTGTCCAGTCGCGAGGCGCGATTGAGATCACGCTCGGCATCACCGTGACGGCCTTCGATCAACGCGATCAGGCCAGCGCCCAGACGCTGTTGGCTAAGCCGCCGGTGCCGGCGCGAAAGCGCGCCGAACGGCCAGCGCAGCAATCGCCACAAGGTGGTCAGCAAAGCCCATCCGAGCAGCAGGATGACCAGTGCCGCCACCACGGTGGTTTCCACCCTCCAGCCACGCAGGCGCACCAGCACGTAGCCCGGATCTTCGGCCACCCAGTGCCAGCCAAACGCGGCCAACGCCGCGGCAACCACCGCCAGCAGCACCCAGTACCAGAGCTTCATGGCCGCGCCTCGCCCGCCGCCGCCGCATCATGGCTCGGCGTCGGGCTGCCCAGGGCGTGTACTGCACGCAGGTTGCGCAATTCGTTCAACGCCGCGCCGAGTTGCACCGTGGGCTTCGTCGGCAATTGACTGGCCAACTGCTGCAACTTCGCGCGCACCTGCTGTACTTCCGGCGTAGCCAGATCGAATTGACTGGCCAGCGCAGCATCCACCCGTTGCAATGCCGCTGCGTAATCCTTGCTGTCGTAGGCGAGCAAGGCGGCCTGCGCCTGGGCCAGGTCGAGCGCAGCCAATTCACGCGCGAACCGTGCGTCGGCGACGGCCAACGGCGCGCCATTGTCGCGCTGCACGCTGACCACGCTGCTCAATGCGCGACGAACCCGCGACCAGCTATCGGTAGCCTGGGTAGCAGGATGATCCAGCGGCTTCAGCGGCAGCGCGGCCAACTCGCCACGCAGCGCCAGCAATTGCTGCAAGGCATCGTTCTGGCTGAGCGGCTGGCTTTTCGCCAGCGCTTCACGTTCGGCCTCGATGCTTTGGCGCAGCCCACCAAAAGCGCCATCGTTGACGGCTGCCAGAGCCTGGTCAGCCAACGCATAAGCTGCAGCGGCGCCCTGCGCGTCATGGAACAGCGTGTAGCGCTCACCGGCCATGCGCAACAGCGACTCGGTTTCATCCAGCAGCATGCCGTCACGACCGCTCAAACTTTTCTCGGCGAGCTTCGCCACCGCGTCCTCGACGTGGCGCGTACGCTCGGCCTGACCGAGCAACTCGTCGCGCAACGAGCGATTGACTTGCGCAGCATCATCCAGCCGCTGATTCAGACTGCTGCGCTGTTGGTCGAGGGCGGTCAGCGTGGTCTCCAGCGTGGCTACACGCTGCTGCAAATCAGCCATATTCCGGCTGTCGGCAGCCGTGCCCTGCTGTTGTTGCCACTGGCGCCAGCCGATGTAACCGGATGCGCCAACGGCGATCAACGCCAGCAGCACCGCCAAGCCCAGCGTGCCACCGCCATGCGAGCGCGGCGCCGGATGTACCGGAGCCGATCGCGTCGGACGAACCGGCGGTTCAACCAGTACGGCGTCACGCGGCGCAGGATCGGGACGAACGCCCTCGGGTTTGCTTGGTTGGTCTTGGTTGCTCATGCACGCATGCTAGCAGCCCATACGGGCCCGTTCGTAGCACCTCTACGTGAAGAAAACTCATGCTGCGGCGATGGCCTCGGCCAGCAAGTCGGCGGACACGGCTGAAACCGCCACGCGAGTGCGCCGAAAACCGGCCGCTCGCGCCGCCCCGGCCAGTCGTTCGCTGCTGACCACGGCGGAAGCAGCGCACAGCCGCTTCCACGCGGGCGCCGGCAACCTTTGCTGCAAGTTGCACAAGGCCTCGCTGCTGGACAGCAGCACCTGCGCCGTTACCGGTAACTGCAGCAACGCCTGCACATGGCGAGCATTCAGCCGTGGCGGAACGCGCTGGTAGACATGCAGCTCGCGCAGTTGCGCACCACGTGCAGCGAGCTGCTCACGCAGCACGCCGCGACCACCGGGCGCACCGATCAAGGCCACCCGACGCCCGTGCAGCGACTGCAGCTCAGGCAGATCCAGCAGACCTTCACTGTCCTGCTGGCGCGGCGCCAACGGTTCCGCAATACCGTGCCGACGCAACGCCCGCGCGGTGCCCTGGCCCACCGCCAGCACCCGCGCAGTTGTGCGCAACGGCAGCAGCGCGACCGCATGGCGCACTGCTGCCGGGCTGGTGAACACGATCATCTCGTCCGCCAGCGCGGCGCGCAGCCCGGCTCGAGCAGCATCGACGTCCGTGATGCCACGCAACGCAAGACCGGGCAACAGCAACGGCACGCCGCCCAGCGCACGCACCCGGCGCGCCAGCGCCGCAGCCGTGCCGACCGGCCGAGTAATCACCACGATCCGGCCACCCAGCCCCGCCGCTCTACGGGGGGCTGGTCGCTGCGTCCGCGCACCGTGTTCGCTCACTGTCATGGCCGCAGTGTAGCGGTGGCTTTACACTGTCGGGCTTCCCCGCACGCGAATCCCCATCACGTGAGTACGATTGAAGCGACCCTGCAAGCAGAACAACTGATCCAGTTCATTCGTGACGAGATTCCGCTGGCCCATGCGATGGACCTGGAGCTCGCCGGTTACGACGACGACAGCCTCACGCTGCGCGCGCCACTGGCGCCCAACATCAATGACAAGGGCTGCGCTTTCGGTGGCAGCCTGGTCAGCGTGATGACCTTGAGCGGTTGGGCACTGGTTGAGCTGGCACTGCGCCAGCGCGACATGGCCTGCGACGTGTTCGTCGCCGAATCCAGCGTGCGTTACCTGGCGCCGTTGTGGGACGACTTCCTCAGCGAAGCCCGACTGTCCGCCGACGCCGACTGGTCGATATTCTTCAACACGCTGCAGGCACGTGGCCGGGCGCGCATTGCGGTGGACTGCATCGTACCGGGTGAGAACGGTGAACCGGCGTGCATCTTGAACGCGCGCTTCGTGGCCAAACGCCGCGATTGAGTGGACAAGCCGTGCATCAGGCAGAATGGGCGAAACGTTCTCGGGGAGAAAATCACATGCGTCGGATTACCAGCATTGTTGTCGTACTGCTGTCGGTATTGCTGCTGGCGGGCTGCGCCACAAAGACGCGCAGTGACTCGCTCACCACCACGCTGAAGGCTTACGGCAGTACCCTGCGCTGGGGCGATTTTCAGAGCGCTACGCAATTCATCGAGCCCAAGGTTCGCACCGCGCATCCGCTGACCTCGCTGCAACGCGCGCGCTTCCAGCAGGTGCGGGTCACCGAGTACGACGATGGCGCCGGCCCCGTGCCGATCAACGACACCGACGTGCAGCAGACGGCGGTGATCAACCTGGTCAACATCCACACCCAGTCCGAGCGCAGCATTGTCGACCACCAGACCTGGCACTACGACGAGGCCACCAAGCATTGGTGGCTGATGAGCGGCCTGCCGGACATCACCCAGGACTGAGTGGCAGCGTGCGTCCGCGCGGCAGCTGGCAACCCCGTATAATCGCCGGTTTAGCTGATTGCCGCGCTTGCGCGAAGTGGACTGACGATGAATGATTTTCTGCAAAAATTGCCCGGATTTATCGGCAACAACACGGCCCTGGTGGCCCTGTTCGCAATCCTGCTGGTGGCGCTGATCGTCATGCAGATCAGCACGCTGTTCAGCAGGGTCAAGGAGCTGAGCCCCGCCGGCTTGACCCTGCTGATCAATCGCGAGACACCGCTGCTGATCGATCTGTCAGCGATTGCCGAGTTCGAAAAGATGCACGTACCCGGTGCGAAGCATGTGGCGATGAGCCAGTTCGATCCCGAGAACAAGGACCTCGCCAAGGCCAAGGAACTGCCCGTGGTGGTGATGGACAAGGATGGCCGTGGCAACTCGGTCAAGGCCGCGCAGCGCTTGGTCAAGGCGGGTTTCGGCAAGGTCCATCGGCTCGATGGCGGCGTGCTGGCCTGGCACGCTGCGCAATTGCCGGTCGCCAAGGGCAACCGGTAGAAGCCCAGCCTGAGGGCGAACCTCTTGAGCAACACCGGCTCCAGCGCAGCGCGCACAAGGTGCGCTGCTACAGCGGAAGGTCGCGAATGCCGGCACGGCCGGCAATGATCTGCGCCAGCACGTCGGGCGCGTATTCGAACGAATCGTAGTAGAGCCGATCTTCCGGCAGCCCAGCGGCGAGGAACGCAGGGTGCGCGACATCGATCATCGCCGGCGGACCGCTCATATAGAGATCGTGCCCGGACAGATCCGGGTGGTCGGCCAGTACCGCGTCGTGCACCAGACCCGTGCGCAAGCCAGCCACCTCACCGCCCTCGGACACCACGGCGTGGAACGCGAGGTTCGGCAACTGGCCGGCCCAGCGCTCGGCCAATCCACGCAAATACAAATCACTCGCCACCCGTGCACCCCAGTAAAACTGGATGGAACGACGCGTGCCCAACGCGATGAAGTGCTCGATGATCGCCTTCACGGGTGCAAAGCCGGTGCCGCCAGCCATGAAGATCATCGGTCGCTCCGAATCCTCGCGCGCCACAAACGTCCCCAGCGGCCCTTCGACGCGCAGGTGATCACCGGGCTGCAGGCCAGCGCTGACCCAGGAAGTGAAGCCGCCACCAGCGACATGGCGTACATGCATTTCGATCATGCCGTCGGTCTGCGGGCCATTGGCGATCGAGAACGGCCGGCGCTTGCCGTCCTCCAGCAGCACATCGATGTATTGGCCAGACAACCGCTTCAGCGGACGCTCGCCACGCGCCGGCAATAGCCGCAGGCCGGTCACATCCGGTGCCAGCGCCCATTTCTCGGTCACCATCATGCTGAGCTGGCGTCGCGCAATGTCTTCCACCGAGGTGACCTCGCGCGCCTCCAGCAGCAGGTCACTCGTCGGCACCGCCTGACACAGCAACACGGCATGATGCGCCTGCTCGTCAGCGTTCAGCGCCAGCGGCGGGTTGCGCGGATACTCGCAGCGCCCGTCCAGCAAGGTGGCCTTGCAACTGCCGCAGACACCGGCACGGCACGAATAAGGCAACGCCACACCCGCCCGCTGCGCGGCCTCCAGTACGGTTTCGCCTGCCGCCACCGAAAACTGACGGCCGGAAGTTTTGAGGGTGATTTTGAACACGCATGCATTGTCGTGGCGATGACTGCGGACAACAATGCGGGTTCGACCCACGAGAATCAACGATGAGCATCTGGAAGCAGGAACCCGATCTGGCCCGCATCAACACATGGAGCGCCAACACCATGATGGAGACGCTGGGCATCCGCATCACCGCGATCGGCGACGACTGGTTGCAAGGCACCATGCCGGTCGACCATCGCACCCATCAGCCCTACGGCTTGCTGCACGGCGGCGCCTCGGTGGTGCTGGCTGAAACCCTGGGCAGCACCGCAGCCATGCTGACGCTGGACCCGACCCGGGAACTGGCAGTCGGTCTGGACATCAACGCGAACCACATTCGCGGTGTGCGCAGCGGCACCGTCACCGGCACGGCGAAGATGCTGCACATCGGCCGCACCACCCAAGTGTGGGAGATCCGCATTGAAAGCGAGGAAGGCTCGCTGGTATGCATGTCGCGGATCACCATGGCGGTGATTCCGGCACGCACGATGGCGCCGCGTTGAACGATGCCCCGTACGCCAACCTCACTCCCGACCTGGTACTGGACGCGGTAAGCACCTGCGGCTTGTGGCCAGACGGCCGCTTGCTGGCGCTGAACAGCTACGAGAACCGCGTGTGGCAAGTCGGACTGGAACAGGATGGTCCTGAGCCGAGCCAGCCAGTCATCGCAAAGTTCTACCGGCCGGGCCGATGGAGCGACGCGGCGATTCTCGAAGAGCACACCTTCGCGCAGGAACTGGCCGACGCCGAACTGCCGGCTGTCGCACCGCTTGCGTTCGCTGGTCAGACTCTGCTGCATCACCAAGGTTTCCGCTATGCGTTGAGTCCGCGCCGGGGTGGCCGCGCACCGGAGCTGGAATCCGACGATCAACTGCAATGGCTGGGCCGGCTGATTGCGCGCATGCACCTGATCGGCGCGCGCACACCATTCGAGCATCGCGGCCGGCTGGATCGCGACACGATGGTGCAGCAACCGATGCAGGACGTACTCCATTCCAGCTTGCTGCCCGCGGCGCTGGCCACCAATTATCGTGCCGCCGCAAAGCGGTTGGACGCGGCAATCGGCGCACGCATGGAAGCGATCGGCCCGGTTCGCCAGTTGCGTCTGCATGGCGATTGCCACCCTGGCAACGTGTTATGGACGGATGCCGGCCCGCACTTTGTCGACTTCGATGACGCGCGTACCGGCCCGGCGGTGCAGGACTTGTGGATGCTGGCCGGCGACGAACGCACGATGAAGGCCCTGCTGGAGGGCTACCAGCAGTTCCGCGATTTCGACCATGGCGAACTGGCGTTGATTCCGGCCTTGCGCGCGATGCGTCAGCTGCACTACGCCGGCTGGATCGCCAACCGCTGGCATGATCCCGCGTTCCCCGCCGCGTTCCCGTTCGCCGCCGAGTCTCGTTGGTGGGAACAACACATCGCCGATCTGCACGACCTGTCGGATGAGCTGGAATAGCTATCGCCTGTAGCAACCCGCCAGCGGGCTCCTGCGGTTTCCAAATCCTATCCATCCGCAAGAACTTTCATCTATCCAGCCAAGCAGGCATGCTTGAGCGGATATTTTGCCGAGCGCACCCATGAAACGATCCCGCACCGCCGCCCTGCTGCTGATGAGCACCGCCCCGCTGCTGCTGACCGCCTGTGACCGCAACCAGTCGCGCGAGGGCTTGTACACCTCGGTCGAAGCCTGCGTAGCGCAGACCAACGACAGCGCAAGCTGCAACGAAGCGTTCGCCAAGGCGAAACAGGAGTCGCTGGCTACAGCCCCACGGTTTGCGAACCGCGAGGAATGCGAGGCCCGTTATGGCGCGCAGCAGTGCGCCGAACGTAGCGATGGCAACAATCATTCGTTCTTCGGCCCGCTGATGACCGGCTTCTTCCTATCGCAGATGATGCGCAACGGCGTGGCGACGAATGGTTTCAACAGCGCGCCAGCATTTCGCGACAGCAATGGCGGCTGGCAGCGGCCAGCGGCCGATGGCGCTTCAGGCGGCGTCTATCGCGGCGCCAATACGGGTACCGGCATGGTGCCAGTCACCGCCACACCAGACCGTGCCGTCACCAGCAGCCGCTCGGGCTTCGGCCGCTCCAGCGGCAGCCGCGGTTTCGGCAGCTGATGCGCCGCATCGCACTGGCCGAACGCTCCGACTGGCGTGCGAAGGCCGCTGACTGCGGCTTTGGGTTCCACACCATCGATGACGCGCCGTACTGGGATGAATCAGCGTATTACGCCTTCAGCCTGCGCGAGATCGAGCACGACATCGAGGCGCCCAGCGAAGAGCTGCACGCGATGGCACTGGACATGGTCGAGCGCATCGTCGGCAGCGAGCAGCACATGCAACAGCTGGCCATTCCCGAACCGTACCGCGACTGGATTGCGCAGAGCTGGCGCGAACGCCAGCCGCATCTGTACGGGCGCATGGATTTTGCCTATGACGGCAGCGCTCCGGCCAAGCTTTATGAACTGAACTACGACACACCAACTTCGCTGTTCGAGGCCGCCTTCTTCCAGTGGCAATGGCTGGAAGATCAACTCGCGCGTGGGCAGCTACCTGCCGGCAGCGACCAGTTCAATTCGATCCAGGAATCGCTGGTGGAAGCATTCGGCACGATCGCCCGCGGTATCGCGCGGCCATTCCACTTCGCCGCCGTGCGCGACTCCACCGAAGACCAGGGCACCATTGCCTACTTGCGTGATTGCGCGCTGCAAGCCGGTATCGACTGCGGCACGCTGGCGATCGAGGACATCGGCATTTCCGAGGATGGCCGTTTCACCGACCTCGACGACAACGTGATCGGCTGCCTGTTCAAGCTGTATCCGCTGGAAGACATGTTCCGCGAAACGTTCGGACCGTACCTGCCACGCGCAAGGCTGCAATTGATCGAGCCACCGTGGAAAGCACTGCTGAGCAACAAGGGCATTCTGCCGCTGCTGTGGGAGGCTCATCGCGGCCATCCGAACCTGTTGCCGGCCGAGTTCGATGCCGGCGGCGAGTTGCCACGCGGTTGGGTGCGCAAACCGCTGCACTCACGCGAGGGCGCCAACATCGCGATGCATCTGGATGACGGACGCGAGCTGCGCACCGACGGCCCATACGACGGCCCATGCATCCGTCAGGCCTGCCATCCGCTGACCGCGTTCGACGGTCACTATCCGTTGATCGGCAGCTGGGTGGTTGGCGACCGCGCCTGCGGCATCGGCATTCGCGAAGACAGCTCGCTGGTCACCCAGGACAGCGCGCGCTTCGTACCGCACGCGATCGTCGAGGAAGCGCGCGGCGTGCTGATCGCCTAAGCTTGCGTTTTTTCCGCCAAGGCCTCGCATGCGCACTGTTCTGTTCCGCCTGATCGGCGTCCTCGAAATCGCCGGTGGTTTCTATGGTGTGGCGGCGATGCTGCAGCGCCTGTTGCCGTTCGGCGCCCACGACAGCCTGATCGCCCTGCTCGGCCTGGCCTTGTATGGCTTCGTGCTCGCTGCCGGTATCCAGCTGGTCGCCGGCAGCGAACACGGCGTGCGCATGTCGCGCTGGGCACAGCTGCTGCAATTGCCGCTACTCGCCCTGCCGGTGCTCAGCTACGGCCTGCACTGCGGCGCCTTCGTCAACGTGTTCGCCACCTTGCAGGCGACGCCACGGCTGGGTATCGACTGGCACTTCGGCTCACAGGGTTTCATGCTGGCCGCTGCCGGTCCGTCCGTGTCACGTATCGGCATCAACCTGTTGGCACTGCTGTCGTGGCTGGTGCTGCGGCTGCGTTGAGCTCCGTCCATTCCCACTCCCGAGAAGCTGACCATGGCGCGTCCCAATTACATCGAACTGCCAGCGAGCGACATCGAGGCCGCGCGGACTTTTTATACCCGCGCCTTCGGCTGGGAGCTCACCAGTTTCGGCCCGAGCTACGCCTGCACGATGACCGGCGATGTCGATATCGGTTTGCAGGGCGACGCTGCCGAAGCGCCACGCGCGCCACTGCCGGTGATCAGCGTGGACGACCTTGAAGCGGCATTGGCGGCGGTCACGGCGGCAGGTGCCAGCATCGTGCGTCCGATCTTCGCCTTCCCCGGCGGGCGCCGCTTCCAGTTTCTCGACCCGCATGGCAACGAACTGGCGGTAATGCAGGCGGACTGAGCGCATTCCCGGAACGCTTGCTGCGTAGGGCGGGCACTGCCCGCCGCCTCCGCCACGAAGCCGAAAAACAACAGCGGCGGGCAGTGCCCGCCCTGCGGTTACCAGCCGAATTGTTGCCCCCACCAGTTATCATGCGCGGATGAATACTCCTGCCGCGCTGCCCGTCATCCGCCTGAAATCCGATCGCAACCCTGGCCACCCGTGGGTTTGGTCGGCACAGATCTACAAGCCGGAATGCAAGTTGCCACCGGGCAGCGTGGTCGAAGTGCAGGACTCGCGAGGTCGCTTTGTTGGCCGCGCGTTCTGGAACGGCCATGCGCGCATCGCACTGCGGGTGCTGGACACGCATGCCGAAGCCAGCATCGACGCCGAGTGGATTTCCGCACGCATCGCCCGCGCCGTGCAACTGCGTCGCGAGTGGTTGCAACTGGATCAGGTCAGCGACGCCTGGCGCGTGGTGCATAGCGAGGGCGACGATCTTTCCGGCTTGATCGTCGACCGCTACGCCAATGTCATCGTGATCGAATACTTCGCTGCCGGCATGTGGAAATTCCGCGAGGCGATCAATGGCGCGCTGCTCAGTCACTTCCCGGGCGCAGAGCTTTATTGGTTCGCCGAATCGCATGTGCAAAAGCAGGAATCCTTCGACTGCCGCAGCCCGGAAGTGCCTGCCGCGTTCGAAGTGCGTGAACACGGCTTGCGCTTCCACGCTGCACCGGGCTCCGGCCACAAGACCGGTTTCTTTGCCGACCAGCGCGACAACCGCAAGCGTTTTGCCGAACTGGCGAAAGGTCGTCGCGTGCTCGACCTGTGCTGCAATGCCGGCGGTTTCGCCGTGCATGCGATGGCCGCTGGCGCGAGTGAGGCGGTCGGCGTGGATCTGGACGTCGGCATCCTCGAGGTGGCCCGTGCCAACGCCGAGGCCAACAACGTCGCGGTGACGTTCGAGCAGTCCGATATCTTCGACTGGGTTCGCGCTGCCGTGGCTCGCGGCGAACGTTACGACGCCGTAGTCCTCGACCCGGCCAAGCTCACCCGCGACCGCAGCAAGGTGATGGACGCGCTAAAGAAGTATTTCGCGATGAACCGCATGGCGCTGGATATCATTCCGCCCGGCGGCCTGCTGCTGACCTGCTCGTGCACCGGACTGGTCGGCGAAGGCGAGTTCCTGGAAATGCTGCGCCGGGTGGCGCTGAACGCCGGCCGCGAAATACAGGTACTGGAAATCCGCGGCGCCGGCGCCGATCACCCGTTCCGCACCGACGTGCCGGAAGGTCGCTATCTGAAGGCGGTGTTCTGCCGGGTGGATTGAGTCGATACAGCCGGCGCAGCAGCGCACCCCGTGCGTGATGCTCCTGACAAAATCGGCAACAGAGCAGCGCGCACAGGATGTGCTTGTAAAGGCTCCCGACAATTTGCCTATCTGTCAGACGTCCATCAGAGCATGAGAATTCGAACGCTTCTGCTCACCGTTGCGACACTGGCGTGCCTCTATGTCGTCTCTGGAGCCTGCCTGCTGCGCTTCGCGCTTGAGCCGCTGCTGCTGCCACATGTCGATCTGTCCGCACCGGCGACTGCACCGCTGTTCTTGCGCATCCACAACGATGATGGCAATGCCATGCTGGTACGGCGCTACGGAGTGCCGAAGCTGGGCTGTGTCGTCTTCTTTCCCGGCCAACATGGCCTCATCCCGGCCTACCAGCAGCACCTATTCCCCGCATTTTCCACGCGGGGTATCGGCGTCCTTGCCGTCAGCTATTCGGGGCAGAATGGCGCCGCCGGCACAGCTCATCTGCACGAGCTTGTAGCGCTGGCCGCACAAGTAGTCGCTGCTGCTCAGGCCGCCTGTCCAGGCCATCGCGTCGTGGTGTACGGCCACTCGTTAGGCTCCATGGTCGCAGCCTATGCGGAAGGAAGATCGCATCCGACGGGACTTATCCTGGAGAGCACCGCACCCTCGTTCTCATCCGCGATTCGCCTTCGGTTGAGCGCACGCTGGTATCTGGCGCCGCTAACGCGGCTACCGGTTTCCAGACTGATCGCACATGACTATTCGCTCACCGAAGCGCTGTCGACCACTCTGGATATGCCCACCGTCGTATTTCAGGGCGCGACGGATAGCCAGACGCCCCTTGCAGAGCTACAGGCAGCCGGCATGCCGGGCAACCTGCAACTTGTCGTGGTCCCGGGCGGGACACACTCAACCACGTATTTGCTGGCCCGAAACCGGATGCTGCAAGCGACCCTGTCCATGCTTTGTGCACAGCAGAGCCAAAGCCCATGTGACTCTGACACGCCGCTTGTCTCAGGCGTTGCGCGGTAGCCGGCCACGCAAGGATGCCGCGTCAAACGGCCCGACTTCCGCGATCAGCTCACGCGCCGCATCGACCTGATCCCACACATTCCACAACAACACGCCACGCACGCGACCGGCGTCCAGGTAATACACCACGCCCTCGCGATAGGGCTCGCGCCAGTCTTCAACCACCTGCAGTCGGGTATCGAGCAGACCTACCGCTTCGTAGCCCAGATCGAACATATCTGAATAGAACAGTGGCGTCGCGGTGTAATCATCGCTGATACCGGTCATCGCGCGACCGGCGTGCCGGCCCATGCTCACCGCCGCATCCTCATGTTCCACGCGCATGCGTCGGTCCAGCGCCGCGCTGTGGAAGTTGGCCACGTCGCCGGCCGCCCAGATGTCCGCGTCGCCGGTCCGCAGTTGGGCATCCACCACGATGCCGTTGTCGACGGCCAGGCCGGCTTGCTCGGCCAGCCCCGTGTTCGGTGTCACGCCGATGCCGGCCACCGCCGCTTCCACGCGCAGCAGGCTGCCATCGGACAAGGTCAATTCCACCCCGCCATCGGTGGGTTGACTACCGGTGACCTGCACGCCGCTGCGCAAGTCGACGCCCTTGCTGCGGTAGTAGTCGTCGAGGTTATGTGCGAGATCATCCGGATAACGCCCCGCACCCAGCGTCTGCGCGGGAAACAACATGGTGACCTTGCAGCCGAGGCTGCATAGCGACGCGGCCAGCTCGCAGCCGATGAAGCCACCGCCAATCACCGCGATGTACGCGCCGGGCTGGGCGTAGTGGCGCAGCGTCTGGTAATCCTGCAGCGTACGAAAGTGGATGATGCGCTCGCCACCTTCGAACGGCAGTTGCCGCGAGGTGGCACCGGTGGCCAGCAACAGCTTGCGGTAGTGATACGTGTCGCCGTGATCATCCCGCGCCACATGCGCGGCACGATCCAGCGACTCGATCCGGCGCCCCTGATGCAGGATTGCGCCACTGCCCGCTGTGCCCAGATCGATGTCGGCCGGCGACTTGTCGCCCTTCCACAAGGCCTTGCTCAACGGCGGCCGCTGGTACGGTGGTGACGCCTCATCGCCCACGATGCCTATGTTCGCGCCGGGCTGGACTTCCGCAATGGCCTTGGCCGCCGCATCAGCAGCCATGCCCCCACCAATGATCAGGTAATCGTGGGTGTATTCCATAACGTTCTCCCGGGCTGATATCAGCCCATGATGCGCCGCCCCGGCAACGGCTACGTGAAATCCGGGCGCAGCCCATGAGACGGCTCGACGTACACTGGATGCATTACCCCGGGAAAACGTTCCATGCCGCTCAATGAAATTTTGCTGATCGTCCTCGTCATCCTCGCTGCAGCGCTGTTGCTGTTGCAGGTGATCATGCTGCTGCGCGGCCGCGGCGACCCCGGCCTTGGCATCAAGCTGGACGCCCTGAAAGACGACAGCGCCCGCGTAGAGCGCACCCTGCGCGAAGAGCAGCGTGCTGGCCGCGAGGAACTGCAGCAAGGCTTCGATCGCTTCCGCAGCCATCTGGGCGAACAGCTCAACGGCATGTCGCAACAGCAGGCCGAACGCATCGACGGGTTTGGCCAGCGCCTGACCCTGCTGACCGAGCGTACCGATGGCGGCTTGCAGACACTGGCGCAACGGCTGGCCGAGGATGGTCGCAAGAGCCGCGAGGAGGCCGCGCTCACGCTGGGTCGATTCGGCGAACAACAGCAGCAACAGTTCGCGGCACTGACCGGTGACAACGAAAAGCGCATGGGCGAAGTACGCGCGACGCTGGAGTCGCGACTCACCCAGCTCACCGAACGCACCGATACCGGTTTGCAGTCGCTGACCCAGCGACTGGTCGACGATGCGCGCAAGGGGCGTGAGGAAGTCACCATTACGTTGAACCGGCTCGGCGAACAGCAACAGCAGCGATTGGCCGCACTCACCGCCGACAACGAAAAGCGCATGAGCGAGATGCGCGCCACGCTGGAAGCCAAGCTCGGCGCGATCCAGCAGGACAACGCCGCAAAGCTGGAGCAGATGCGCGCCACCGTCGACGAGAAGCTGCACGCCACGCTGGAAACGCGTCTCGGCGAGTCGTTCAAACTGGTCTCCGAGCGACTGGAGGCGGTACAGCGCGGGCTGGGCGAAATGCAAAATCTGGCTGCCGGCGTGGGCGATTTGAAGCGCGTGCTGACCAACGTGAAAAAGCGCGGCATCTTTGGCGAAGTGCAATTGGGCGCGCTGCTGGAAGACATGCTCACTGCCGAGCAATACGGCTCCAACGTGATCACGGTACCGGGCAGCAATGACCGCGTGGAGTTCGCCATCCGCATGCCGGGGCAAGAGGAAGGCGAGCACGTCTATCTGCCGATCGATGCGAAATTTCCGGTCGAGGACTATCAGCGCCTGCTCGACGCGCAGGAAGCCTCCGATGCCGAAGGCGCATTGGCGGCCGGTCGCGCGCTGGAGACCCGCGTGCGCGAGGAAGCCAAACGCATCCACAGCAAGTATGTGGCGCCGCCGCACACCACCGATTTTGCGGTGCTGTATCTGCCCACCGAAGGGCTTTACGCCGAGGTGATCCGTCGCCCTGGCCTGTTCGAGAACCTGCAGCGCGACCATCGGGTGACCGTAGCAGGACCTACCACGCTGAGCGCCTTGCTCAACAGCCTGCAAATGGGCTTTCGCACGCTGGCGATCGCCAAGCGCAGCAGCGAGGTATGGAAGATCCTCGGCGCGGTGAAGAACGAGTTCGGCAAGTTCGGTGTGGTGTTGGACAAGACCCGCAAGCAACTCGACGCTGCGCGCAACAGCATCGACAGCGCGGGGGTACGTACCCGCGCCATCGAACGCACGCTGCGCGAGGTGGAATCGCTGTCCAGTGACGCCAGCCAACTGCTGCTCGATGACGCACCCTTGGCGAGCGACGACGACGGCGGCGACGACGAGTAGTCGTCTACAACGCGGTTGATCGCGGGCAGCCCTGCGCGCTTTGGGCAAGGAAGTTGCTGGCGAGAAACGCATGGACGCGGTCGAAGTGCGCCAGCGGGGCGGCATGACCACCGTCGAATACGTCGTGGGTGTGGGTGAAGGCGAATTGATGCGTATCGAGGCGTCGCATCATCGCCGCTGCCATCGGCTGCGACGGCCACAACTCATCGTGGGTTGCCGACATCAGGTATACCGGCCCGTTGATGCGCTCGACCGGAATGGCAGCGGCCTCGACCGCCGGCTGGTTGGTTGGTTGGTTGGTCAGCATCTTCTCGAAGGCCTCGCGCAGGTGGTGCTTCAGCAGGTCGGGCACGGCGGCCCATGGCACCGGCACATAGGGCAGCGGCTTGCCGTGCCAGGTAAATGCCGAGGTTTTCATCGATGGGGTATTGCCCGCGAACACCGCGCTGCCGGGCACGATAGCCATCACCGCCTTGATGTCCGGATAACGGCTGGCCACGGTCAACGCCAGTTCGGCGCCACGTGAGCCGCCGATCAGCGCGATGCAGCGACCTTCGACCTGCGGATTTTTCGCCGCGACAAGAATGGCGTCATGTACGGCGTCCAGCGAGAGGCGATCCAGCCGCTCAGGCGTGCCCGGCATGCCGAAGTAACCCGGCGCAAGGAACGCGTAGCCTTGCTTGACGAAGGTATCGCGCTCGCCCTGCCAATGCCGGCTGGCCCAGGCGTTGCCGCCCTCGGCACCACCGAAACCCGCCAGCAACGGTTGCCGCTCACCCTCACCGAGGTACAGTTTGCTGACCACCTTGCCGTAGTTGGTCGGCAGCGTGGTGGTATCGAACGTCTTCGCCTGATACCAGCCGTAGCCGACAACGCCGACGATGATGGCTACGACCGAAATGGCCATCCATTTGAAAATATTCCGCAACATCTTCCTCTAGCGTTTCCCCGGAGTGCTGCTCGGAGGGCAACGGCAACAACGTGACGCAACCACTGAATCAGCACGACTCGAAAACTCAGCGCTTCCATTGAAATACGTCTTCCACCCCCACACCGAACGCGCGGGAAATGCGAAACGCCAGTTCCAGTGACGGCGCGTACTTGCCACCTTCCAGGGCAATCACCGTCTGCCGGGTGATACCGCAGGCATCGGCCAGCGCTTGCTGGGTCATCTCGCCATGCTCGAAGCGCAGCTTGCGGATGACGTTGCCGATCGGCGTGCCAGTCATGCGCTGCGCCGGTCAAGCCAGCAGGTCATGCCGGTCACCACGTACTCCAGCAGGCACGAAGCGATCAGGCCGGCCATAAACAGATTGGAGAGTGTCATCGGCCTGGCCCAGCGCAGATGATCCAGCGGCGTGAAGGCGAACATCACCGCCAGCGCCAGCATGAAAACCGAAAGCCCGCCGCGCGCCCAGCTACTGGCGCGTGCCTCGATGTGGCGATCGCGCTCATCGGCCTCCACGGTGTCGCGCCAGCGTTTGCGCAGCACCCGCATCACCACCAGCCAGGCGATCACCACCCAGCTGATAGGCCGACCGATCGCCGAGGCTTCCGGCGCCATGGAGTCGTCTGCCTTCGCCGCCGCAGCCGATTCCCGCAGGCTCGCCCACAGCAGGTACCAGACCAGCCAGGCCGCCGCGAGCATGGCCAGACCACCCGGCCAGCCGAGGTCGATATCCGGCAGCACGAACAGCACATAGAACGCGAGCAACGACAGGGGAATCTGCACGGCATAACGCCGGGAACGGGACATGGTGTCATCTCCAATAGACGCTATGTACGTTAGACATTACATATTGTCATGTAAACATGACTTTTGCCCCAGCTTCACCCACCCAAACTGCCTGCCAACTGTGTTTCGTCAGCCAGCGCAGGCATCCGATCGCCGCACTACGTCGTACGGACAACAAACCTGAAGCGGCCAGTCGAGACTGGCATGCGGGTAAACTTTCCCTTCGATTGACCCAAGGACACGGCATGAGCGACCACGCCAAGCAAACCGACGTCACCCGCGACCAGGCCGAAGAGGCCGTGCGCACGCTGCTGCGCTGGGCCGGTGAAGACCCCACGCGCGAAGGCCTGCTCGACACGCCAAAACGCGTGGTGAAGGCTTACGGCGACTGGTTCTCCGGCTATGCCGAAGACCCGGCCGACTTCCTCAAACGCACCTTCAAGGAAGTGCAGGGCTACGACGAAATGGTGGTGCTGCGCGACATCCAGTTCGAGAGCCATTGCGAGCATCACATGGCGCCGATCATCGGCCGTGCGCATGTCGGCTACCTGCCGACCAACCGCGTGGTCGGCATCAGCAAGCTGGCGCGTGTGGTCGACGGTTTCGCGCGGCGTTTCCAGGTGCAGGAAAAGCTCACCGCGGAAATCGCCCATTGCATCCAGGAAACCCTGCAGCCGGCCGGCGTGGCGGTGGTGATCGACGCCAGCCACGAATGCATGACTACCCGCGGCGTGCACAAGCGCGGCGTGTCGATGGTGACCAGCCAGATGCTTGGCACGTTCCGCGAGGACGCGCGCACCCGCGCCGAATTTCTGCAGTTCATCGGCATCCACGGCGGCCATCGCTGAACATCCGGCGACTCGTCTGGTGGCTGGCCTTGCTGCCGACTGTCGCGGCGGCGCAGGACAGCCGCGCCGCCTATCTGCGCATGTTTGATAGCAACGGGGACGGCCGGGTCAGCGAGTCCGAGTACGTCAGCTGGATGAGCCGCGGCTTCGCCACGATGGACAGCAACGGCGACGGCATTCTGGAGCGATCCGAGCTGCCGGGCGGGCGCGGCAAGCCCGTTACCTTGCACGAATTCCAGGACAACCTGCGACGCCAGTTCCACCGACTCGACCGCAATCACGACGGCTACCTCAGCGCACGCGAGCTGACCGCACCGCCGCGCTGACTACTCATCCACCCCCGGACAAGCGGCCCCTCAGGTCGAGATCGCCAGCTTCTCCGAGCGATACAGCGCGATGGTCACCAACACCGCAATCAGCGCCGCTGCGAGGCTGCCCGCCAGGCACAAGCCAATCTGCGCGTCGGTGACACCATCGCCACGCAGCAATTGCATGATGCCGAGGTTCTGCCCCATCAACGGCACGGCATACATCCATGCCTTCGCCTTGATCGGCAGGAACGACAACAACAGGCTCGGCAGGATCGGCAGCAACATCAGCAACGAGATGTAGGTCTGTGCTTCGCGGTAACTCCTGGCAAATGCCGCCACCATCGACTGCAGCGCCGCCAGCAGCAGCACCAGTGGCAGCATCAACAGCAGCACCACGCTGGCGAAATGCACACCGAAGTCCAGTTCCATGCCGATCTTTTCCGCGGGAATGAAGTGGCCCATCACCGCGAACGCGAGCAGGCTGATCAACAGGCTGGCGGTGGAGAACACGCAGATCGCCGCCAGCTTGCCGCACAGGATTTTCCAGCGTGGCACCGGATTGGCAAACAGCGGTTCCAGCGATTGCCGCTCACGTTCGCCGGCGGTGAGGTCGATCGCCAGATACATGCCACCCATGAAGATCGTGATCACCAGAAAGTACGGCAGCATGGCGAACATCAGCACGGCACGCGACTGCGGCGTCGCCTGATCACGCGCAGCGACCTGCAGCGGCCACGCCGTGGTCGGTGACAGACCGCGTGCTACCAGTCGCATCACACCCTGCTGGCGGGCATAGCCTTCGATCAGCCGGGTGACCCGCTCCACCGAACTCTGCGCGTCACGCTGGGACGAGTCATGGAACAACTCGACCTGCACCGGCTCGCCCTTGCGCCACGCCTTGCCGAAATCCGGGGCAATCCGCAGCACGACATCCGCATCCTGCGCGCGCACGGTCTGCTCGGGATCAGCCACGGCAGGGCCGGGCATCACGCCACCGGCGCGCAATACATCGAGCAGGTTTGGCGCGTATTGCGCACCAATCACCGGCACGGTCAGCGGCTGCTCGGCCTTGTCCAGCTCGCGGTTCACGGTGAAGCTGATCAGCATCAGGAACAACAGCGGACCCAGCAGCGGGCCGGTCAGGAAGGCGCTCATCAAGGTGCGCCGGTCGCGCAGGTTCTCGCGCACTTCCTTGAGGAACACGGTAAGCCATGCGCTGCGACGCGTGGATACTGCACTGGCCGTCTTCATGCGGCCAGTCCTTCTTCGCTGCCAATGATCTTGACGAAGGCCTCTTCCAGATTCGCCTCACCGGTTTGTTCGCGCAGCGCATCGGGCGTTTCGTCGGCCACTACGCGACCATGTGCAATCACCACAATGCGGTCACACAGCGCAGCCACCTCCTGCATGATGTGGCTGGAAAATAGTACGCAACGTCCCTCGCCCTTCAGCCGCTGCATGAACTGGCGCAGCGCGCGGGTGGCCATCACGTCGAGCCCGTTGGTCGGCTCGTCGAGAATCACATTGCGCGGATCGTGCACCAAGGCGCGAGCGATCGCTGTCTTGACGCGCTGCCCCTGCGAGAAACCCTCGGTACGACGGTCGGCGATATCACGCATATCCAGCGCCTCGATCAAGGCCTCGCGACGAGTCGCCAGCAGCTCCTCCGGCAAGCCGTGCAGGCGTGCGAAGTAGTCGATGTTCTCGCGCGCGCTCAGTCGCTTGTACAAGCCGCGCGCATCCGGCAGCACGCCAAGCTGGCGGCGCACCGCAAGCGGATCGACAGCGGCGTCAATGCCATCCACCAATACCTGACCACGGTCAGGCGTCATCAGGGTGTAGAGCATGCGCAAGGTGGTGGTCTTGCCGGCTCCATTGGGACCGAGCAGGCCGGTGATCTCGCCATCACGTGCCGCGAAAGTGACGCCATCCACGGCCTTCACCGCGCCGAACGCCTTGTGCAAATCCCGCACCTCGATCATGGCGTAGCTCCGTTGAAGTCGATGAAGAAAGGTGTGGGCTGCAGCCGCTTCAGGCAGCTGGCATCCAGCGCCTTGGGCTCGGGCTTCTCGATGAAATCCTGGATCAACTGCGGCGCACAGCCTGCCGTCATCACGCCGTGCGCTTGCCCCTTGAAGTCCAATACGCGCGCATTCGGCAAACCGTTGGCCACCTCCTCCGCATAGCGCGGCGGCGTCACCGGGTCGTACTGGCCAGCGAGCAGCAGGACGGGCTTGTCGGTTTTCAGTGGCTGATGGAAGTCAGCCGGACGCGTACCTTTCGGCCAGATCGAGCAGACCGTCTTCAGCGCATCGACCATGCGGGTGCCGAGAATGGTTGAAGCGTCTTGCGGGCGATCGACCAGCAGGTCGGCATCCTCGGCGCAGATCACCGAGTACTGCATGCCACCACCGATCAGTTCCGACAAGTCACCTGACAGCAGGCGCGCCTGACCGAGCAGCGGCCCCACGTCACCATGGGCTGCCGTGTTGATCGACAACGGCAACAAGGCGGCGCTGCCCGGTCGGTAGGCAAACATGCGCACCACACTGGCCAGGGTATCCTCATCGAGCACTCGCTTCACCGTCTGCCAGGTCTGCGGATCGCGAAAACTGACCGGATGCGGGTTGGCGCGCAGCGCATCGCGCAGTTGGTACAAGGTCTGGCCAGGATCGCCAAACGCCTGCTTGCACGCAGGCTCGGCAGCGCAACGGGCGAACTGTGCCTTCAGCGCATCATCGAGGTTGCGCGCGAAGTCCTGGCCCAGTGCCAGCGAATTGGGCACCACACTGTCCAGCACCACGCTGCGCACGCTGGCCGGAAAGCGCATCAGATATTGCTGCGCCATTCGTGTGCCGTAGGACACGCCGACCAGATCAAGCGCCGGTGAGCCCAGCGCCTTGCGCACATCTTCAAGGTCCTGGGCGGCGATGGTAGTCGTGTAGTAGCGGGGGTCGGCGTGCGCCTGCAAACCCTTCAGGCAAGTGGCCGCAGCGGCGCGTAATTTGTCGGCATCGAAGGATGTATCGTCGTCAGCGGCGGCAGGGCCGTCAGACTCACTGCAACGCAGCGCATTGGAGCCACCGGTGCCGCGCTGATCCAGCAGCAGCACATGCCGGTGTGCCAGCAACGAGTGCATCACGCTGGCGACGCTGCCGGCCGACTCGGTGGCGGCCTGGCCGGGACCTCCGGCAAGGAAGGCCAGCATGTCTGGACTGGCGACCTGCGCGCGTGCACGCAGCACCGCCAGCTTCAGCTTGATCGTGCGGCCATGCGGGTCGGCACGGTTTTCCGGCACGGGAAAATCAGCACACCAGGCCGCCGTGGTGAGGCCTGAATTCGGTTGGCCCAGATTGCAGGCCGTCAACGTCAGCGAGCCCAGCTTCCAAATTGCCGCCGGCGCCTTGGCCACCGTTTCTGTGCCGGTGGTCGGCGGAATCGTTGCGGCTGACGGCGCCTTGTCCTGCGCGTGACGACTGGTGACGTGATGAGCCGACAGGATCGCCACCGCAATCGCCACGATCACCCCGGTACGCTTTGAGGACTTCAGGCTCACACGTCATCCCCAGGCAGGAAAATGGATTCGATGGCTTGACTGAACAGTCGCGCAATCTTGAACGCCAGCGGCAGACTCGGATCGTATTTTCCGGTCTCGATCGCGTTGATGGTTTGCCGCGAAACATCCAGTCGCTCGGCCAGATCCGCCTGCGACCAGCCCTGCTCACTACGCAATTCACGCATATGGTTATTCATCGCGATAGCGCCGCGAAATGATGGCAACCACGACACCCCACACGGCGAATGTCGCCGGCAAGACCCAGACGATCTGATCTCGGAACACCGGCACCACTTGTGCCCCCTGCAACAGGCCCAGCGCAAAGGTGCCCGCGCCGATGATGGCGCAGGTCAGCCCCATCGCCTGCAACTGGATTCGCTGCTGCAGCTCGTCCAACCCGCGCAACAATCGCGTCATTGCGCGTATCACCAGCAGGATGGGAAACGCGGGCAGCAACACCACGAAGGCCTTGAGTGGCAGCGGCATCGATACCTGCTTCAACAACAGGATCGATACCGGCAGCAAAACCATGTAACCGACCATCGCCGGGAAGAATTCACGGATGTAGCGCATCTGCACGGAGCGCAGGCGCTCGGGCTTGCGTGCCATGGCGCAAACCACCCACACCGCCGCAGTGGCGATGGCCACCCAACCCAGGCGGACCAGCCATGCATAGCCGGCCATGCTGCCCACGGCCAACGCGATCGCTCCGATCAGGGCGCTGATGATTGCCGCAACAATCAGCACTCTGCGCTGGGTGGGCAGCCTGGCCGGCGGTGATAAGGGTGGCAACGCGTTGGACATGGACGGTCCCTCTGGTGATGCGGTGTGGTTCAGGCAACGATCGTGTGATCAGCTCAGAGCGACTTGAGAAAACTGTCCAGCGCCTGCTGGAACTTCACCGGCTGGTCGAGCATCACGAAGTGCCGTGAGGGCGAGACCGAGACCACTTTCGCGTTCGGCGCATCGGCCAACAGCGACTGGTAGTAAGCGGTCTTCTGCACTTCACTCATGACCATCGGCGGCGTGCTGAAATCCGGCGCGTTATAGGGCGAAATTTCGAGGATCGGCACGTTGGCGTTCTTCAAGCCGGTACGACCATCGAATACCAGATCCTCTGCCATGTACCGGGCGCTGGCCTTGATGTCGCTGCGCGCATTCATCGGCGCGTATTGCGCGGCCAGCTTCGGATCAATCACGCCGATCTTCTGCATGTAGGCCAGCGACTGTGCCTGGAACTGCGGCTGAGTCGCCGCGCCCATCTGCTGCTGCATCTGCGCAGCCATGGCCTGGCGCTGTTCCGCACTGGCGCGCTCCATGCCCGGGAAGATCGGCAAGCCATCCACCGCAACCACACCAGAAATCAACTCGGGATGTTCGCCGGCAAAGCGCAGCGCCAGCGTGCCACCCAGGCTGTGGCCGACTAGTACCGGCTTGTCGATCTTGTCCTGCTTGATCAGCTGCAGCAGGGACTCATCGGCGCGATCAAACAAATTGCCGCCATCGGCGGGTGCCGGCTTGCCATCGAACCCGGCCAACGTCACCGCATACACCACGTGGTCTTTTTGCAGGCGATCGATCGTTTGCTGCCAGACCCACGGACCACCTTGCAACCCGGGAATGAGAATGACCGCGCTACCGTGATTACCGTGGCGCTGCACGCTGAGCGTGCCCGCCTGCTCCGTGGCCACAGCAGGCTGTGCCAGTAGCCCGCCTGCGGCCAACAGCAGCAGCGGAAGCAACCGACGAAAACTTGGACGGACCGACAAACTTGGCATGAACATGACGAGCTCCGAATGGGATGAGGTGTCAAGCACGCTTGACAAGCGCATCCTATTTCCAGGGCTCGACCTAAGTCAAGCGAACTTTACATATATTCAGAAAGTAACTGAGGTGAAAAGCCACACAAGCCTGAATTCATGGAACTATGTGACGCAAAATGTCCGCCCCGTGACATAATTTGTAAGGCAAGCCTGACAACCAACTGTCAAAACTCCGTCTCGCGACGGAAAACCCGCACCACACCGCCATTGTCTGGGAAACCTGCTCCACTGGCATTTGTGGCACGGCGGTTGCTGTGAATCTTGCGAACCACACTGGAGCACGTGGTTTTTACCTGATCCGGGTGGATCAGGTTCACCGAACCACCGGTTCACGCCGATGCATTGCTGCTAGCGCCAAGCGATGCCCCAGTGCCGGACTGCCTTTATTCACCATGAGGATGTATCAATCCATGAACAAGTCCCTGCTCGCGACCGCGCTGGTCGCCGTCATCGCCGCTACCGCGTTCGCGCCGAGCGCCCACGCTGCCAATAGCGGCACCATCAATTTCAGCGGCAAGGTGCTCGCCGATACGTGCGTCGTCAACGTCAACGGCAATACGACCAGCACGGTCACCCTGCCCACCGTCATGACGGGCGCGTTCACCGGCGCGGGTACCGTGGCTGGCACCACGCCGTTCACGATCGCGCTGACTGGCTGTGACAACAATGCCACGGCGGCGAACATGGCCTTCACCGCAGGCACCAACGTGGACAGCACCACCGGCAACCTGAAGAACGCCACCAGCGGCGGTGCGAATGTGCAGATCCAGTTGCTCAACAGCAGCAATGCCGCGATCAACACTTCGACCAACACGAATGCGCCGACCATCAGCATCAGCGGCGGCGCTGGTTCGACCGCGTTGAAGGCGCAGTACATCGCGACCGCAGCTGCCACCTCGGCGGGCCTGGTCACGTCGTCCGTCGGCTTCACGCTGACCTATCTGTAAGCAATAGCGCCACCGCTGCAGCTTCCCGGCTGCAGCGGTGCTCGTGTCGACCACCACGGTTGCCTGATTGTCCGGACGGAATACCTCGATGAAAAGCCTGCTCTGCGCCATGGGCGCAGCCTTGATCGTGCTTTCCACCTTCGTTGGTAGCTCCCATGCCAGTGTCGTGATTGCCGGCACGCGAGTGGTCTTTCCTGCAGCGAACGGCGAGGTCACCGTACGCCTGAACAATCAGGGCAACGCACCGGCGCTGGTCGAGGCGTGGATCGACAGTGGCAATCCGGATTCCACCCCGGACACCTCGCACGTGCCCTTCCTGGTCACGCCACCACTGGCGCGCATGAATCCGGGCAATGGGCAGAGTCTGCGCATCGTCTACACCGGTCAGTCGCTGCCGAGCGATCGCGAGTCGCTGTTCTGGCTCAACGTATTGGAAATCCCGCCCAAGCCGGTGACCAAACCGGGCGAGGAACAAAACACCTTGCAGTTCGCCGTGCGCTCACGGCTGAAGCTATTCTTTCGTCCCGCCGGCCTGGCCAGCGATGCGGCGCATGCCGCCGAACAGATCACCTGGTCGGTGGTTGCCGATGGCGCAGGTTATGCGCTGGAAGCGCGCAACCCGACGCCGTACCACATCACCATCAGCCAACTGTCGCTCAATGTCGACAAGGTCGCCTACGCGCTGGGTAGCGGCATGGTCGCGCCGAGGTCGTCACTACGCATGCCGATCAAGAACCTCGGTCACGCGCCCGCAGCAGGCACGCCGATCGCATTCACCACGATCGATGATTTCGGTGCTGTCAAGGTCCATGAGGGCAACGTCGCGCCGTGAGTTCGGCACTCGCCAAGTCGGGCCGGCACAGCGAGGGCACGCCCTCGTTTTGCCGACACTTGCCGGCGGCACTGCTGGCACTGGCATTGGTCAGTTGGGGTGGACATGCGCGCGCTGCCGAGGTGGCTGACGCCGGACCGGTAGCCGCCACCGCGACGCCAGCGGATGCTGCGACCGACGCAACTTTCGATCGCAGCATGCTTTCCGGCGCGGGACAGAACACCACGGATCTGTCGCGTTTCGAGCGCGGCGACTTTGTGCTGCCGGGCAACTACAGCGTCGACATCTACCTCAATAACGTTTCGGCAGGCCGCAGCGAGATCCGTCTTGCGACGCCATCGGCAGATGTCAGCGCCACACCGTGCACGACGCGCGCACTGCTCGACACGCTGGGGCTGCACCCCACCGAACTCTCCACGCAGATCATCGCTGAGCTGGCGGATGCCCATGCCTGCGTCGATATCGGCAGTGTCATTCCCGGCGCCCATATCACTTTCGACGTGGGCAATCTGCGCCTGGATGTCAGCGTGCCGCAGGCTTACATGGGGCTGCAGGCGCGCGGTTACGTCGATCCGAAATACTGGGATTCCGGCGTGAATGCCGGCCTGCTCAACTACAACTTCAACAGCTACCGCACCAGCAGCGCCGGCATTTCGCAAACCTCGTCGTACCTGGGCGTGAATGCCGGGCTCAACCTGGGACGCTGGCATCTGCGTCACAACGCGTCGTTGACCTGGCAGTCGGCCGTGGGCAATACGCGCTCCACCCACCACTGGCAAGGCATTTCCACTTACGCGCAGCGTGATTTGCCCGCCTTGCATGCGCAGCTGACCCTTGGCGATTCGTTCACCAGCGGCGAAATGTTCGACAGCTTCGGCCTGCGCGGCGTGCAACTGGCCACCGACGACCGCATGCTGCCGCAATCGTTGCGTGGCTATGCTCCCACCGTGCGCGGCGTTGCCGACGGCAATGCCAAAGTCACCGTGCGCCAGAACGGCATGATGATTTACCAGACCACGGTGGCGCCCGGGCCGTTCACCATCGACGATTTGTATGCGACGGGCTATGGCGGCGATCTGGATGTCAGCGTTTCCGAAGCCAACGGCCGGGTGCACACGTTCTCGGTGCCGTATGCCTCGGTGCCGCAATTGCTGCGTCCCGGTGTGACACGCTTCAGTGTGGCCGCCGGCCAGCTGCGCAATCGGGCAATCCTGACCAAGCCCGGCGTCGTGCAGGCCACGATGCAGCGCGGCTTCAACAACCTGCTCACCGGATATGCCGGTGTCGAAGCTTCGCCGGGTTACGGCGCGCTGCTGCTGGGCAGCGCACTGAATACCCGCCACGGCGCGTTTGCCATGGACGTGAGCGCCGCGCGAACGCAAATTCCAGGCCTCGACACGATGTCCGGCCAAAGCCTGCGACTGAGCTACAGCAAGACCATGGTGCAGACCGGCACCTCGCTCACCGTTGCCGCCTACCGCTATTCGACCGACGGCTATCTCACGCTCGACGAAGCGGTGCGAGCACGCGACTATTCGCGCCGCGGCCTGCCGGTGTTTGCCAGCGGCAGCACGACACCGATCGTGATTAACGGCGTGCCCGTCTCCGGCTTGCTGACTCCCGCGCAGCAGGCCGCCCTTGCCGGCATCGACCTGAACAATTTACTGGTGCCCGCCGGCGTCGATCGCCAGCGCAACAACTTCTCGATCAGCCTGAACCAGCAATTGGGTGAACGCGGCGGCTCCTTGTATGTCAACGGCTCGGCGCGTGACTACTGGAACCGCAGCGGTGCCGACACCCAATTCCAGCTCGGCTACAACAACTCGATCGGGCCGGTGAGCTACAACCTCTCGGCCAGCCGCGAACGCGACCTGTTCGGACGCAGCGACAACCGCTACATGGCCAACGTGACGATTCCGCTGGGCAGCAGTTCGCATGCGCCACTGTTCACGGCCGGACTCAGCCGCAGCAGCTCGGGCAACACCCAGCAGCAGGCTACCTTGGGTGGTACGGCTGGCGATGACAACCGTTTCAGCTACGGTGCCACCGCCACGCATGATGGCGGCGACAACAACAGCAACAGCTCCGTGGGCAGTACCGCCAGCGTCAACGGCGGTTATCACGGTGCACACATACAGCTCAATGCGGGTTTCGGTGTTGGCGACGGCTATTCGCAGGCATCACTCAATGTTGCCGGCGGCATCGTTGCCCACCCGGGTGGCATCACCTTTGGCCAGCCGCTGGGCGACACCGTGGCAATCGTCGAAGCACCTGACGCCAACGGCGCGCGCATTGGCAACGCGGCCGGCGTACGGATCGGACCCTCCGGCTATGCCCTGGTGCCCTATCTCACGCCATACGTGCTCGATACGGTGACCATCGACCCCAGCGGCCTGCCGCTGGACGTTCAGCTCGACAACACCAGCACACAGCTGGCGCCACGTGCCGGCGCCGTGGTGATGGTTAAATTCAAGAGTGAAAGCGGGCGCTTTCTGTTGTTCCAGGCGCAACTTGAGAATGGCAAGACGCTGCCGTTCGGCGCGGAAGTGACTGACGAGCAGAACCACACCGTCGGCGTCGTCGGACAAGTCGGCCAGATCATGGTGCGTGTACCCCATGAAAGTGGTCAGCTGAAGGTGCAATGGGAATCCATCGCAGGAAGCGTCGATCGTTGCGTATTCGATTACCGCGCACCCGCCAAGGCGGCGAGCGACCCTGCCAGCCGCTATGCAGCGCAGCACGTAGTTTGCCGCAAGGCCGAAATAAATGAAGCCGCCGAGGAACACAAGCATGGGCAGTAAGCGCGCGCGGCCATCGGGTTTCGCATCCATCATCCGGCAGCTGGGTCGAGTTATCGGAGTGCTCGTGGGCCTCGCGATGCTGGCCGTGATTCCCGGGCTGGCACGGGCCGGCTGCAGCTTCAACGGGGGCAACACGCAAGGCACCTATCTGGTGTCCGTGCCCACCACCCTCGTCAACGATCCGAGCATTCCCGTCGGCAGCGTGCTTTACACCTCGAGCGCCACGGCGGTCAGCCAGGCGGTCAACTTTACCTGCAAGAACTCGGGCAATGGCTGGGGCCTGCTTGGCAGTTCCGGCGCCACGCTGCCGAGCGGGGTGAACCTTTTCCCCACCGGAACGACAGGCGTCGGTTACCGGGTATCGCAAAAGGGCGACTACATCTATGCCTACCCCTACTTCAGCCTGGATAGCGGTGCTAGCTGGGTGGAAAATGATGCGGTCACGATCGAACTGGTGAAAACCGGAACAATCACTGATGGCAGCGCGCTGCAAGGTGCGTTGTCGCAGTTCAAGGCGGGCACGTCGAGCAACTACATCATCGACGCGGTGATCAATCTCGCCAACCGGCTGACCTTCACGGCGCCGGCCTGTCAGGTCAGCACCAGCAACATCAACGTGACCTTGCCCACGGTCACCGGCCAGGCATTCAGCGGCGTGGGCTCGGTCACGGGCACGACGCCGTTCCAGATCGGGCTGATCTGCTCCAAGGGAGCCATCGTGCGGGTGACTCTGGATACCGCGACGCCGGTGGCCGGCAAGCCTGGCGTCATTGCGCCGTCAAGCGGAGGCAGCAGCGGCGTTGGCGTGCAGGTGCTGGATTCCTCCGGCACGACGCCAGTGAGTTTTGGCGTTGCCAAGACGATCGGCGCCACACCCAATGGGGCGCTGTCGGTGAGCTATTTCGCCCGCTATTACCAGACTGGAGCGACCGTGGGCACAGGCCTGCTGGGCGCCACCGCCACTTTTACGCTGTCGTACCAGTAAGTTCGGCAGCCTTCCATCTGCTGGCAGGCTGCATCAGGCGCATCCTGTCTGCGTGGCATTGAAAATACCTGCCAGCGGACCGACGCGATGACGCGTTGGTCCCACCAACCTGATCAGTCAGTCGTAGGTCTGCACGATGACTTTCGCCGCCGCGTTGCCGGCTGCGGCTGGACCAGCGTAACTGGCGAAATAGGCCAACAGCGGGTCATGAACAAGATTGGCCGCAACCACACTCGCCACGGTGCGGGAATAAGACCGCCCCGAATCAGTGGCCGTGCCACCGCAGCTCTGGCGTTCGACAGTCGCCGTGGCCGCCGCATGGATGGCGGCGGCAGCCGAACCCGCTTCCGTCGTGCAGGTGGACTCGAGAACCGCACCGGAGAACGCAATACGACCCGTCGCAGCATGCGCAGACGGCATGCCGATGCATGCGCACACTGCGCAGCCGATCAACCATTTGCAAAGCGATCCAGCCATACCGTCACCCCATCAGGCGGGGCTCCGCCACTGCGAAGCCTCAAAAGGGCTGTCGGCACGTAATGCGGGGGCTTGATGGGCCGAGAGAAACCCACGCGCCGGAATGCGACGGCGGTCACACTATCGGGCAACATCGCGCAGGCCAGTGGCCAAATTTCCGAATGCCTTGGCCACATAAGGCATGGGCACGCGACAACCGAAAGCCGTCGAAACAGCTCGCGGGCCTGGAATGCATCGGCCACTGGTGGCCGAACTTGATCAGCGGGACGAAATGTACTTCTCGCGCCGAATCTGTTTCACCGGCAAGCCAAACTCCTGCAGCGCGGCAAAGGCGGCGTCGACCATGTTCGGATTGCCGCACAGATAGGCGATGTCGCGCTCGGCCTGCGGGCCAAGTTCGGCCAGCACGTGTTGCACATGGCCGCTGCGATCGGTGGAACGCGGCACGGCGCGGGCATCGCGGCTGAGGCAGCCGTGGAACAGGAAGCCGGGGTGCGTTTGTGCGAAGGCTTCGAATTCCTCGCCATAGAGCAACTCGGTTTCGTTGCGTGCGCCATAAAGCAGGACGACCTCGCGCCCACCCTTGGCCAGTAGCTTTTCGATCTGCGGCAACATCGCTCGATACGGGGTCACTCCGGTGCCCGTGGCCAGCAACAGGTAGCGCGGATGCGTATCAGCCTCCTGCAGGCAGAAACGGCCATAGGGACCACTGGCGTCGATCACGCCGCCATGGCCCAGTTCGCCGAGAACTTTCGTCGCGGCGCCACCTTCCACATAGCTCACCGCAATCTCGACCTGCTGCACCGGGGAAGCCCCGTCACCGACGGTACCCACCGAATAGCTGCGCTTGGTCGCGGTACCGTCGTCGTAGTGGAAATGCACCTGCAGGAACTGACCGGGCTGGAAGCTCAGCGGCAGGCCGTCAACGCGCTCGAACACCAGATGGCGCACGGTAGGCGCCAACATGTGGCTGTCGACGAGACGGAGCTGGAATTGATCGGCCATGAGCGGTTTCCGGAAACAGTGTGTGCGGCCCGGCACGGTCGGGTGGCGGGACATAGCCCGCTATAATAAGGGTTAACCCTCTCGGTGCAGCCCATGTCTCCGCAATACACCTCCTCGGCCCCCGCGCTTGTCGTCGACAATTTGCGCAAAACCTACGGTAATGGCGTGGAAGCGCTGAAAGGCATCAGCCTGACCGTGCAACCGGGCGACTTCTTTGCCCTGCTCGGCCCCAACGGTGCGGGCAAATCGACCCTGATCGGCATTCTGTCGTCGCTGGTGAACTCCAGCTCGGGCGACGCGCAGGTATTCGGCGTATCGGTCAACCAGGACCGCAGCGCCGCCATGCGCTTGATCGGACTGGTGCCGCAGGAGATCAACTTCAACCAGTTCGAGAAGCCGTTCGACATCTGCGTCAACGAGGCGGGCTTCTACGGCATTCCGCGCAAGCTCGCCGCCCAGCGCGCGGAAAAATACCTGAAGGAACTGCGCCTGTGGGACAAGGCGCATATGCAGGCACGCACGCTGTCCGGCGGCATGAAGCGGCGACTGATGATCGCCCGCGCGATGATGAACGAGCCCAAGCTGCTGATCCTCGACGAGCCGACCGCCGGCGTCGACATCGAGATCCGCCGCTCGATGTGGCAGTTCGTCAGCGCGATCAATGCGGCCGGCACCACGGTGATCCTGACCACGCATTACCTGGAGGAAGCCGAGTCGCTGTGCCGCAATATCGCGATCATCGACCACGGCACCATCATCGAAAACACCAGCATGCAGCGCCTGCTGGCCACGCTGGACGTGGAAACCTTCGTGCTCGACGTCAATCATGCACCGGCCGAACTGCCGAGCCTGCCCAACGTCACCCTGCGTCGTCGCGACGAGCACACGCTGGAAGCGGAAGTGGCCCGCTCGCACGATCTCAACTCGCTGTTCGCCGGCTTGTCCGCGCACGGCATCACGGTAACTTCGATGCGCAACAAGACCAACCGGCTGGAGGAACTGTTCGTGCGCCTGGTGGAACATGGCCGACAAGAGCAGGGCCGCAACGGCGCCGCCCCTGCCGACAAGGAGCAAGCCGCATGAGTAACGCATCGGCCAATCTCGTTGCCCTGCACACCCTCGTACGCCGCGAAATCGTACGCATCATGCGCATCTGGACGCAGACGCTGATTCCGCCGGCGATCACCATGACGCTGTATTTCGTGATCTTCGGCAAGCTGATTGGCAGCCGCATCGGCACCATCCAGGGGGGCTTCACCTACATGCAATACATCGTGCCGGGCCTGGTCATGATGAGCATCATCACCAACAGTTACGGCAACATTTCCAGCTCGTTCTTCAGCGCCAAATTCAGTCGCGCGGTGGAGGAAATGCTGGTATCACCGATGCCGAACTGGGTGATCCTGCTCGGCTATGTGACCGGCGCGGTGGTGCGCGGACTGGTCGTTGGCATACTGGTGCTGCTGATCGCGCTGTTCTTCACCGACCTGCACGTATTGCATCCGCTGATCACCTTCACCTCGGTGCTGCTCGGCGCGACGATCTTCTCACTGGCCGGTTTCGTCAACGCGGTGTATGCCAAGAAGTTCGATGACATTGCCTTGGTGCCGACTTTCATCCTGACCCCGCTGACGTATCTGGGCGGCGTGTTCTATTCGGTTCACATGCTCGGCGAACCGTGGCAGGCGATGTCGCGCGCCAACCCGATTTTGTACATGGTCAACGCCTTCCGCTTCGGCGTGCTCGGCATCAGCGACGTGGATGTCGGCGTGGCGTTCGTGGTGATGATCGGATTCGTGATCGCGCTGACGCTGGTTGCGCTGCACTTGCTCAAGCGCGGCATCGGGCTGCGTTCCTGACGAACGCTGCAGGAGCGCACCCTGTGCGCGATCGGGCGTCCTGCAAGAGCAATCGCGCACAGGGTGCGCTGCTATACATCGGGACTGGAAATGCGCGTCAACAAATACATCAGCGAAGCCGGTCTGTGCTCACGCCGCGAGGCGGACGAGCTGCTCATCGCCGGTCGCGTCACGATCAACGGCGAAGTCGTCTCCACCGGCGCCAAGGCGCTGGAAGGTGACGAAGTGCGTGTGGATGGCGAGATCATCAAGGCGCGCGTGCTGGCCGCCACACCAGGCGCCAAGAAAGCCATCTACGTCGCGCTGAACAAACCGGTCGGGATCACCTGCACCACCGACCAGAGCGTCGACGGCAACATCGTGGATTTCGTCGACCATCCGCAGCGGATTTTTCCGATCGGCCGGCTGGACAAGGATTCCGAAGGGCTGATCCTGCTGACCAGCAACGGCGACATCGTCAACGAAATCCTGCGCGCGGAAAACAACCACGAGAAGGAATATCTGGTGGGCGTGAACAAGGCCGTGACCGACGAATTCCTGACAGGCATGAGCAAGGGCGTGCGCATCCACAACCAGATGACCAAGCCGTGCAAGGTGCGACGCATCGCGAAGTTCGGCTTCTCGATCGTGCTGACCCAGGGCCTGAATCGGCAGATCCGGCTGATGGCCGCCGCCTTCGGCTACCGGGTGACTCAACTGCGCCGCGTACGCATCGACAACGTCAAACTGGCGCATCTGAAAGTTGGCCAGTGGCGTAATCTCACCGAAGCGGAATTGAAGGGTCTGCTGCCCGGACGCACGCAGTGGTGAGCTGAGCGGCAAGGCTCACTCTGACGGCACGGTCGAGTCGCCCGGCACGCCATACGACACGGAACGCAGTCCATCGATCTGGCGCATATCGTCCACCAGCGTCGCCAGCTGCTCGGCCCGCACCGTACGTTCAAACAGGATATCGACCACGTCGTCGCCGCTCTCATGACGGCGCAGGATGATCTTGAACGTCGACAGGTGATGGCGCGACAGCACTTCCTCCACGGCAGCCAGCGCGGGCACGCCGGCGAGGCGGGCGGTCACTCGCGGCCGGCGATTGCGGCGCTGGATAAACCGGCGTTCGATCGGCTTGAGCAGGGCGAGAATCACCCAGATCACGGCGGTCGCCATAGCCGCCGCGAAATACATGCCGCTGCCCGCGGCCAGACCGATCGCCGAAACCGCCCACAAACCGGCCGCCGTGGTCAGTCCGCGAATTACCTGTTCACGTTGCAGGAACAGGATCGTGCCCGCACCGAGAAAGCCCACGCCGCTGATTACCTGCGCCGCAATACGCGAGGGATCGAGCACGATGTCCGGTCGATGCAGCACATCGGCAAAGCCAAAAGCCGAAACGATCATCGCCAGCGCCGCACCCACGCTGACCAGCATGTGCGTGCGCAATCCGGCCGCCCATTCGAGCCGACCGCGGTTGACGCCGATCACCCCGCCGAGAACTGCGGCCAGCAATAACCGAATGAGAATTTCCTGCGGCTGAATCATGCGGCGGCTCGATGCGACCCAATGGTCTGACCCACTGTATCAAGTCGTCCGCGTGGTGCCGACCGATCAAGCCGCCTGCAGCGATCAGGGACGGCCCACGGCCAACGCAGCGATCACGTCACTGGCGTTCACCGCATGCGTTGTCCGGCCCACCAGAAACGCCGGAAGATACTGCGGGCCGCCCGGCCAGGTGTGACCCGCACCGGTCACTTCGTAGAGCGCGACCTGGCTACCGTCGGCGCAACCGGGGTAGTCGTGTCTGCTCACGCTGATCCCATCGGACAGCCCGGCAACCACGGTGTCGCGACGCGCGGCGCTGCAGTGATTCCAGCCGGCCCAGTCATGCATGGTCACCGACACCGGAAGCACCTGCCCGCCGCCAGACACATGGATGCGGCCACCTTCGAACGGATCGATCGGATCACTGCTCCCATGGAACTCCACCACGCTCAGCGCACGCACCGGATGGCAGCCGGCCGCCACCGACGGCGCCAAGGTACCGCTGACCGGCACGATCGCACTCACCCGATCTGCCATGCGGCAGCCCAGCAGTTGCACCAAGTGGGCTCCATTGGAGAATCCGGTGAGTACGATATGCGCCGGATCGATGCTGTATTGCTGCTGCAGTCGATCCAGCAGGGCCGCGGTGAAAGCGGCATCGTCCACACCCGCCTTGTCGGCCGGACTGTCGACTCCCGCCGCCCACGAATGATCCACGCCTGCGGGATAAACCACGATAAAGCCGGAGCGGTCTGCCAGCCGATCCAGCCCGGTCAGATGCGCCATCTTTTCCGGCGAGCTGTAACGCCCGTGGAAGGCAAGCACCAGCGGTACGCGATGTCCGGCGCGATAGTCCGCCGGCAGATGCACCAGCCACTGTCGGTTGTGCCCGTCGACAACGCCGGTTTGCGCCAGATCACCGGATGCCGGCACCCATAACCAGGAAGCGATCGTCAGTCCGAGCGCGATGATGACCAGCAGAACGGCGGCGAGCCAGAAACGCCATTTGCGCGAGCGGACAACGGGGCCGCTCATGCTGCGGGCAGCGTTTGCAGATCCCAGCGCGGGCGCACCTGGATCGTTTCATCCTGGTGCTGGCCGCTGGCCAGCCGGATGGCACCGGCCAGCGCGATCATCGCGCCGTTGTCGGTGCAGAAATCCAGCCGCGGGAAGTACACCTGGAAGCCGTCCTTCTCGCCAGCCTTGGCCAGCTCGCTGCGCAGGTGCCGGTTGGCACCCACGCCGCCGGCAATCACCAGCCGGCGGGCGCCGCTGGCTTCCAGTGCGCGCCGACATTTGATGATCAGCGTGTCGACGATCGCTTCCTGGAACGCGCGCGCCACGTCGGCGCGGGTTTGCTCACTCTGGTCGGACTTCTGCCAGGCCAGCAGCACCTGGGTCTTCAGGCCGGAAAAGCTGAAATCCAGCCCGGGTCGGTCGGTCATCGGCCGCGAGAAGCGGAACGCACCGGCGCGGCCCTGATCGGCCAGTTTCGCCAGCGCCGGGCCGCCGGGATAGGGCAAGCCCATCAGCTTGGCGGTCTTGTCGAACGCCTCACCGGCGGCGTCGTCCAGCGTGTCGCCCAGAATCGTGTACTGGCCGATCGCCTTGACCTCGACCAGCAGCGAGTGGCCGCCGGACACCAGCAGCGCCACAAAGGGCGGCTCCGGCGGATTTTCTTCCAGCAGCGGTGCCAGCAGGTGGCCTTCCATGTGATGCACCCCGATGGCCGGCACACCCAGCGCCCAGGCCAGCGCCCGGCCCAACGACGCACCAACCAGCAAGGCGCCGACCAGACCGGGACCGGCGGTATACGCCACCCCGCCCAGATCCTGCACGGTCAGCCCGGCCTGGGCCAGCGCCTCGCGGATCAGCGGCACCAGCTTGCGCACGTGATCGCGGCTGGCCAGCTCGGGCACTACCCCGCCGTAATCGGCGTGCAGCTTGATCTGGCTGTACAGGGTATGGGCCAGCAGCCCCTTCCCGGGCGCGTCCGGCTGCCAGCGCAACAGCGCCACACCGGTCTCGTCACAAGAGCTTTCGATGCCCAGAATCGGCTTCATTGCCCCCACCTTTGAAAATTCTTCGTTATGCACGGTATAATTCCCGGCTCACCACATTCAGCTGTCCTGCACGAGCAGGCAGATTACCACTCGGAGTTTCCATGCCCAACGTAAAAGTTCGCGAGAACGAGCCGTTCGAGATCGCACTGCGTCGTTTCAAGCGTACCTGCGAAAAGGCCGGCGTCCTGGCCGAAACGCGCAAGCGTGAGTTCTACGAGAAGCCGACCCAGGAGCGCAAGCGCAAGCGTGCTGCTGCCGTGAAGCGTCATCTGCGCCGTCTGTCGCGCGACGTTTCCCGCAAGGTCCGTCTGTACTGAGTTTCCCGATCTGCCGTTACGGCAGATCCGCTGGTGCCCCGGCGCCACGCATCTGGAAACACGGTCGGCGCGGGTTCTCGCAGCCACCGCAAGCACAGCAGATTCGACATGGCCGGTGTTGTCCCCAGGGCAACGCCGGCTTTGTCGTTTCCGTAGAATTATCCCTTCACTTCACGAGGTTCCGCTCATGACGCTCAAGCAGCAGCTCACCGAAGACATGAAAAACGCCATGCGCGCCGGCGAAAAGCACAAGCTGGGCGTGATCCGGCTGATGCTGGCGGCGATCAAACAGCGTGAAGTGGACGAGCGGATCGAGCTGGACGACGTCCAGATCCTGGCCACGCTGGAAAAGATGATGAAGCAGCGCAAGGACTCGGTCAGCCAGTTCGACGCCGCCCACCGCGAGGACTTGTCAGCGATTGAGCGTGCCGAAATGGTGGTGATCGAGACCTACCTGCCGACCAAGCTCGACGAGGCCGAGATCGACGCGTTGATCACCGCCGCGATCGCCGAAACCGGCGCCAGTTCGCCGCGTGACATGGGCAAGGTGGTGGCCGCGGTGAAGGAAAAGGCCGCCGGGCGTGCCGACATGGGCGTGGTTTCCGGCCGGATCAAGACGCGTCTGGCGGGTTGATTCAAAGCTGAGGCACGCGGCAGGTCAACCCTGCCGCATGAACAGCAGCAGCGCGAGCAAGCCCAGCAAAATTGCCGCGATACCCAGTGCCACGCGCTGGCGTCGTTTGCGCAGCCGCTGCCAGTTCGCCCGATCCAGAAAGTAGCGCCCTTCGCCCGGACAACGCAGCACCGCATGTTGCACCAGTTGGTACCAGGCCATGCCTTGCTTCAGTCCAAGCTGATCAGGGCCGCACGCGGTTCCCGCGGTAGTCGCTGCCGCACGCTCGAACGCACGCACGATTGCATGTTGCTTCACCATCATCACCGCGTTGATCACCACGATGCCGCACTCCTTGAGGTTGACCGCGCAGCTTGCCGCGGCGAGGAGGTGCGGGCAAGCCTGATCATGCATCGCCTTCACACCAGGGACGCTACAAAGCACACCGGCCGGTGGAATTCCACCGTGCGCAAATTTTGTCGCAGGAGACACGCATGCTGAAGTGGGCCATCATTTTCGCCGTCATTTCGCTGATCACCGGCTGGCTCGGTTTCAGTGGCGTTTCTGGCGCGACCAAAACCATCGCCAAGGTGCTGTTCGCCTGCTTCGTGATCCTGTTCGTGCTGGCCCTGCTGGTACTGATTGGCGTGTTCCACATCCTCTAGCCAGCCCGCGCGAGCCATTGCATACGCCGGTGGTCCGATACGCACCCCTGCGCATTGGCCAGCGTGGACTTGTTCTCGGCGATCACCACGAAACCCAGCCGCTGGTACAGGCGCTGGGCGGCCGGATTGCTGGTGGCCACGTCAAGGATGACCGGACCACGCGCGCGCGCCGGTCGTGTCGCCAAAAGATGATCGACCAGCGCGGTACCGACGCCCTTGCCACGCATGGCGGGACTGACGCCGAGGTGACCGAGGTAGTACATGTCTCCGGCTGGCGGCGGGATCACTGATTCCGTGCGCAGGCCGCGCGCCAGCACTCCGGCCGCATGCCTCCAACCGTATTGTCCAAGAATCTGGCGTGCGGCGGCCAGCGTGAACGGCCACTTGGTATTCCCGCCATAACCGGCACCGGTCGCGACCACGTCGCCGTCTAGTTCGGCGACGACGTGGTTGCGCCAGCCGAATTCGCCCGATCCATCGACAAAGGCGCGCTGCAAAAAGCTCTGCGCATCGCCCATGGCCGGTACCGAGAACACATAGTCAAACGACGCCGGGCCCGAACTGTGGATCAAGGGCACGGCCACATCGGCATCGGCAGCCCGCGCCGGGCGGAAGATCAATTCAGACATCGTCGTCACATTCCCCTTGAGACTCCATCACAGATTAGCGCGATCGCCGGGCGGCGGTGGCCGTCCTGACCGACTAAACTAGACCGCCTATGCGCGGCCTTATTCCCGACAGCTTCATTGACGAACTGCTTGCCCGCGTCGACATCGTCGACGTGATCGAGCGGCGGGTGCCGTTGAAGAAGGCCGGCCGCGAGTGGACTGCCTGCTGTCCGTTCCACAACGAGCGCTCGCCCTCGTTCTATGTCAGCCCCGCCAAGCAGTTCTTCCACTGCTTCGGCTGCGGCGTGCACGGCAGTGCGATCAAGTTCCTCATGGATTACGACCGGCTGGAGTTTCCCGATGCCATCGAGGAACTGGCCCAGACGGTCGGCCTCACCGTGCCGCGCGAAGGTGGCCGCGAGGCGGCGCCACGCGAAGACAAGACCGACCTGTACGCGCTGCTGGATGCGGCCGCCGGCTGGTACGAGGGCGAACTGCCACGCAATAGCGACGCCCAGGCATATTGCAAGAAACGCGGACTGGATGCAGAGACGATCAAGCGCTTCCGCCTCGGCTGGGCGCCGGCCGGCTATGACGGCGTGATGAAGTCATTGGGCAATACGCCGCGCCGGCTGGAGCTGCTGAACGAAGCCGGCATGATTGCCAGCAACGAAAAGGGCAGCAAATACGACCGTTTTCGCGAGCGGTTGATGTTTCCGATTCTCGACCGCCGGGGCCGGGTCATCGCGTTCGGTGGCCGGGTCTTGAGCGCCGAGCAGTCACCGAAATACCTCAACTCGCCCGAGACGCCGCTGTTCCACAAGGGCCGCGAGCTGTTCGCGCTGTGGCAAGTGAAGCAGGCCAACCAGAACCTGCTGCGCATTCTGGTGGTCGAGGGCTACATGGACGTCATCGCGCTGCATCAGGCGGGGTTGCCGATTGCGGTGGCTACGCTGGGCACGGCGACCACGCCGGAACACACCGAGGTGCTGTTTCGCGCGGCGGCGGACGTGGTCTTCTGCTTCGACGGCGATCGCGCGGGCCGCGCCGCTGCGTGGAAGGCGCTGGAATCCGCGTTGCCGCGACTGCGCGACGGCCGCCAGGCGTATTTCCTGTTCCTTCCCGACGGCGAAGATCCGGATTCGCTGGTGCGCAAGGAAGGCAAGGACGGCTTCGAGAAGCGCATCAAGGAAGCGATGCCGCTTTCGGACTATTTCTTCAACGAACTGTCACACGATGTCGATATGGCCAGTCTGGATGGCCGCGCCCGACTGGCGGAACGCGCGCGTCCGTTGATCGGCAAGCTGCCCGATGGCGCGTTCCGCGACCTGATGGCACAGGAGCTGGAAAAGCGCAGCGGCGCACGCGCCATGCTGCAAGCCGATCCGGCCACCCAACGGGCAGTGCAACGACCCACGACAGTGCAACGCAGCCTGGTGCGCAGCGCCATTTCGCTGCTGCTGGCGCAGCCGGGTCTGGCCGACCAGGTGGAAACGCCTTATCGCTTCCTGCGCCTGGACAAGCCCGGCGTCGAACTGCTTGCCGAACTGCTCGATCTGGCGCGCTCACGACCGGGCATCAATCCAGCGATGCTGGTGGAGCACTTTGCTGAGCGACCCGAATATCCATCACTGCAAAAGCTGATGGCGGCGCTGTCGGTCGGCGAGCCAGAAAGCCAGAGCGTCGAGTTTTTCGATGCGCTGGCGCGCATGGAGGATCAGGCCATCACACAGCGCCGCGACGCACTGACCGCGAAGAGTCGCGAAGGCGCTCTGGACAGCGCCGAAAAAGCCGAGCTGCGCGAGCTGCTGGCCGCCCGCGTGCGCCCGCCGGCAGCTTCGGCATGACTGCGCTGAACTGCCGCAGGCTCACGCGTGGCGCGTTCGTCATCCTGGCCGTGGCTGCGGGTGACAATACGAGTATGGGATCATGTCCGGCTTCGTCCTGGCGTATTCCGCGGGACGCACGGGACTACTGATGGATCTGCTGCAACACCTCGTCACGATTTTTGCCGAGAACGGCTACGTCGCCGTGTTCATCGCGCTGATGATCTGCGGCGCCGGCCTGCCGCTGCCCGAAGACATTACCCTGGTTGCCGGCGGCGTGATCGCCGGACTGGGCTACGCCAATGTGCACGCAATGGTCGCGCTGGCGATGTTTGGCGTGTTGCTGGGCGATTGCGCGATCTTCCTGCTCGGCCACCATTACGGCGCACGCATTCTGCAATGGCGGTTTGTGGCGCGCATCCTGACTCCCTCGCGCTACAGCAAGGTGCAGGACAAATTCCAGCGTTACGGCAACCGGGTACTGTTTTTTGCGCGCTTCCTGCCCGGCATGCGCACCACCATCTATCTCACCGCAGGCATGACGCATCGCGTCTCGTTCATGCGCTTCCTGCTGATCGACACCGCCGCCGCATTGATCAGCGTACCGTTCTGGGTGTACCTGGGCTTCCTCGGCGCCGACAACCACGAGTGGCTAGTGAAGTGGATCGATCGCGGCCAGGGCGGCCTGTGGGCACTGGTCGGTATTCTGCTGCTGATCGGATTGGTGACATGGTGGCGCCGCAAGCGCCACGACCAATGCGAGTCGGATTGAATCAAAGGCATTCCGATGCGCCGCCTTGTTCCGGACAACTTCACTCTCGCCCTGCTCGCTACCGTCGTACTGGCCTCGCTGCTGCCTTGTCGCGGCGATACGGCACGCATTTTCGACATCATCACTGACGCGGCCATCGCACTGCTGTTCTTCCTGCACGGCGCCAAGCTGCCGCGTTCGGCCATCGTGCAGGGACTGACCCACTGGCGACTGCATCTGACTGTCTTCGCCGGCACCTTCGTGTTGTTTCCCCTGCTCGGTCTGGCCTTGCGTCCGCTGGGTCATGCGCTGCTCACGCCTGACCTTTACCTCGGCATCCTGTTCGTCTGTGCGCTGCCATCGACGGTGCAGTCCTCGATCGCCTTCACCTCGATCGCCGGCGGCAATGTGTCGGCCGCCGTGGTCAGCGCTTCGATGTCGAACCTGATCGGGATTGCACTGACCCCGCTGCTGGTAGGTCTGCTGCTGGCCACCCACGGCGGCGGCACCTCCTGGCATGGCGTGCTCAACATCGTGCTGCAATTGCTGCTGCCGTTCACCCTCGGTCACATCGCGCGACGCTGGATCGGCGAGCTCGTCGACCAGCACAAGCCACTGCTCCGCTTTACCGATCAGGGCACCATCCTGCTGGTGGTCTACGCCGCCTTCAGCGCGGCGGTGGTCGAAGGCCTGTGGCACGACACGCCGATCTCCGCGCTGCTTTCGACACTGGCGATGTGCGGATTGTTGCTGGCGCTGGTGATGCCCACGCTGACCTGGGCCGCACGCCGGCTCGGCTTTTCGCGCGAAGACGAGATCACCATCGTGTTCTGCGGCTCCAAGAAAAGCATGGCCAGCGGCATCCCGATGGCAAAGATCCTGTTCGCCGGCCAGCTCGGTGGCCTCGGCGCGCTGGTGCTGCCGTTGATGATCTTCCATCAATTGCAGCTGATGGTGTGCGCGGTGGTGGCCAGGCGATATGCGGCGCGGGGGGCGCAACTCGTTGTCGAGGATGATCGCGAAGCGGATTGAGACACGATGGCGTCGTTGTTGTCGACAGCAGCCTGTGACTTCAGAGCAAGAGCTTTCGTCCTCCTTCGGAGGGCGAGTTACTTTCTCTTTGCGTGGCCAAAGAGAAAGATAACCAAAGAGAAAGGCCACCCCACTTGGCGCTTGCCGGGCATCCATGCCCGGCAAGTCCGTGAGCCGGGGCCGGGCTTTTCGACAGCACATGCATGTACTGACGAAAAGGCATCGGCATCCATGCCGATGTCCGCTGCGCGGCCTGTCGTCCCCGACTCACCGCCGCACAGGGGCCCCGGGTAGAGCAGCGGGCCATCCTGGCCCACACTCGGTGGGCAACCGCTACGCGGTCGCGAGAGCAAAAGGCAAGTAGCTTTGGACGATTATTCGAGGGGGAAGGAGGTCTGCTATCGGCCAAGTGCGGCCGCTCAACCTCGAAGCTAAGCCGCGGCGAAGCTGTCCCTATTGAACGGCGTCCAAAAGGCGCCGCGGCTGATTCCCGCACACCGGCCAGTCCGACAAACTAATGAGGTCGCCGGGCGCGGTCTATACGCTCGTCCGGGCCGGAAGGACCGGCCCAACAGGCCCCCCGAAGCCCGATCGATCATCTGAACGGTGGTGGAATCCAGGATCCCCGCAAGTTGAACTCGGCAAACGTGTGTAGGTGACGATTCTCCTCCCCTGCTCCTCACAACCAGGGGAACGTCGTTTGCTCAAAAAATAAGGTTCACGTTATCTACGTACAAGATGACCACCCTGCGAGTGACCGGATCGAGATAGAACGTCCGATCAATAAACGGCGATAGGGCGAAGGTATGGTTCTCAAAGTCAACTACAACATCTCTTTTCTCATCTAGCGAGAGGCTATCACCTGGCCCCTTGAAACCACAGCCCGTCTTGTGACAAATCACACTGGGATCAGCAAACCAAGTGACCGCCTCGCTGGTCCGCCCCATCGTCAGTTTGAAAGCATGCCCATCGAATACCGCGCTGGAGTCTGTATTAGATATAACGGCGTCGGTTGGATGAAAATTAAAAACCGCGTCCGTGCATCCTAGGCTCATACGCACATCGGCCCGCTTGGGACAATCGCCAGTGTAGAAGTCTCGCTTAGCGTCATCAATATTTAGGAAAGGCGTCAGCTTTGCACCAACAGTCTGATAGATGACGACATCTGGCATCGATTGAGCGTCTGTGTTTGTGCGTTTCCTAGCGATGTCGGCAAAAACAACTCCGCCACGACTGAAGTCTATGAACGACCTCTTGATGCGCACTTGATGATGCGGTGAATGCCGGTGGATTTCGTCGAAACTTTCGACAACCGGGATCCCTTTTCCTGGTAAAAGAACGAAAAGGTTCGATGGAACGTCTAAGTGACCCGTACCATTGCACGCGTAGCCTTGCCTGCTTCCGACAACATATCGGGAACCGTCTTTAAGCCGGCCTCGAACTACCGTCTTGGAAGTCGTCTCAATCCAATAATCGCCGCGCTCGAAATTCCACAACTTGTAACAATCGTTCGTGGCAACCGAGCTGTACTGTTGGCCATCGACCTCAAAGTCAACTGTATAAGTAATCTGCCTCTTGTCTGCAAACGGAGAGCAGCCGGTTAAAGCTGCAAGCAGTGGGACCATCACAACTGCGACAACGAATGTTCCTTTCTTCCATAACAGCCTTGAAACCGGCATAAAACTCCTTGCTTGTACGGCATTAACGTCGGGTGTCTGCGGCTCAGTTGCGCTAGCACGGCGGGGGTGTTCGAAAAAGCAGCGATTGAGCGTGCCGGTCTCAAAGCTGCTTTGCTTGTTGAAAGATCGTCCGGTCGATCAACCACAGGGCGGCGACTGGATTTTGGGTGGTTGCGACCGTGAAAGCATAAACGTGCTAACTCCGCTTCATCGGGCCGGTCCGGCTATCACAAAGAAGTATAGCCGGACGCAGCAGTTGGCCAATTTGTCTATCTTGGTGCCGTGCTGGAGCGGACATCTGCGTGCCAGGGCTGCGCCGGATTGCTCCGAGAACAGTACTCGCGCTGGCGCTCCCGGGACAGCCCAAATTTCGCCCCCCAGCCCCGGTAATGGACTCCCCCAAAGTAGCCGTTCATGACCGGCCGCTTTGGGTCGATAGCAGCCCTTCAAACGTGCTGTGACTGGGGTCTTCATTTCAAGTGATGGCGGGCGATTACCGTCCGCGACGCCCGTTGCTGTTGCTTGGCTCTTCTGAAGAGTGCGGGCCACGATGGCCCGCTGCTCTACCCGGGGCCCCTGTGCGGCGGTGAGTCGGGGTCGACAGGCCGCGCAGCGGGAGTCGACAGGGATGTCGGCTCCTTTTCGCGCGGGCAGGAAGCCCGCTCGAAAAGCCCGGCCCCGGCTCACGGACTTGCCGGGCATGGATGCCCGGCAAGCGCCAAGTGGGGTGGCCTTTCTCTTTGGTTATCTTTCTCTTTGGCCACGCAAAGAGAAAGTAACTCGCCCTCCGAAGGAGGACGAAAGCTCTTCGCTCTGAATGCCACAGAATTAGAGCAAGAGCACCGCGCACAGGACGTGCTCCTGCGGAAAGCAGCTACAAGCACAGAGCCATCAGAGCCATCAGAGCCATCAGAGCCAGCGCTTGTACCGCCGAATGTAAATTACCTTCATCAGCTGCGTCAGCACGCTGTAGCTCACCAGGGTCAACGCCAACCAGGCGAAATACATCGGTGGCAAGGGCACCATGCCGATCTTCGCGCCGATGGCGCTGAATGGAATCAGCATGCCAAGCACGATGATCGCGATGGTCAAGCCAAGCACCGGTGCGGCGGCAATGCTCTGCACGAAGGGGATCTTGCGGGTGCGGATCATGTGCACGATCAGCGTCTGCGACAGCAGACCCTCGATGAACCAGCCGGACTGGAACAGCGACTGATGCGCCGGTGAATTCGCGCCGAAGTAATGCCACAGCAGCCAGAACGTGGTGATGTCGAAGATCGAGCTGACCGGGCCGATCCACACCATGAAACGGCCAATGTCACCGGCGTCCCATTTGCGCGGCTTGCTCAGGTATTCCTCGTCCATGCGGTCGAACGGAATCGACAACTGCGAAATGTCGTACAGCAGGTTCTGCACCAGGATCTGCAGCGGCAGCATCGGCAGGAACGGCAGGAACGCGCTGGCCACCAGCACGCTGAACACGTTGCCGAAGTTGGAGCTGGCGGTCATCTTGATGTACTTCATGATGTTGCCGAAGGTGATGCGGCCTTCCAGCACGCCCTCCTCCAACACCATCAGATTTTTTTCCAGCAGGATGATATCGGCCGACTCCTTGGCGATATCGGTCGCGGTATCCACCGAGATGCCGACGTCCGCATCATGCAGCGCCGGCGCGTCGTTGATGCCGTCGCCGAGGAAGCCCACGGTATGACCGAGCCGCTGCAGCGAGCGCACCACGCGCGCCTTTTGCAGCGGGGACATCTTGGCGAACACGGTGACGCGCGCGACCAGGGTGTCCAGTGCGGCGTCATCCAGCACTTCGATTTCCCGCCCTTCCACCGAGTGGGTGACATCGAGCCCGACCTCACGGCAGATCTTGCGCGTCACCGCCTCGTTGTCGCCGGTGATCACTTTCACTTCGACGCCGTGCGCGTTGAGCGCACGAATCGCTGTAGCTGCCGAGTCCTTCGGTGGATCGAGGAAGGCCAGGCAGCCGACTGCAACCAGGTCGCTTTCGTCGGCTACACCGTAGGGACGCTCATGCGCGGACCCACGCCGCACGGCCACCACCAGCACGCGCAAGCCGTCCTCGTTGAGTTTGTGCGTCATCGCCTTGATCTCGCGGCGACGTTCGTCGGTCAGCGGCTCGGTGACGTCGCCGGTCTTCGCGAATGCACAGATCGCCAGCATTTCCTCGACCGCGCCCTTGCAGATCAGCAGATGCTCGCCATCGCCCCTGGCCACCACCACCGACATGCGCCGGCGCTGGAAGTCGAACGGGATCTCGTCGATCACGCGATAGCGCTGCGCCGCCGCCTCGAGGTCGCGATGCTCCAGCACCGCCTTGTCCATCAGGTTCTTCAAACCGGTCTGGAAACGGCTGTTGAGATAGCCGTATTCCAGCGCCTCGTCGGATTCCTCGCCATCCAGATCGAGGTGCCGCTCCAGCACGATCTTGTCCAGCGTCAGCGTGCCGGTCTTGTCGGTGCACAGCACGTCCATCGCGCCGAAGTTCTGGATCGCGTTGAGCCGCTTCACCACCACCTTGCGCCGCGACATCGCCAGCGCGCCCTTGGACAGGTTCGCGGTGACGATCAGCGGCAGCATCTCCGGAGTCAGCCCCACGGCCACCGAAAGGCCGAACAGGAACGCCTGCAGGAAGCTGCCCTTGTCGATCCAGTTGATCGCGATTACCACCGGCACCATCACCAGCATGAAGCGGATCAGCAACCAGCTGACCGAGTTCACGCCGCGATCGAAACTGGTTTGCACGCGCTGGCCGGACATGCTGTGTGCAATCGATCCGAGATAACTCTGCGATCCGGTCGCTACCGCCACGGCGGTGGCGGTACCGCTGACCACGTTGGTGCCCATGTAGCAAACCGTAGGCAAATCCAGCGGGGCAACGTGGTCGCTCGTCGGCACGGCTCCGCGCAACGGCGCCGACTTCTCTACCGGCAACGATTCGCCAGTGAGAATCGCCTGACTGATGAATAGATCCTTCGCGCTGAGCAGACGCAGGTCGGCCGGCACCATGTCGCCGGCGCCGAGATGAACGATGTCACCGGCTACCAATTCGACCACCGGTACTTCGATCTGTTCGCTGTGGCCATCGGAAGCACGCCGCGTCACCGTGGCGGTATTGCGCACCATCGCCTTCAGGTTCTCGGCGGCGCGGGTCGAACGGTATTCCTGGGTGAAGCTGAGCAGCACGCTGATGCCCACCATCACGCCGATGATGATCGGGCCGGTCAGGTCACCCTTGTCGGTGAACAACTGCACCCCGGCCAGCACCAGCAGCACGATGATGAAAGGATTCTTGAACGCGTGCAGCAACTGCATCGACCAATGCGGCGGCTTTTCATGGGCCACCTCGTTCACACCGTCGCGCTGCAGCCGTGTCTCGATCTGCTCAGCATCAAGACCTTTGCTTGAGCTATCCAGCTCGGCCAGCAAAGCCAGGTTGTCGCTGAAGGCCTGCGCCGCGACGATCACAGGTACCGCCTTGCCTGCTGCGCGTGCGGCAGACGTGGAGAAGTTCTTGCTCATGTTTCGCTTCCGTGAAGCGGAATGCCGATGCGGCAGGCGCTGGCGAAGTCCATCCGGCGCCACCCCGCTGCGAAGATCAACGGATGACCGCAGTGTTCCTTCCTGCCAACTGCCGGCAGCGAGTTGGCACCCGATGGATCAGCGCGGGCGGGGAATCAGCCAGTCGGATGGCACGATGGTGGAGGCCACCCCAGACGTACGATCAGCATGCTCATCAGCGTGCGAGACCGCGCCGTCGATGACGCGCCGCTTTGAGAAACGAGGCCGGCTCGCGGCGCACAGCGAGCGCAGCCGTTGGCAACGTGTCGCCATCCGCCGTCGATCCGGCCAGCGGCGCCGGCACGGTCACGCTGAACCCCGGCAAGGCGGCGCCCGCGGTGTATCGGCCTGCAAGGTGCAGCCGGAAAAAATCGTGAAGGAGCTTCATCAGCCCATCTCCTCATGACAACGCCAATGGCGTCCTCAGGAGTGGGCCGGACTTTCCCTAGCGGAAAGCACCAGCCGACCGCAGGCGGTCGCCGCAGGCGTTCGTGTTGTTTTGCGGCGCCGGCACCCGAAGCGAGCGGATGTCGACGTTGCGACTAGGGTAAACGTCCATATGCCTTGGTTAGTCAGGACAGGAAGCCGGCCGGCGCAAGCGCGCCGAAGGGCGCGCGCATTGTGGTGCTGCAGCGCGCAAGTGTCAATCGGTGGAACCCATCATGGCGGCGAAGATTTCCCCACCATGATGTCCTCGCTACTCGCTCAAATCACCCGCTGCAAGCTCAGACCCTGCTGCACCAGCGGATCGACCAGCCAGTGATCGACCAGCAGGAAGGCGAACAGCGCCATCAGGTAGATGATCGAATAGTTGAACACCTTCATCGAGTACAACTCGTCCGGCGGATTCAACAGTCGCACTGCGTAATAGAGGAACGCGCCGCCAAGCACCGCCGCGCCACCGAGGTAGATCATCCCGCTCATGCCGGTCAGCGCCGGCAGCAGGGTCACCAGCACCAGCAGCACGGTGTAAAACAGGATGTGCCAACGGGTGAATACCACGCCATGAGTCACCGGCAGCATCGGTACCTGGGCGCGTGAATAGTCGTCGCGGCGGAAGATCGCCAGTGCCCAGAAGTGCGGCGGCGTCCACACGAAGATGATCAGGCACAGCTGCAACGCATACGGATGCAGTGAACCCGTCACCGCGGTCCAGCCCAGCACCGGCGGAATCGCCCCGGCCAGGCCGCCAATCACGATGTTTTGCGGCGAGGCCCGTTTGAGGAAGGCGGTGTAGATCACCGCGTAACCGATCAGGCCGGCGAAGGTCAACACCGCAGTCAGCGTGTTGACCAGCAGCACCAGCACGACCATCGAGAGGATGCCCAACGACAGCGCGAACACGAACACCTGACGCACGTTGAGATGGCCGGTAGCCAATGGGCGGTGTGCGGTGCGCACCATCAACTTGTCGATGCGCTGGTCGATCAGTTGATTGAACGCGGCGGCCGATGACGAGGCCAGCCAGATGCCCAGCGTACCGAACACCAGCGCACGCCAGGGCGGCATGCCCGGCACGGCGAGGAACATGCCGATCACCGCGCAGAACACCAGCAGGGCAACGATGCGCGGCTTGGTCAGTTGCAGATATTCACGAAAAACGCTCATCTTCAGTGTCGCCCCAACGACTGGAACATCGAATCATCATGCCGCCGCTGTGTGCGCGCCAACGTGGCCAGCAAGGTGAACAGCAGCAGTGCCGCGCCGCCGTTGTGCGCGGTTGCCACCGGCAGCGGCAGACCGAAATAGACGTTGCTGATGCCAAGCATGACCTGCACGGCCAGCGCCGCCGCGATAGCCAGTCCGGCCAGACGCAAGCCGCGACGTACAGCAGCGATCGCCACTCCGCCGAGATAGCAGAACACCACCAGCGCACCGATGCGGTGGGCAATCTGGATCGCGCTGCGCGCGGCCATGTCCAGCACGCCGCCCTCGTAATTCACGCCGATGCCACGCCACAACACGAAGCCTTCATGGAAGTCGGTCGGTGGCGCCCATTGGCCGAGACACTGCGGAAACGAACCAGGACCGTAACCACAGGCCAGTGCCGCGTAGTTCGCCGAAGTCCAGCCACCCAGGGCAATCTGGCAAAACAGCAGCACGATGCCGAGCGCGACCCAGCGGCGCAAGCTGGCGTAGTCGTCATTCCGGGCAGCCACCCCACCGAAACGCAGAGCAGCCCAGGCCAGCAGCGCAAACGTGGTCATGCCGCCGAGCAGGTGCCCCATCACCACCACCGGCTTGAGCAGCAGGGTCACCGTCCACATGCCAAGCATCGCCTGGAAGATGATCACCGCCAGCGCCAGCACGCAGATCTTCCAGGCACCGGGGCGCGGCAGTCGGGCGGCGGCAAGCAATGGCAGCGCCATCGCGCAAATGGCGAGCCACGACGACCACCAATGCTCGCCCCGCATGTACAAGCCCACCCCGCAAGCGGCGAACACGGCCCCCAGCAACACCGCCAGCAGCGCACCGCGGCGACGCCAGCTGGCAAGCAAGGCCAGCACCAGCACCAGCACGCCCAGCGTGCCGGCGAAGAAGCGATGGATCTGCTCGCGCCATGCCTTGTGCGCTTCGTAGGGTCGATCGGGGAAACTGGCATCCGCATGAGCCACCGCTTGAGCGTGTTGTGGCCAGGTGACCTGTCCGTAGCAGGTCGGCCAGTCCGGACAGGACAGCCCCGCGTTGGACAAGCGAACGAACGCGCCAAACATCACCAAACCGAACGCGAACACGGTCGCGAACAGCGCCAGCCAGCGCAGAGCTTTCATGGTCCGCAAGGACATCACTTGATCACCTTCTGCATGTCGCGCATCAAACCGGGCACATCAAACCCAGCCGGGTAAAACGACAGCGCCGTGCCATTCGACTCCACCAGCACGGCACTGATGCTGTCCGCGGTGGTCGGCACATAGGCCGCCAGCTTGCCCTCGGCATCAGTGCCAAACGTCCAGTACGCCTGCATCGCGGCGCGCCGATCCGCATCCGCCGGCGGCACGCCGATATAGAGCAGGCGCAGTCGTGACTGGTTGCGATTGAGCATGACCCGCGCCTTGGCGATGCCAGTCAGGGTTTCAAAACATTGCGCGGCACAGTCCGGGCCGGCCAGCGCGACCAGGGTAAATCGCGGCTCGCTGTCGCGCCATGCGTAGGTCTTCCCGTCAGCCAACGCTACACGCACTTGCTCGGTCACGAAATTTCGCTGTGGCACGATCGGCTCGCCATTGCCCTTGGTGGCCGGCATCCAGCCAGCCCAACCGAGCACGCCGGCAATGATCATCGGCGCGGCAAACACCAGCGCAATCAGTACCAGGAACAAGCGATTCTTGCGCAGGGCAGCGGGATCGGCAGCTTTCATCGGACGTCATCAACCTTGGCGGAATCGGATTTGCGCGGTTTGCGCTTGCGATGCAGGACCAGCAGGATCACCACCGCGGCAAGCGCGAAGGTGAACCACTGGAACGCATAGGCGCGATGTCGCGCGGGCGGCATCGAGGAAAAATCGAGCGTGTGCACGCGCACGTAGATTGATGCCGGATCTGCATCCAGCGCGAGCAAGTGGGGATACAGCGGACGGCCAAGATCACGGGAGACTTCGCCGGTATCGAGGAAGATCGTGGTTTTCGGCCAGCTGCTCTGCTGCGTAAGGGCATTGCCACCCATCTCGAAACCCACCGGCGGCGGCGGCACGTACAACCCCTGCAAGGTCACTTCGCCTTCCGGCAGCGGCGGCAACTGGGGTTGCTTGCCGTTGCCATTGCCAGGCAGGAACCCGAGGTCAACCAGCAGCAGTTTCGATTCATCGTGCAGCGCAAGCGGAACGAACACTTCCACGCCACCCATGCCGTCGTGCTTCGGGTTGTCCAGCAAATACAGTCGATCAGCCAGATAACGGCCGTGTACCCGGACCCGCGCGAACATCGCCCCATCCGGGCTGGACGACCGTTGCGAGAAGTCCTGCACCGGCGCCGCAGCCGCCGCGGCATACCGTCGCAGAAGCGACTCCTTGAAGTCGGCACGATGCAGCTGCCAGACGCCCAAACGCACGAAAAGCAGGGCTCCAGCCACGGTCAGCAGCAGCGCCCACCACGACGGACGGCGAAAGCCGCTCACGCTGGACGCCTGCTGGTGGCCGCTATACTGGCCATGTCAAACCGGATCGGATCAATCACGTGGAAACCATCTATAAAATCGCGCTGGTCGTAGTGCTGCTGGTGGTGATCTTCAGCCTTGGCCAGGCGCTGTACTTCATGATGACCGACAAGGACGACGACCGTCGCACGGTATGGGCGCTGACTCGTCGCATCGGCCTGTCACTGCTGTTCATTGCCATGGTCGCGTTTGGTATCTGGATGGGTTGGCTGCATCCCCACGACGTCGGCCAGTGATTGTACCGGTTGCGCCGCTGCCGCGCTTCCTTGGCGCCAGTGGGTGCAGCAGTAGGCACTCAACCAGACCAACAAAAAACCCGCCAATGGCGGGTTTTTTGTTGCCTGCTCGCGGGACGGATCTTGCGCTCTTTCGAAGCGTCCGGCCCAGACGGCCGGTCCTGCTCTCCGCAAGAGGACCTCGCATCGCTCTTTCGAAGAGTCCGGCCCAGACGGCCGGTCCTGCTCTTCGCGAGAGGACCTCGCGTCCAACTAGAGAATATAGACGAACATGAACAGGCCGAGCCAGACCACATCAACGAAGTGCCAGTACCAAGCCACGGCTTCAAAGCCGAAGTGGTGGTCCTTGCTGAAATGACCGGCCAGTACGCGGAACCAGATCACTGCCAGCATGATCGTGCCCAAGGTGACGTGCAGGCCATGGAAGCCGGTGAGCAGGAAGAAGGTGGAGCCATAGACGCCGCTGTGCAGGGTCAGGTTGAGCTCGCGGTAGGCCTCCATGTATTCATGGGCCTGGAAGTTCAGGAAGGTCGCGCCAAGCAAAACAGTCAGGCCGAGGAACACCAGGATCTTGCCGCGATGACCGGCACGCAGCGCATGGTGCGCAATCGTCACGGTGACGCTGGAGGTCAGCAGGATCAACGTGTTCAGCAGCGGCAGGCCCCACGCCGGCACGGTGCGGAACGTGCCGCCGACCTGCTCCGGACCATTGCCACCATTGGCGCCCCATGAAGCGGCATAGTCGCTCCACAGGAATTCATGGGTCAGCACGCCATGGCCTTCGCCACCGAGCCACGGCACCGAGAACATGCGGATATAGAACAGTGCGCCGAAGAACGCGCCGAAGAACATCACCTCGGAGAAGATGAACCACATCATGCCCATGCGGAACGACGTATCGACCTGCGGGTTGTAGCTGCCGGCGAGCGATTCGCGAATTACCGAACGGAACCAGCCGAAGAACATTGCCAGCACGCCAATCACGCCGACGGTCAATACGGTCTTGCCAAAACCGGCATCACCGGGCTCGGCGTTCAACCAGTGCGCGGCACCGAACACGGTGAGGAACATGACCACTGCGGCCACAATTGGCCACTGGCTCTTGGCCGGTACAAAGTAAGCGTCGTGCTGCTGACCCATGGTGTAACCCCGTGGATTTCTCTTGATGGCTCTGCCCCGTCATGCCGCCCGGGGAACTGCGTGCCGGCCGCGTTGGCGAACCGGTGAAAGATTTTGTAGCGACCGCGTTGCAACTATTTCATCAACACTATCTGCACGAACGAAATCAGGAAGAAGAACGCCACGATCGCCACCAGAATGGTCACGGTGCGGCGCACGCCCTTGCGGCGATTGTCGTCGCCAGATACTGGATGACTCGTCGTCTGTTGCATCATGTTCCTGCACATTCCATGACGGTGCCCGAGCCGATTGGCCAGAGCACCGCGAAAGCCATCAATCGTTCACGTGACCGTGTGCGAGTTCGTCGTCGTTGATCACCGGCGGCACCTCGAAGGTGTGATGCGGCGCCGGCGAAGGCACCGTCCACTCCAGACCCTTGGCACCTTCCCACACGCGGTCGGTAGCTTTCTTCTTGGAGAAGAACACGCAATGGATCAGCACGCCGATGAAGATCAGCTGGCTGGCGCCGAACAGGAAGCCGCCGATCGAACTGATCATGTTGAAGTTGGCGAACGCCACGTTGTAATCGGGAATGCGGCGCGGCATGCCGGCCAGGCCCAGGAAGTGCTGCGGGAAGAACAACACGTTGACCCAGATCACACTGTTCCAGAAATGCACCTTGCCCCAGAACTCGCTGTACATGTTGCCAGTCCACTTCGGCAGCCAGTAATAAGCAGCCGAAATGATCGCGAACAGCGCACCGGTGACCAGCACGTAATGGAAATGCGCTACCACGAAGTAGGTGTCGTGGTACTGGAAGTCGGCCGGAACCAGCGCCAGCATCAGGCCGGAAAAGCCGCCGATGGTGAACAGGATGATGAAGGCCAGCGAAAACAGCATCGGCGTCTCGAAGGTCATCGAGCCGCCCCACATCGTGGCCACCCAGTTGAACACCTTCACACCGGTCGGCACCGAGATCAGCATGGTGGCGTACATGAAGAAAATTTCGGCGCCCAGCGGCAGGCCCACGGCGAACATGTGGTGCGCCCAGACGATGAACGACAGGAACGCGATGCAGGCAATCGCGAACACCATCGCCTTGTAGCCGAAGATCGGCTTGCGGGCGAAGGTCGGCACCACTTCCGAGATGATCCCGAATGCCGGCAGGATCATGATGTAAACCTCGGGATGACCGAAGAACCAGAAGATGTGCTGATACAGCACCGGGTCACCACCGCCGCCCGGGTTGAAGAAGTTGGTGCCGAAGTACTTGTCGGTCAGCAGCATGGTGACCGCGCCAGCGAGCACCGGCATCACGGCAATCAGCAGGAACGCGGTAATCAGCCAGCTCCACACGAACACCGGCATCTTCAGCAGATCCATGCCCGGCGCGCGCATGTTGAGGATGGTGGCGATGATGTTGATGGCTCCCATGATCGAGCTGATGCCCATCAAGTGGACAGCAAACACCACGTAGGCCAGCGAATCACTCTGCAGCGACAGCGGCGGATACATCGTCCAGCCACCGGCCGGGCCACCACCGGGCATGAACAGGGTGGACAGCATCAGGAGGAAGGCGAACGGCAGTATCCAGAACGACAGGTTGTTCATGCGCGGCAGGGCCATGTCCGGCGCACCCACCATCAACGGGATCATCCAGTTACCCAGGCCGACGAAGGCCGGCATGATCGCGCCGAAGATCATCACCAGCGCATGCATCGTGGTCAGCTGGTTGAAAAAGTACGGCTGCATCAGCTGCATGCCGGGCTTGAACAACTCGGCGCGGATCAGCATTGCGAAGCTGCCGCCGATGAAGAACATCGTCAGCGCAAAAACCAGGTACAGCGTACCGATGTCCTTGTGGTTGGTGGACATGACCCAGCGCTGGAAGAAATTCTTCGGCGCGCCGTGGTGATCATCATGGTGATCATGGGTGGCTGCGTAGGACATGGCCTTGCACCTCTAACCTGAAATATGAATGCGACTGCGAAAGGGAAATATTTGTCAGCAACGGCAGCAAGCGGGCTCAGCCCTGCTTGCCACCCGCCGGTGCGGCAACCTGCGCGGTTTGCGGTGCGGCGGCAGGTGCAGCGGACTGCGCCTCCTGCTCGGCCAGCCACTTGGCAAAGTCCGCCTTGGACTTCACCACCACCACGATCGGCATGAAGCCGTGATCCTGGCCGCACAACTCGGCGCACTGGCCGCGGTACGTACCCGGTGTGGTGAAGTTCGCCCACGCGGCGTTGATGATTCCGGGGATCGCATCGATCTTCCAGCCGGTGGCCGGTACCCACCACGAGTGGATCACGTCGCCGCTGGTGATCACGAAACGGATCTTGGTGTCGACTGGCACCACCAGCGGCTTGTCGACATTCAGCAGATAGGTGCTTTCGTCGCCAACCTTGACCGCGTACGGGTCCATGCCCGAACCGATCTGGCGGGTCTGGTCGCTCTGCGAGTCCAGCTTGGACATGAAGCCGACCTTGGCGATCGACTTGCCCATGTAGTCGACGTAGTCGTAGCGCCACTTCCACTGGTAGCCGGTGACCTTGACGGTCATCTGCGAGCCCGTGGTATCCGCCCAGCTGGTCAGACCGCCGGTGGCCAGGTAGGCCAGGGTAATCAGGATCAGCACGGGAATGGTGGTCCAGATCACTTCCACCATGGTGTTGTGCGACCACTTCTCGGCAACCGCACCGCGCGATTTGCGGAAGCGGAACATCGCCGTGAACATCGCACCGAACACCAGCACACCGATCACGGTGCACACCGCCAGCGAGATGTTGTTGAGATGGTAAGGCACCGCCGACCAGGTGCTGGCGCCGGGCTCCATGTTCAATTGCCACGGGCCGGGGGCGGCCAGGGCCACGCTGCCGAACGAAGCAAGGGCGAGAGTCGCCGCTGCCATGAAGGATCGCCTGATGCCGCCAGATGTCATGTCTTGCACCTTTATTGAACCTACTTGCGCGGCTGGTTGAGTTCGGCCAGCAACACCATGAGTTTCTTCGACAGCGCGACGCGTTCCTGTTCCGCTAGGAATGCGCCGATCTCCAATTTTCGTCCATGCGACGCCAGCAGCAACCGCTGGCGTCCATGACCCGGCTCCAGCAACACGCGCACCCAGCAGGACTGGAAACACGTGCGGCGCCGACCCGGCAGCGAATGCACTTCCAACGACGTTTCGTCGAGGGTGATGCGCTCACTACGGTCGCCGGCCCGCCAGGCCACGCTCAAGGCGAGGGCCACGGCGGCGGATTCAACCAAGGCAAACAGCGGAGCAAACACATTCCCCTGCCACGCCCCCAGTCCTGCCGTCATCAGCACCAGTGCCACCAGAATCATGATCAGTCGACGCAGACCGCGCCGGCTGAGCGTGCGATTGGGCTTGAGCCACATCGTCACGCGGGGCAAGCCGGCGATAGCTGGTCGAAGCACGATCATGGGGACCCGGCGTGCCTGGAACCAGAGAATGATAGGCCGCGGCGGCGAAACGGGCAAGAATGTCGCACCCCGTTGACCTGGATCAGCTCCTGCGGCCAACCTTGCCGACAACATCGCGCGAACTGCGGATAGTGGCCGCAAGCGGGCAAAACAGGCACTCGAACACCCCATGTGACGGTCTCCGGCGTACAATTCCGCGCTTCCCTTCGCCCCGCGCGAATCCTGGCAGCTGCCCCGTGACCGAAGCCATTCTCAGCCCCGAACTCCCCGTCGAATGCACGCCTGCGCGCGCGCGCATCACCGCCGCCTGGCTGCGTGACGAGACCGAAGCGGTCAACGATCTGCTGGCCCAGGCCAGCTTGCCCGCCAGCAAACGCGAGCAGGTGATCGACGTGGCGGCCGGCCTGGTCTCCCGCGTGCGTTTGCGCGCCAAGGACCAGAGCGCGGTCGAATCCTTCATGCGCCAGTACGACCTGTCGTCCGAAGAAGGCGTGCTGCTGATGTGCGTGGCCGAAGCGCTGCTGCGCATTCCGGACAAGGCCACCGCTGACAAGCTGATCCGCGACAAGCTCGGCGACGCGGACTGGAAGAAGCATCTGGGTCAGAGCGAGTCGCTGTTCGTCAACGCCTCGACCTGGGGGCTGATGCTCACCGGCCATCTGGTGAATCTGGCCGAAGATACCCGGCATGACTTCGGCGGCGCGCTGAAGCGGCTGGTCGGCCGCGCCGGCGAACCGGCGATCCGCCTGGCCGTGCGCCAGGCCATGCGCATCATGGGCCACCAGTTCGTGATGGGCCGCAGTATCAACGAGGCGCTCGATCGTTGCGCGAAGAAGGAATATGCGGTCTATCGCTATTCCTACGACATGCTGGGCGAGTCGGCGCTCACTGCGGAAACGGCCGAGCGCTATCAGGAAGACTATCGCCGGGCGATCGCCGCTATCGGTGAGCGTGGCCCGTTTGCCAACCACACCGATGCACCGTCGATCTCGGTCAAGTTGTCGGCGCTGCACCCTCGCTACGAAGTGGCCAAGCGTGAACTCGCCCGCCGCCAGCTCACCGAAAAGCTGCTGGAACTGTCGCAACTGGCGATGGAAAACGGCATCGCATTGTCGGTGGATGCCGAAGAAGCGGATCGGCTGGAGCTTTCGCTGGACATCATTGGCGACGTCTTCGCCGATCCATCGCTCGAGGGATGGAACGGCCTGGGCATCGTGGTGCAGGCGTACTCCAAGCGCACTCCGTTCGTCATCGACTGGCTGATCGAAACCGCGCGCGCTGCAAAACGCCGCTGGTATGTCCGCCTGGTCAAGGGTGCCTACTGGGATGCCGAGATCAAGCGCGCGCAGGAAAATGGTCTGGCTGGCTACCCGGTGTACACGCGCAAGCCGAATACCGATGTGTCCTATCTGGCCTGCGCACGCAAGTTGTTCGATGCCGGCAGCGAACTGATCTATCCGCAGTTCGCCACCCACAACGCCCATTCGATCGCTGCCGTGCATGACCTCGCACAGGGCCGCCCGTTCGAATTCCAGCGACTGCACGGCATGGGCACCGATTTGTACGCCGAAGTGATCGGCGCGCAGAACCTCAACGTACCCTGCCGCGTCTACGCGCCGGTCGGCACGCACGAGGACCTGCTGCCGTACCTGGTGCGTCGCCTGCTCGAGAACGGTGCCAACACCAGTTTCGTCAACCGCGTCGTCGACGAGACGCTGCCGGTGCGCGAACTGGTCGCCGATCCGTGCGAGACGGTACGCAGTTTCAGCTCCATTTCGCATCCGCGCATCCCGCTGCCGGTCAATCTCTTTGGTGAACTTCGGAAGAATTCCATGGGCGTCAACTTCTCCAACGACAACGAACTGAAAGCGATGGCCGATGCCGTGGCGGCCAACCCCGGCCCGTGGACGGCGGCACCGCTGGTGCCGGGTGCCAATGCCAACGGACCGACCGTGCAGGTAACCAATCCGGCCGATCGCCGTCAGAGCGTGGGCAGCTACATCAGCGCCGACAGCGCCACCGTCGACAAGGCGCTGGGCAACGCGGTTGCCGCGCAGTTCGGCTGGGACCGCCTGCCGGCTGCCAGTCGCGCCGCCATCCTCGAACACGCCGCCGAACTGCTTGAAGCACGTCGTGGCGAGTTCATTGCGCTATGCGTACGCGAAGCGGGCAAGAGCCTGCCCGACGCGATCGCCGAGATCCGCGAAGCGGCCGACTTCCTGCGCTACTACGCCAGCATGGCGCGCCGTCTGTTCGGTCAGCCGGAACAGCTGCCCGGCCCGACTGGCGAGAGCAATCAGCTATTTCTCAACGGTCGCGGCGTATTCGTCTGCATCAGCCCGTGGAACTTCCCGCTGGCGATCTTCCTGGGCCAGGTCAGCGCCGCGCTGGCCGCCGGCAACAGCGTGATCGCCAAGCCGGCCGAGCAGACTTCGCTGATCGGCCATGCCGCGGTGAAACTGCTGCATGAAGCCGGTGTGCCAGTCGACGTGCTGCAGTTCCTGCCGGGCGACGGCACCACTGTCGGCGCGGCACTGACCAAGGACCCGCGCGTGGCCGGCGTGGCCTTCACAGGCTCCACCGATACCGCCTGGGCGATCAACCGCGCACTGGCCGCACGCAACGCGCCGATCGCCGCACTGATCGCCGAGACCGGCGGCCAGAACGCGATGATCGCCGATTCATCCGCATTGCCCGAGCAGATCGTCAAAGACGTGATTGCCTCGGCATTCCAGTCTGCCGGCCAGCGCTGCTCGGCCGTACGCGTGCTGTTCGTGCAGGAAGACATCGCCGACAAGGTGACCGCCATGCTGACCGGCGCGATGGCCGAATTGAAGGTCGGCGATCCGGGCCTGCTATCCACCGATGTCGGCCCGGTGATCGACGAAGACGCGAAAAAGATCCTGGTCGAGCATGCCGCGCGGATGGACCGTGAAGCGAAGAAGATCGGCGAAGTGGCGATGGACCCGACACTCACCGCCAACGGGACCTTCTTCGCACCGCGCGCCTATGAGATTCCGTCGCTGGCCACACTGACTCGCGAAGTGTTCGGTCCGGTACTGCATGTGATCCGCTGGAAGGGCAGCGAACTGAAGCAGATCGTCGACCAGATCAACGCCACCGGTTACGGGTTGACCTTGGGCATCCACAGCCGCATCAACGACACCATCGACTACATCGCCAGCCACGCCCGCGTGGGCAATTGCTACGTCAACCGCAACCAGATCGGCGCGGTGGTCGGCGTGCAGCCGTTCGGCGGCGAGAACCTGTCCGGCACCGGCCCCAAGGCCGGCGGCCCGCACTACCTGCTGCGCTTCGCCGGCGAACGCACGCTGACCGTCAACACCACGGCAGCCGGCGGCAACGCGTCGCTGCTGACCATCGGCGAGTGATCAACTCAGGGTCCTCTGGCCGCGTGGTCAGAGGACCCTGAGCACGGACTCACAACGGCTTCGTTGGTGCAACGCGCAAGCTCTTGTGTGTGCGCGCATGGTAGAAAGACGGCAAATGCCGGCCGCGTCCGGCCTGCACCTGCTGGAGCAACCAACCCATGGCACGCCCTGCTGAAAGGATCGGCCTGAACCCGCCATCCGCCACGCTGGCTACGGATGACCCGCGCTACACGGCGGCGGAATTTCCGCCGAACAAGCTGCTGTATCTGGCGCAGCTGGCTGACGCCGCAGGCATCGACAGCCGGTCGTGGTTTGCCGGACTGGCGTTGAGCCGCGAGCAGATTGCCGATCCCGCGCTGCGGGTTTCCTACCGTCAGGCCAACATCTTTGCGCGCCGCGCACTGCAGTCACTGGGCATACCCGACGCCGGCCTGCGCATTGGCCGCGAAGGCACCATCGGCGGCTTCGGCCTGCTGGGCTTGGCGATGATGACTTCGCGTACGCTGGGCGAGGCGATGTTCGCCGGGATAGCCCATCACAAGATTTGCGGCTGTCTGCTGGAAGTGGCGGTCGAGCCGGTCAGCGAACGCGAGGTGTCGCTGGTGGCGTGGCCGCGTTTCGGCGACACTGAACTGATGCCGTTCTTCTGTGAGGAATTGTTTGCCAGCTGCCTGATGATTGCGCGCGAACTGGTCGGCGCCGAACTGTGTCCGGTGCGCGCGGAGTTTGCCTACTCCAGACCTGCCTACGCCGCCGAGTACGAAGCGTTGTTTGGTTGCGAAGTCCGTTTTGGCGCGCCACGCAACCAGTTGCTCATCAGCACCCAATGGCTGGCGCGACCCTTGCCCGGTTTCAATCCACTGACCGCGCAACAGGCGCTGGCGCTGTGCACACAGCAACGCACGCCAGATGGTGGCGAACCCCATCAGGAGATCGTGGCCGCGGTAGAGCGCTTGCTGCGCAGTCAGCTGTCAACGCAGCCGCGCCTCAATGACGTGGCCCGCACGCTCAACCTCAGCGAACGCTCGTTGCGGCGCAAGCTGGCCGAGAGCGGGCGCATCTTCCGCGAAATCCATGATCGCGTGCGCGCCGAACGTGCACTTCAATTGCTGCAGGCGGGCTCGCTCAGCGTGGCCCAGATTGGCAGCGAGGTGGGCTTCAACGACCCACGCGAGTTTCGCCGGGCGTTCAAACGCTGGACCGGCATGCCGCCACAGGATGCCCGGCGCAACGCCGCCTGATCACACATGACGGGTCATTTGGCCTGTTTACCCCCCGTCGATTGGCCGTTGTGCCCTCCCCCTTTGGGGTGGATTGATGGACAGTGGTGGCAACTGTGCATTCGTTCCTAATGGGGGAGTCCGACGTCATGCGTAAATTGTTCATCACCGTAGCCATCGCTGCAGCACTGGCCGGTTGCGGCAAATCCGAGCCGGCACCGCAGGCCAGCAGCGACGCCAGCTTCGAGGCCAGGCTGCAGGAACAATTGCTGGACGCCAAGCCCGGCAGCGTGATCGAGATTCCGCCCGGCCATTATTCGCTCAAGCGCGGCCTCAGCCTGCATACCGACGGCGTCACTATCCGCGGTGCCGGCATGGACAAGACGGTGCTGTCGTTCAAGGGCCAGATCGTCGGGCCGCAGGGCCTGCTGGTCAATGCCAGCGACTTCACCATCGAAAACCTGGCCATCGAAGACACCATGGGCGATGCGCTGAAAATCATCGAAGGCAAGAACATCACCATTCACGGCATCCGCGTGGAATGGACCGAGGGTGCGAAGACCAGCAACGGCGCCTATGGCATCTATCCCGTCAAGACGCAGAACGTGCTGATCGAGAACAACGTGGCAATCGGCGCCTCCGACGCCGGCATCTATGTCGGCCAGACCACCAATGCCGTCGTGCGCAACAATCGCGCCGAGCAGAGCCCGGCCGGTATCGAGGTCGAGAACACCATCAATGCCGATGTCTACGGCAACACCGCCACCAACAACTCCGGCGGCATCCTGGTGTTCAACATGCCCAGCCTGCTGATGGAAGGGCACTCCACGCGCATCTACAAAAACAAGGTTTTCGACAACAACCACGTCAACTTTGCGGCGAACGGTGCAGCCGTTGCCAGCGTGCCGGCCGGCTCCGGCGTGGTTATCAACTCCAACGACAAGGTGGAGATCTTCGACAACGATATCTCCGGCAACCAGACGGCGAACATCATCATCGCCAGCTTCTACTCCACCAACTACGCCACCAAGACCGGCGTGGCCGCCAACTACAACCCGTATCCGGAAGGCATCTACGTTTACGGCAACCGCCTAAAGGGCGGCGGCAATTCTCCCGGCAACATGGAGTTCAAGGCGCTGAAGACCGCGCTGTACGGGGTCAATGGCAGCTTCCCCGATGTGCTGTGGGATGGTTACGTCAACCCGAAATATCAGGGCGGCGAAGTACCGGCCGAAGCGCGCATCTGCCTGGAGGGCGTCAACGGCGTACTCAATGCAGACGGTCCGAACGGCTACAAGAACCCCAGCAAGGACATGAAGCCGTTCGCGTGCACGCTGCCGAAATTGCCCCCGGTGGTGCTCAATCCCGAGCCGAAGATCTGAAGGGCACGCTGATGAATTTGACGAAATGCGCAGCGCTGCTGGCGTTGTTGTTGCTGGCGGGTTGCCATCACGAGATGGCACCCGTGGCCTTCCACGAAGACGGTCGCCCGCCCAAGCTCAGCGACTGGCATCTGGTCGAGGTGCACGACGGCATGCTCGAACTCAACGCGGGCGTGGTGCCCTACGGTCTCAACACGCACCTGTTCTCCGACTACGTGCACAAGCTGCGCACGGTGTGGATGCCGAAGGGCGTGTCGGCGAAATACTCGGCTACCAACACCTTCGACTTCCCGGTCGGCACCGTGGTCAGCAAGACGTTCTATTACCCGCGCGTCGCCAACGGCAAGTTCAGCGAGGTGGCCCGTACTTTGCGCGACCACGGTGACTTCGCCGGCCAAGGCCTGAACATGGCGTCTGTCCGCCTGATCGAGACCCGCTTGCTGGTGCTGCGCAAGGATGGCTGGGCCCCGATGACCTACGTCTGGAACGATGCCCAGACCGAAGCCACGCTGACCCGCATTGGCGCCGTCGAGCCGCTGACCCTGGTGGACGACGAGGGCAAGCGCACGGACTTCAACTACGTGGTTCCCGATGAAGGCCAGTGCGCCACCTGCCACAAAGCCAACATGGTCACCAACCAGATCCATCCACTCGGCCCGCGTGCACGCAACTTGAACCGGGACTACGACTACGGCACTGGTCGCCAGAATCAATTGCAGCATCTGGCGGCCATCGGCTACCTCAGCGATCTGCCGAAGCCTGCGGAGATACCGAAACAGGCCAACTGGCGCGATCCAAGCGCCACGCTCGATGCACGGGCGCGCGCTTACCTCGACGTCAACTGTGAGTCGTGCCACAACCCGAACGGCGTCGCCAACGTCACCGGTCTGTGGCTGGGCAGCGACATCCCTGCCGGAACGCATTACGCAGGCATCTGCAAGTCGCCCGAGGCAGCCGGCCCGGCAACGGGTGGCCGTCTGTTTGACATCGTTCCCGGCAAACCGGATGAATCGATTCTGGTACACCGACTGGAATCCACCAGGCCGGGCGTGATGATGCCCGAGCTTGGCCGCGACACGGTGGATCGCGAAGGGGTCGCACTTATCCGTTCGTGGATTCTCGCGATGAAGGGCAACTGCGACATCCTGCACTGACGTGGCTGTGCGCAGATAGCGCCCGGCACCAAATAGAGATTTGTCGTGTGCTGGCGTCGCCAGCGCACGACCCAATACCCAAGGGGATTATTCGGATGATCATGCGCCAACGACTTCTGTCCGCCAGTCTGCGCCACCTTCTTCTCGGTAGCAGCGCCGTGCTGCTGTTGTGCGGCTCGCCGCTGGCGTTCGGCGCCAGCGCTACGCAGGACCCGGCTCCGGCCACGACAAAATCGGCCGACGACTCCACCAAGCAGGTCACCGAGCTCGGCAAGATCACGATCACCGCGCAGAGCCGCTCGCAGGAAATGCAGCAAGTGCCGATCCCGTTGCAGATCGTCACCGCCAAGCAGATCGATACGCTCGCCGCCACCGACCTCAGCAAGATGAGCCTGTTCGTACCCGGCCTGGTCGTGGGCGGTGATTCGCCGACCCAACCCAGCTACGAGATGCGTGGCATCTCCACCGGTGACTTCGGCATCGGTACCGAATCGGCCGTTGGCGTGTACATCGATGGCGTCTACTCGGCGCGCTCCGGCGCATCGCTGCTGGCGTTCAATGACGTCAGCCGGATCGAAGTGCTCAAGGGCCCGCAAGGTACCTTGTTTGGCCGCAATGCTGCAGCCGGCGCCATCTCGATCATCACCAACGAACCCAGCGACCACGTTGAGGGCCGCGTGCGCGTGCGCGTGGGCAACTATGGCCGGAAGTATGTGGACGGCCTGCTCAATGCCCCGATCAATCAGGACATGGCGCTGCGCTTCAGCATGTACAGCAACCGCAGCGACGGCTGGATCACCGATGCCGCGAATGGTCAGGATTACGGCGGTGACCACGACTTTGGTGCCCGTGCCAGTTGGCGCTGGAACATCACGGACGACACCCGCGTGCTGCTGTCGTGGGATCACGAAGACTTGAATCAATTGCCGAAGCCGGCGATCAGCCTGATCGCGCTGTCGAACGACACCAACGAGCGTCCGCCCTATCCGGCCGATCCGTCCACCTACGTCGATCCGCTGCACGCGCCGTTGCACAACGACACGGTCGGCGCCGTGGAAAAGCGCAAATTCGACGGCGTCACCTTGAGCGTGGATCACTCCTTTGCCTGGGGCAACCTGACCTCGACGTCTGCGTTTCGCAAGTTCAACACCGAGAACCGCGGCGACTACGACGGTACCAACCACATCGTCAGTTATCTGGACACGGCCAATCTCGAGCGCAACCGCAGCCTGTATCAGGAGTTCAAGTTCAGCGGCAATACGGGCCTCGTCGACTGGGTCGCCGGCGTCAGCTACTACGATGAACACGCGAACCAGACCAGCCAGACCAACACCTTCACCGACAGCATCGACACGCTCGCCAACAACCTGATGGGCGTGGGTTACCCACTCACCCAGATCAGTGCCGGGCTGGCCCAGATGGGCGTGCCGTACACGCTGCTCGGTGATCCGTGGAACGAGGCGATCAGCAACGTCGGCCACTTCAAGGCCTATGCCACTTACGGCGACGTGATCTGGCACCTCAGCGACAAACTCAACCTCACCACCGGCATTCGCTATACACGCGACCAGAAGACATTCTCCTGGTACAACATGCCGCGCCGCGCCGACGCGTTCGACGCCACCGTTGCCGGACTGACCCAGGCCGGTGTCGTCGGCATGCTGCCGCCCGAAGCCCAGTACGCGCTGGCGATGTTCGGCAACAACATCATCTTCACCGACGCCATCGGTACCCCGGTGCAATTCAACAACAGCTGGAGCGATCTCAGCCCGCGCGCCGTGCTGGATTACCAGTTCACCCCCGACATGATGGGCTACGTCTCAGTCACCAAGGGCTACAAGGCGGGTGGTTACAACAGCGTCCAGATTGGCTCGCACTTCGCTCCGGAGAAAGTCTGGAACTACGAAGCCGGTCTGAAAACCGTATTCCCGGAGCAGAAATTGTTGCTCAACGGTTCGGTCTATCACTACGTCTACAGCAACCGTCAATCACTGACACTTGACCCGAACACGGCGGGTTCCGGCGTGCCGCGCTACCTGGTGAACAGCACCGACCAGGAAGCCAAGGGTGCGGAGTTGGAACTGCAGTGGCGTCCACTGGCCGACCTGCAATTCAGCCTGACTGGCGCCTATATCGATGCGACTTACAGCAAGGCGGTGGCTTCTTCCGGTGCCATTCTGACCGGTCAGCCCACCGGTGAACCGAAGTACTCGTTCGCCAGCAACCTTGGCTACACTTGGCACGACGTCGCCCATGGCGACCTCGCCTTCACCGTCAATCATGCGTTCCGTGGTGCATCACGCTGCAACCGCGACTCGCAGTTGCAGGGTACCTGTCAGGTCAGTCCGAATTTCACCACGGGAAGCAGCCAGCAACGCACCGATGCACGGCTGGACTGGAGCTCGTCGAACGGTCACTGGGGAATTGCCGTGTACGCCAACAACGTGTTCAACAAGCGCTATGTTACCGACGTGAACAATATCTCCGCGAGCGTGTTCGGTACGCCATACGCCGGCATCACGCCGCCGCGCATGGTAGGTGTCGAACTGCGTGCGAAGCTCTGAGACGATCATGACGGACAGTGACGAACTGACCACCCGCTTGGTGCGCCTGCGCGAGGCGCAGGCGGTCGAGCCGATGCCGCCATGGGCCGCACGCGCACGCCGCCTGCGGGCATTGGAAGCGATGCTTCGCGCACAGCGCGAGGCATTCGCTGCGGCGATCAATGCTGACTTCGGCCAGCGACCGGCCGAGGAGACCGACTTGCTGGAAATCTTCCCCAGCCTGTCGGCTATTCGCCATGCGCTGGCCCATGGCCGACGCTGGATGAAGCCGCGACGGCGGCTGGCCGACCTGCTGTTTCTGCCGGCACGCACCGAGCTGCAACCACAGCCGCTTGGCGTGATCGGCATCATCGTGCCGTGGAATTACCCGCTGTACCTCGCCATCGGCCCGCTGGTCGACGCGCTGGTCGCCGGCAACCGCGCGATGCTGAAAATGAGTGAATTCACGCCGCGCTTCTCGGCGTTGTTCGCCGAGCAAATGGCCAAGGTCTTTGCCGCTGACGAAGTCGTGGTAGTCAACGGCGATGCCACGGTGGCGCAAGCCTTCTCGGCGCTACCGTTCGACCACCTGCTGTTTACCGGGTCCACCGCCGTAGGCCATCACGTGATGCGTGCGGCATCCGCCAACCTGACGCCGGTGACTCTGGAACTCGGCGGCAAGTCACCAGCGATCATCGGACCCGGCGCACGTTTCGACCATGCGGTAGAGCGCATCGTGTTCGGCAAACTGGTCAATGCCGGACAAACCTGCATCGCGCCCGATTACGTCTTGCTGCCACGGGCACGGGTAGATGACTTCATCAGCACGGCCGGCAAGGTGCTGGCACAAATGTATCCCGCGCTGGGCAGCAGCAAGCAGTACGCCAGCATCGTGTCGGATCGCCAGTACCAGCGCCTCGTCGAACTGCGTGACGACGCCCGCACCCGCGGTGCCCAGGTGCATAGGCTCAGCGAGGCCGGTGAAGATCCGGCACGCCGACTGTTGCCACCGCAGTTGCTGAGCGGCGTCAACGACGAGATGGCGGTGATGCGCGAAGAAATCTTCGGCCCGCTGTTGCCGCTGGTGCCGTATGACAGTATCGACGAAGCGATTGCCTACGTCCGCGCTCATCCGCATCCGCTGGCCTTGTACTTGTTCGAGAATGACCGCAGCCTGGTCGACCGCGTGCTGACGCGTACACATGCCGGCGGCGTCAGCATCAACGACACGCTGTATCACATTGCCCAGCACAACCTGCCGTTTGGTGGCATCGGCGCTTCTGGCATGGGTGGCTATCATGGTGAAGCAGGCTTTCGCACGTTCTCGCACGTGAAGCCGGTATTCCGGCAAGCGCGTTTCAATGGCGCAGGCCTGCTGAACCCCCCTTACGGAGCGCGCTTCCGCCGCATGCTCGATCTGTTGCTGCGTCGCGGATGAATCGATCGATCGCCTGGACATGAAAAAACACCCCGCTCGCGCGGGGTGTTTTTTTTGCATCGTTCGCCGATGGTCGACTAGAACTTGTACTGCGCCGACAGGCTCAGCAGGTTGCCGTAGTCCTCAAAGTTGCCGGTGATCACGTCGTGGGTGCTGCTCGAGCTCTGGATGTGCGCTTGGCTCACGAAGATGTGCGCATACGAGGCGTTGATCTCGAAGTGCTCACTGGCCTTGTAACCCACACCCACGGTCACCAGCCGGCGAGTCGCGTCGGGTACGCGCACATCACGTACAGCGAGATAGGTCGGCGAACTGTCCACCGCAACGCCGGCACGCAAGGTGAGCTTGCTGTTCAAGTAGTAGTCGCCACCGATCGACGCGTAAATCGTGTTGCGCCAGTTGAACGTCTCGGCAGTATCGGGCTGCAGCGGAGCCGTGCCGTACTTGACGCGCAGTTCCTTGAACACATCCCACTTGGTGTACGACAGGTCGGCACCAAAGCCGAACTTCTCTTCCTGATGCCAGTAGCTGGCGCTGATCACGGCCGGAGTCGTGAACGGTGCCGTGCCAGTGGTGTTGGAGAACGGCGGGATGCTGCTGGCGAGTGCCGGGTTGTTCAGCAACAAGCCATAGCCGGCAGGCACATTGAACTTGCCGGTGCCCTGCAAAACGTGGCTGATCTTGGAGCGGTAGTTCACCGCCAGCTTGTCGTTCGGGGTCATCTTCCAGAACATGCCCACCTGGTAACCGTAACCCCAGTCATCACCCTTGATGGTGGCAAACCCGTCGACGCCCTGCGGTGTCGCTGCGGCCACACCCGCGGCGGCGGCCTGACCCTGCGCCACGGCCTGCTGAATCATCGCACCCGCTTGCTGCGGGGTGAGCTGACCGGCCCCGACGGCGGCCTGGATTTGCGCCACGCCCGCGGCGGTCTGCGCACCGATGGCCTGCTGAATACCCAAGCCCACCGCGTTGAAGTTGATCGCACTGGACAGCTCAGCGGAGGTGCGCTGGGCAATCGCGCTGACGCCGACGGCAAAGCTGTCGGAAACGTCGAAAGACGCCGAGACCGTCGCGTCCAGCGACTGGAACTTGGACTTGACGCCGTTGTAGCGACCGACCCAGTCCTTGTCGAACTCGGTCTGGAAGCCAAACGGTACCGAGAAGCCAAAGCCCAGATGGACCTTGTCCGACACCTTGGTCGACATGAACAGGGCCGGGACCGGCAGCGTCGTGCCGCCGTCGCCGCCATTGCCACCACTGATCGGACGACTCAGCACGTCGCTGGCGCTGCCGGTGAACTTGGTGCTGAAGTTGATCGCCGTGACATCGGCCTGGAAATAAGTGCCATCCAGTTCCGTCATCGCGGCAGGATTGTTCGTGACCACCGAAACATCACCGCCGGCAGCTGCGGAACCGGCGTAGGCACGGCCCAGCCCCTTGGCGCTGTTTTCCTTGAGCTGGAAGGCACTGGCGCTGGCGCTGGTTGGCGCAAACGCGGCCACAATGGCGAGGCTCAGCGCGGCAAGCGCGAGCGGGCGACTAGCACCCTTGAGGGAATGGAAGGTCGTAGGCATCACTTGCTCCTGCATTTCATGTGGCGGCCGGTGGTACGCGTGGTTGTCGCGAAGGACGAGGTAGCGTCATTGAATTCATACGTGCGTTTGAACTGCCTCGACGGCACTTTGCCGCCTCGTTGAAGACGTTGCAAGTGCAATCGCAACAAATTGATAACATTGCCTGCCGACGCCCACCGTTCGGTGCGTCGTCAGCCCACACTCAGCCATACCGCGCCCGCCACTGCTACGCTCGGCGGTCGGGCTCTTCCCACCATCCACCCGCGAGTATCGCCATGCAATGCTTTGTCTACGCCAGCCTGCGCAAGGCTGGCAGCTACCTGTGGCTGACCAAACGCGATGGCTTCGATGCGCTGCCGGAATCGCTGGTCACGCTGCTGGGTGAACTGCGTTTCGTTATGGAAGTTCCACTCGACGCGCAGCGCAAATTACCGGTCGAGGACGCCGTGCAAGTGCTCGCCCACCTGCATGAGCAAGGATGGCATTTGCAGGTGCCACCGAAGGAGTCCCTGGCGACCGCCAACCATCCCGCGTATACGCACTCGCCGCAGAATGATCGCGGCGAATGAACAAAGCTTCATTCTGTTGCCCGCGTTAACACTTGGTTACCGTCTGCACCTTCAACGATTTCTATACTGTCTCCATGACCCAGCCCAAATCGCGTCGCCATCCGCCCTTCCTGCAAGCCTTGGCCTGGTTCTTACCCGGTTCGCTGGCGGTCTTCGCGGCCGGACTGGTCACTCATCCGCTGACCCTGATCCCCTTGCTGCTGGCCAACGCCTTGACCCTTGCCGCGGTCTGCCACGCGATCGGCTTTGATCCCGAACCGCAGTTCATGCGCACCGTGCTGCGCCGGGGCGCCGCGCACCTGGTGATGTTCACTGGCTACACCGTGCTGGTGTTCGCGCTGGTCGCCTGGCCGATGATGCAACTGACTCACACACCCAGCCTCAGTGCCGCGCTGCTGCTGGCCGCCGCGCTGGTGTTGGCACTGGTGGCGCTGTGGCGACTGTGGCCCGCTTATGGGCTGCTGTTTCTGTGGGATGACGCCTACCCGCGCCAACGTGACGGTTCGTGGATCTTCACCGCTACCTTGCGCAGCATCGCATTTGCCCGCCATCTGTCGCGCGAAGAACGCTTCTTCAGCCACTTTCTGCCGGTCGCCTTCTCGATGCTGGTGCTCTCTTTTGGCGCCATCGCACTGACCGGCTTGTATGGCGTGCTGCCGCCGGAGCCGCGCATTGCGGCGATCGTGCTCTACGGCATCGTGCTGCTGCCACTGGGTTGCCTGGTCATCGCCAACCGCACGCTTCGTGCGCTGTTGTGCGAAAGCCGCCACTCGCGCCGGCGCGTCGACCAAACGCCAAGCACCGCGCACCGGCCTACCCTCACCGAAAGCGAACGTACTGCCGGTACCCCTGATCAGGCAGCAGCGCTGCTCGCCGCCACCCGCGATGGCGATATCGAACGCGCACTGGCTCTGCTCGAAGTGGGTGCCGCTCCGGACACGGCACCGCCGGCGGAGGACCGCGACCAGCGCCCGGTCTTGATGCTGGCCGCGCTATTGCCGGACACCCGCTTGTTGCGCGCGCTGATCGCCAAGGGCGCCGACGTCAATCACGCCAGTGGCGGCCTGACCCCGCTGCTGGCCGCCACCCGCGACAGTTGGCATGGTCGCGCCGAAGCCGTGCTGACCTTGCTGGCCAACGGCGCCAGCCCGCTGGCCACCGATGCCGAAGGCAACACCGCGCTGCACGGAGCGGTGCTCAGCGCCGATGCCGGCGTGGCGGCCATGTTGCTGGACGCCGCCGCACCCATCAACGCGCTCAACCAGGCCGGCATCAGCCCGCTGGCCAACGCCTGTCGTGCGGCCAACTGGCCGCTGGTGAAATTCCTGCTGGAGCATGGCGCCAAACCGGCACCTGCCGACGGTGAGCCCGCACTGGTCGCCGCCAGCAGCATTGCCGACGATGACATCGAAGGCGTGAAGCTGCTGCTCAAGCATCGCGCGGCCATCAATGCGCTCGACGCGCGCCATCGACACGCCTTGATCACGGCCGCCAGTGAAGGGCACGAGCAAATCGCCCGCGTACTTTGTGCAGCGAACGCGGACGTGAACCTGGTCGACATGCACGGAAGCAGTGCGCTGATGGAAGCCGCACGCGCCGGTGCCGGCGGCATCGTGCAGCTATTGGCTGAAGCGAAAGCCGATGCCGGCCTGCGCGACGACCATGGCCGCGACGCACTGACCCTCGCCTGCCAGTCACCGCGTGCCGACGCGGATACCGTGCGTGCACTGCTGGCGCTGGGGGCCGCACCCAAGGTGCCCGGCACGGATGGTCGCAGCGCGCTCGACCACGCCGCCGCAGCCGGGCGCTGGGATCTGGTCGCCCTGCTCGATCCGGATACGCCGCTGCCAGCGAGTCTCAGCGCAGATGTCTTGACCGAGGGCGCCGATACACCGGGACACCTGCTTGAGGCGCTGCGCTCGGGCCACTGGGCGGTCGTTTCCGGTTTCAACAGTCGTGTGCGTGAATGGCCACAGACCGATCTGGCCAGACTGTACCTCGATCTGTCGACGCCCGGCCTCGCGGCAGGCCGGCGCTGGCTGCTCGATCACGGGCTGGCTGCCGAAGCACGACTTGAAGCACCACGCACCGATGATGCCGATACTGGCGAAATCGCCGAGCTGCCGCCGCTGGGCCAGCGCCTGTTCGATGCCTTGCTGCGTCGACTACCAGACACTACCGAGGCGCTCGACGACCTGCTGCAGGCTGGCGCAAGTCCCGCCGGCGCCGGCTTGCTGGCGCTGGCCTTGCTGCACGCGAACGGCGCGGCACAAGCAGCGGCCTTGCCCATGAAAATGCTTGAAGCAGGCGCCGATCCATTCGGCCCGGATGCACGTGGCCGCACACCGTTGCAGTTGGCCGCGAACACCGCGCAGTCGGCCTTGCTGCAGGCCCTGCTGGAACGTGGTTGCGACCCGAATGCTCGCGACCGCGACGGCCGCACACCGCTGTTTTCTGCGCTCGAACACGGCGCCAAGGCACTGCCGCTGGTACGTGCACTGATCGCCCACGGCGCCGATCCTGAAGCAGCCGATGCCAACGGTGAAACTGCGCTGGGCTTGTCGCTGGAACATCCTGCCGTCGAGCGCTGGCTCGATTGGCGTGACTGGTCCCGACCGAACCGTGCGCTGCGTGCCAATGATCTCCCCGCCGCGGCCAGGGCTGGCGCACTGACCAGCGTGCAGCGCCTGCTGGAACTGGGTTTTGCCGTGGACACCCGCGACGAACAAGGCGCCACCGCACTGTTACATGCCTGCGGCGCCGGTCATCGCGATATCGCTGCCTGCCTGCTGGAAGCCTCCGCCGACCCGACGCTGGCTGCGCGCAGCGGCGTCACTCCACTCGCCGCCGCCGTCGCCGCACGACGCGAAGCGCTGGTGGCGTTGTTGCTGCAACACCAGGTGGCAGTCGACCAGCGTTTGCCAAATGACGCTACGGCGTTGATGGCAGCGGCCGCGATGGGCTATCCGGAAATTGCCGAGCAATTGATCGACGCCGGCGCCGACATCGAAGCCGTCGACAGCGCCGGGCGCAGTGCATTGCATGCCGCGGCCCAGTTCGGCTTCGAGCACAACGACAGCCTGCGGGCGCGGCGCCTGTTCGACGTGCTGCTCAAGCGTGGCGCCGAGATCAACCACGCCGACAACGAGGGCAAGACGCCACTGTTGTTGTTGCTCGGCGCACAGCTGCGGCCCGGCAGCAACTGCGACGCCACCCACATCGGGGCACTGATACCGCTGTTGCTCGATGCCGGTGCCCAGGTTGCGCATGCCGATCAGCGCGGCGTCACCGCTCTGCACGCCTGCGCCATGCATGCGCTGCTGCCGCCAGCACGCGTGCTGCTGTCGCGTGGTGCCGACCGCAACGCCACCGATGCGTTCGGGCGCACCGCCGCCGAAGTGGCACGGCAACTCGGCTATGTCGACATCGCCCACGAACTGACCGCACGCAGCGGTACGATCCCCAGCGTGCGGCAGACCTTGCGCCAGCCCGCGCAGCCGGCAGACTAGGCACGCCTTGAACGAAGTCCGGCCGCACAGCGACCGGACTTCGGCGTCAGTCGCCGTCGCCTGCCTGTGCCGTGGTCGGGTCGCGTTCACGCTCGCGCTCAGCGCTGCGCTCGGCGTCGGCCTCGAACAATTGCTGCAGATCGATCAGCGCATCGCGATTGCTCTGGATCAGCTTGGTCTCGTCGTCGTAAACCAGCGCCTGCCTTTTCAGCAAGGCCTCGTCATAGCGACGAAAGCGCTCGACCCGGTCCGCCGCCAGTTCGGGCGACAGCCCCAGTGCCTCCAGCGTCTTCCGGGTCATCTTGAGACTGGAGTGGAACGTCTCGCGCACCGGCTCTTCCACGCCCATGTCCATCAGCCGAAATACATGCTGGCGATTGCGTGCTCGCGCGATGATTTTCAGGTGTGGGTACTGCCGCCGAACCAGCCGCGCGGTGCGCAGGTTGGCCTCCGGATCGTCGGTGGCCAGCACGAACACCTCAGCCTTGTCGGCGTGCGCGGCACGCAACAGTTCCGGTCGCGCCGGATCGCCAAAGAACAGATCAATGCTGCCAAATCGACGCGACAGATCCACCTGTTCGGCTGAATGTTCCAGCGCCACGAACGGGATACCTTGCGCGCGCAACAAGCGGGCAATGATCTGGCCCACGCGGCCGAAACCGGCAATGATCACCCGTGGCGGCGCCGCATCGATGGCGTCGAATTCACGCGTGGGTTTCTTCGGCCGCAGGTGCAGGCCACGCGCCGCCAATACCACCAGCAGTGGCGTCAACGCCATCGACAAGGTGATCGCCAGCACCAGCGCATCACGTTGGCTCACCGCAATCAGCTGCTGCTCGGCGGCCTGGCGCAACACCACGAAGGCAAACTCGCCACCGCAGGCAAGCAACACCAGCAGACGCAAGGTATCGGAACGGTTGAGCCCGGCCAGCAGTCGTCCCAGCGGCCACAACAGCAGCCCCTTCAACAGCAACAAGGCGACCACCAGCTCCAGGATCAGCAGCGGCTGATGCAGCAACAGCGAGACATCCATCGACATGCCGACGCTGATGAAGAACAAACCCAGCAGCAGGCCCTTGAACGGCTCGATGTTCGATTCCAGCTCGTGCCGATACTCGGAGTCGGCCAGCACCATGCCGGCGAGAAACGCACCCAGGGTTGCCGACGCGCCGGTCAGCTCCATCAACAAGGCAACGCCCGTCACCACCAGCAAGGCGGTGGCAGTAAACACCTCAGCCGAATCAGCCCTGGCCACGAAGCGAAAGATCGGACGCAGCAGATAGCGACCACCAACAACCACGGCGATAATCATGCCTACCGTGCGCAATACCGCGATCAGGTTGAAGTCCTGGGCGGTGGACGAGGCCAGCAACGGCACCGCAGCAATCAACGGAATGGCCGCCAGATCCTGAAACAACAGAATCGAGAACACCTGGCGCCCATAGGCCGAGCCAGCTTCCTTGCGCTCGGCCAGAATCTGCAGACCGAACGCCGTGGACGATAGCGCCAGACTGCCACCCACGATCACCGCCGCCTTCCCGCTCAGGCCGAACAGGTAGTAGCTGGCCGCGGCAATCGCGATCGTGGTTGCCAGCACCTGTGCCAGGCCCGTGCCGAATACCGACCGGCGCATCACCCACAGCCGCTGCGGCGAAAGTTCGAGGCCGATCACGAACAGCATCAGCACCACGCCGAACTCGGACACCGTGGCGACGCCTTCGGTGTCGCTGATCAGACCAAGCAGTTGCGGGCCAATCACGATGCCAGCCAACAGGTAGCCAAGCACGGCCCCCAGCCGGAAACGCTTGGTCAGCGGCACGGCAATCACCGTGGCCAGCAGGAACACCACTGCGGTCTGCAGAATTTTGTGGCTGTCCATGCGCCAGCGACTCCAGTCAGGAAGTGCCGATTATTCCACGCGAGGACGACATGCCACCGTCGACGTGTCGTTCGTTCATTCGTCCAGATGCACCTTGCCACTGCGGAAGTGACAAATACGGTTGCGTCCTTTCGCCTTGGCGGCGTACAGCGCCTTGTCGGCAGCATTGACCAGGGTGCCGGGATCAGCCATGCCCGGCTCCTTGCACGCAATGCCGATGCTGACCGTGACGCTCAGCCATTCGGCCTCGAAACGCACCTTCAGCTCAGCCACCGCCTTGCGCAAACGCTCGGCGGCAATCAACGAGGACTTCAGATTGGCATTGCGGCAGATCACCAGAAATTCCTCTCCGCCCATGCGACAAACGGTGTCTTCCTTGCGCGCGGAATTGCGCATCACTTCCGCCACCGCGCCAAGTACCTTGTCACCCACGGCATGGCCGTGCGTGTCGTTCACTTCCTTGAACTTGTCGATGTCGATCATCATCATCGTCACCGGTTCGCCGGAGCGCTCGCAGGCGCTCCATGCCTGGGTCAACGCTTCCATGCCGGCACGCCGATTCTGCAGGCCGGTCAGTTGATCAATCAGCGCATAACGCTGCAACTTTCGATTGCTCAACGCCAGCTCGGCAGAAAATTGCTTGAGTTGGGCCCGGTCCTGCTCCCAGTGACCAAGCAACTTCACGTACTGCCTGGCCGCGCTCATGCGCAACGGCAACAGGCGAGCCACCTCGGCCGGACTGAGGCAATCGTTGATCCGGGCTTCCGCTGCCTGATTGATTTCACCGGGCGAGTCCATGTTCGCCAGCATGATCAGATAAATGGACTGCCCCCACGAAGTGGCGCGCAAGGCATGGCAGAACGCCCAGCCATCCATGCCGGGAAGGCGCGCATCGACAATCACGATCTGTGGCACCAGTTGCACCGCCAACGCCAGACCCTCCTCAGCATCCTCGGCGGAGTGCACGACCTGACCGGTCATCTCGCCCACGACTTTTTCCAGAGCCATCCGCACGTCCCGCGCGCCGGATACCCACAGCACGTTGGTCATGGTCGGGATCGACTTGCCTGCCAATACCTCACGCGGCGCGCTGATCAACTCGGCAAACGGCAGCTCGTCGCTGTCCGGCACATTCAGCAACTCACTCCAGTTACGCCAGCGTGCGTGGACGTTGTCGATCAACACACTCAATTCATCGGCATCAAGGCCGATCTTTCCACCCAGCAGCATCAACTCGGCGACATGCGCATGGCGCTCGTCCGCCGGCGCCAGACTCATGTCAGCCAACCGCTTCGCCTGGTGGAACAGGTGGGTGAGCTGGTGCGGTCGCGAGCCCTCCGCAAAACCGGACGTCTCGGGCGCCTCGTGGAACAGCACCGGCTCGGCCAGTGCGTTGGGAATGCCACACTCCTGCAGGATCGCCGACGTAAGCTCGTTGTGATCGATATGCAGGTGCTGTCGTTCCTGCTCCACCGTTTGCTCGGTCGATTCCCGCAGGAAGCGGGCGTACTCTTCCGGATACAGCGTGGCCAACGCCAGATAGCCGATCTGTGCCAGCAGCCCACAGGCAAACAGTTCGTCAGGTGGCGCGATGCGAACGCACTTGCCGAGCTCCTGCATGGCCACTGCCATCAACAACGAGCGCGACCAGAACCGCGAATAGTCGAATGCCGCGCAGGCGCCGTTGCGATATTGGTCGACCAGCGAAAAACCCATCGCCAACTGGCGCACGACCGTCAGACCAAGGCGAACGATGGCGTCGGGAACACTGGCAATCGGGCGACCCGCGACATTGGCGGCGTTGGCCATGTGCAACAGTCGGCTCGCCGTGACCGGATCGGTCTGCACCAGCCGGCTGATTTCCTCCAGGGTGGCATCTTCGCGCCGGCTGATCTGCATGATCGCCAGCGCCACACCCTTGGGACTGGGCAATCCGCCATTGATTCGCAATTGTTCGATGGCTGTCATGCATTGGCACCAGGGTTGTCGGTCAGGCGGGGTTGTCGATCAGACGGTGGTACAGACACACATACGACAAATCCAGATCCAGGTGCGTGTGCTAAGCGGCGTTCGGACACGAAAGCCCCAACGCGGCAATGCCGCCCGAGGCTGTGAGGAGATCTACGGACGCGACTGCAGGCCCGGTTATCGGCCATGCATTAATTTACTTTAATTCGTGGCTGACACGTTCAGTCCGCGTCATTCCAGCCGTGCAAGCCGCGAGCCGGATCTGCACGCCTGCAGACCCGGTCGCCCCGCGGCACTTACGCAGGCTTACTTCTTCGGCGCGTCCTTCAAGCCACGGTTTTCCAGCATCGGCTCGATCTTCGGGTCCTGCCCACGCCAGTCGCGATACATCTTGGCCAGCTCTTCAGTGTTGCCACGCGACAACACCATGGCGCGGAAGCGATCGCCGTTCTCGCGGGTAAGACCGCCGTGCTCCTGGAAGCCTACAAACGCATCGTCCGCCAGCATCTGCGTCCACAGATAGGCGTAGTAACCGGCGGCGTAGCCATTGCCCCAGATGTGCTGGAAGTAGCTGGAGCGGTAGCGCGGTGGCACATAGCTGAGGTCGATTTTGTCCTTCTTCAGCGCGGCCGCTTCGAAGGCGTCGGCGTCCTGCAGCGGCGCGTCAGCACCCAGCATGTGCCAGTTCATGTCCAGCAGCGCGGCTGAAACCAGCTCGGTCATGTTGTAGCCGGAGTTGAACTTGCCGGCCTTCATCATCTTGTCGACCAGCGCCTTCGGCATCGGCTCGCCGGTCTGGTAGTTCTTCGCGTAGTTGGCGAACACCTTGGGATTGGTCGCCCAGTGCTCGTTGAACTGGGACGGGAACTCGACAAAATCGCGCGCCGTATTGGCACCGGACAGACCCGGATACTGCGCGTCGGCGAAGATCCCGTGCAGCGCATGACCGAACTCGTGGAACATGGTGGTCACATCATCGAACGACAACAGCGCCGGCTGGCCTGCCGCCGGCTTGCTGAAGTTGGCAACGTTGTAGATCACCGGCTTGTTGCCCAGCAACTTCGACTGGTCAACCAGGTTGCTCATCCACGCGCCACCGTTCTTGTTGTCGCGCTTGAAGTAGTCGCAATAGAACAGCGCCATCGAGGTGCCGTCCTTGTCGAACACCTCGAAAACGCGCACGTCCGGCTGGTAGACCGGGATATCCTTGCGCTCCTTGAATGTTATGCCATACAGCTGGTTGGCGGCGTAGAACACGCCGTTCTGCAGCACGTTGTCGAGTTCGAAGTACGGCTTAATCTGGCTTTCGTCGAGGTCGTACTTGGCCTTGCGCACCTGCTCGGCGTAGAAGTCCCAGTCCCACGGCTGCACCTTGAAGCCGCCATGCTGCTGGTCGATCACCTGCTGGATATCCGCTGCCTCGAGCTTGGCCCGCCCGGTGACGGCCGGCACCAGGTCCTGCATGAACTTCAGCGCGGCGTCCGGCGTTTTTGCCATCTGGTCGTCGAGCTTCCACGCCGCATAGTTCGGGAAGCCGAGCAACTTGGCCTGTTGGGCGCGAACCTGCGCCAGCCGTTCGATGGTCTTGCGGGTGTCGTTGGCATCGCCCTTCTCGGCGCGGGTCCACGAGGCCTCGAACAGCGCCTGACGGGTGGCGCGGTCGGTCAGATTCTGCAATTCGGGCTGCTGGGTGGTGTTCTGCAGTGACAGCACGTACTTGCCATCCTGCTGGCGATCCTTGCCCGCCTGACTGGCCGACGCCAGTTGGGCCTCAGACAAGCCGGCCAGCTTCGCCTTGTCGTCGATCACCGGTGCAGCGTCCTTGGTCGCCGCCAGCAGCATGTTGGTAAACGCGGTGCTGAGCGTGGACTCTTCCTTGTTGAGATCCTTCAGCTTCGCCTTGTCGGCATCGGACAACTTGGCGCCGGCGTGAACGAAGTTCTTGTAGACCACCTCGACCAGGCGCGCCGATTCGGGATCAAGCTTGAGCGTGTCGCGCTGGTCGTAAATCGTCTGCACGCGCTGGAACAGCTTGCTGTCCAGATAGATCGCGTCCGAATGCGCGGCCAGCTTCGGCGCTTCCTCTTCCTGCACCTTCTGCAGCGCGTCGTCGTTGTTGGCACCGGTGACAGCGTCGAACGAGGCCAGCACGCGAGTCAGCATGGCACCGGACTTTTGCATCGCCACGTAGGTGTTCTCGAAGGTCGGCGCTTCGGGGTTGTTGGCGATTTTCTCGATCTCGGCCAGGTGCTGTTTCATGCCCTCGTCGATCGCCGGCTGATAGTCGGCGTCATGGATCTTGTCGAACGGCGGCGCGTGAAACGGCAGCGTACTGGCGTTGTAGAACGGATTGCTGCTGATGTCGGAAGCCGCCGGCGCGGTACTGCTGGCGCTGCTGGCCGACGCCGCCGGCGCGGGCGCCGCGGTGTTTTCGGGCTGTTGCGAGCAGGCGGCCAAGGCCATCGTGGTGGCAATCACAATCGTACGCAGACGAAGCATCGGTTTCCCCATTTGGTGGTGCGTCCGTTGCCGGACGCGGAAGTCAGACCGTCGACTCTAGCGAGTGCGCGGCCAGTTTCCAAACAGGTACGGTTTGTCGAGCTCAGGCCGCGCGCAGATCGCGCAGTTGCCACGCCCCGCCAATCAACAGGTACAAGCGTTGGCGCACCACGGTCATCGGCAGGTCGGTGATCAGGTCCACCTCGGTGTGCAGGTCGATCATGCGGGCGTCGACCCGCGCCGTCGGGTCGGTATCACCCAGGGCCTCGTCCACCGCATCCGGATCAGGCTGGGCAGCACGCCAACGCTGGAACAATTCGTCACTGCGCAGGGCTGATTGCAACGCCGCGGCGAACCCCGCGGGACTGACGCCGTCCCATGAAAAGCGGTCATCCTCACCGCGGACGTGGGCGATATCGGCGATCGAGAGGTAGTAGTGATTGCGTGCCATGACGGCTCCGGCTTGGGGAATCCACGCTATCGGAGCACAACGAATGTGAAATTCACTCCAACGCCACCACCGCCGAGTCCAGCAGCTCAGCCGCCTGCGCGGGCGCCAGACCATGCGGCAGCACGCCCAGGCACGGCGCCGGCAACAGCCGACGCAAGCTTTCCAGGTTGTCGTCATACCGATCCATCGCCGGATCAACCGCATTGCCGACCCAGCCCAGCAACCGGCAGCCATCGGCAAGAATGGCGCGCGCGGTCAACTGCGCATGGTTCAGACAGCCCAGCCGCAGCCCGACCACCAGGATCACCGGCAAACCGAGCGCCTGCGGCAGCGCGTTCGCCTCAAGCGTCGGCGACAACGGCGCCAGCCAGCCGCCGACACCTTCGACCAGCACCACGTCCGCGTTTTGCGCCAGCTGCGCAAAAGCCGTCTTGATCGGCGGCATCGTCACTTCGGCGCCTTCGGCCGCCGCCGCGAGATGCGGCGACACGGCCTCGATGAAAGCGAACGGGTTGCACGTGGCGTAGTCCGGCCGTGGATCACTGGCCGCGATCAAGGCCAGCGCGTCGTCATTGCGCAAGCCCGCGGGCGTGACCAGGCAGCCGCTGGCCACGGGTTTCATGCCAACCGCTCGCTGGCCGTGCATCCGCAACGCATGCAGCAACGCGCAAGACACGTGCGTCTTGCCGATTCCGGTATCGGTACCGGCTACGAAAACCGCCGTGCTCATGCCTGCGGGTGACACCGATCGAAACGATCCGTCACCGGCCCAATCAGAAACAACAGCCAATAGATCATGCCGGGAATCGACCACATCCACCCGGGCACCGACAGCGGCATCAGCAGGGCGACCAGCGCAGAGAGCAGGCCGATCACCGCCGGCACGCTCCATATCTGCATCTCGCGGCGCGCGCCCAGACTGTCCAGACCACGGCGCATGGCAACCTTCGCCGCATCGCGGAACAGCAGGGTCAGCGTGCCGGCCATGCAGGCATAGGCCAGCCCGTAACAGGTAAACAACGTGCGCATGTCGGAGGGTGCCTGCACCACGAAATTGCTCGGCAGATAGCCACCACTGAGCCAGGCGAACACCCCGGAAAACACCATGTGCAAGGGGTAGACGAAGATCATCGCGAAGAACACCAGCAATAGCGACAGCCAGCGACCGCTGGCGTCGGCACTGTGGCAACGCTTGCGCCAGCGCACGTGACCATGCCAGAAAAACGCGATCTGGAAGAAACAGATGGCAAACGCGGGAATGCCGCCCAACGCGTGCAGCAGCTTGTCAGTGCTGTCGGGAATCGATTCGCCACCGATCAGCAACAAAGTGAGGATGAACGCAAACGCCCCATCGACAAACATGTCCAGCCGCCCCGCCTCGATCCCCTCGCGCTGTTCGGTCAAGCTCATGCCGCATCCCCGGTGATGATCGCTCGGCGCATAATACGGCCTTTGCCGCGGAACGCATCGCATGTTTGACCTCAAAACGCAGACCTACGCCAGCAAGCATGAGCACTACGCCGACCTGTTACAGCAGGCGCGCGGCGTACTTCACGGCGAACACAATTTGATCGCCAACGCCGCGAACTTCAGCGCGCTGGTTTATCACAGCCTGCCGGAAGTTAACTGGGCGGGTTTCTACCTGTTTGACGGCACCGAACTGGTGGTCGGACCGTTTCAGGGCAAGCCGGCCTGCATCCGCATCGCACTGGGTCGCGGCGTCTGTGGTACCGCCGCGCAAAGTCGCGAAACCCAACTGGTGCGCGACGTCAACGCGCATGCCAATCACATCGCCTGCGATGCGGCCTCGCAATCGGAAATCGTGGTGCCGCTGATCAAGCCCGACGGTTCACTGCTCGGCGTGTGGGACGTCGACAGCCCGATCACCGATCGCTTCGACGAAGACGACCGCGCCGGCATGGAAGCGCTGTGCGCGGTGTTCATGGCGTCCGTACAAGGCTGAAAACCACGATTCTGCGCGGCTCGCGCGCCCCTCGAAGGAGTGAACTTTGCGAGCAAGTCCCTGGCAGACTCCGCCGCCATGGAAGGCGTGATTGTTTGGCCTGCCGCTTGCGCCTGCCCCTCGTTGCAAGGCGCCATGGAAAGCGCGGTGCAACAGCCGGTTTCGAGCCACGGTCTGGCTCCGGTCTCGCAACAGCGTGGGCCCACATGGATCAGCACGGAGCCGCGCCAACGGCTGCGAAGGCTAGGCAATCGCGAGATAGAGCAGCGCGCCAAACACGGCAGCGACAGGTCATGCGTGGTCGACACCGGCAGCCCGCGCCAGCTGGCGATCGCGATGGTGAGCGCCGCGCCGAGCGCCACCGCCAACGCAAAACGTGTCTGTGCGGCAACATCCGCTGTCACCAGACCGGCACCGGTGAAGGTTGTGAGCAAGGCCTGCGCCAGCCATACCGAAGCCAGCGAACCGGCCAGCGTCGTAACGCTGGCCCAGCCGAGCGCGACCGGGTAGCTCACCACGCGGCTGCCGTACAGTGCTGCCACACCCTTGAAGTTGTCGTTGGCGCCATTGCTGGCGGCCAGCAACAACACGGTGATCAGCAAGGCGATGCTCATGCTTCACGCTCGACCGAACAGGTCGATGCGCCGACGGTATCGAGCCACTGCCGCAGGGCTTGCTGCGCCGGCAACGGATGGCTCAAGCGGTCCAGCGCATCACGCAGCGCCGGCAGATCTTCCGCATTGTCGACATCGGTGAGGCCACCCACGCTGCCAACCGCACCGTGGGACGCCAGGTGTTGCTGCAGTTCCGCGGCGGTCTGCGCCTGCGAGTAGCGCACGCGCGTCCAGACCTCGCGAGGAATCGCCGCGCGACCGCCGAACAACCAGAAGCCACCGTCGCTGGCGTCGCCGATCACGAACGGTGTGCGTGGATCGCCCAGCACGGTGAGCGCCTGCTGCAACAGCGCGCTGGTCAATTGCGGAGCATCGGCACCGATCAGCAGCACGCTGCCATGACGGGCCTGGAGATCGGCGTATACCGTGTGCAGGCGCTCGCCCAGATTGCCTTCACCTTGATGCAGCGAGGCAAAGCCAGGCCATGCCGCCATGGCGGCGGGGCCGACTTCGGCAATCGCCCAGTACGGCGTCAGCCACGGCTCGCAAGCGCGCGCGACTTCGGCGGTGGCAGCCGCGGCCAGCTGATGGAAACGCCGGGCGGCGGGCGCGCCGATACCGGCGGCAAGTCGCGTTTTCACCGGCGACAGGTCGGGCGTCTTGACGAAGATCGCCAGCGCCGGCGTCATGTGCCACTCCCGCGCATCGCGCGCCATGCCGGCCACGCCTGCGCCAAGGTAAGTCGCCAGTGGCGCCATGTGGTGCGCCACCAGCCGTGTCGCGCGTATTTGCGCGCACTGGTTTCCAGCACCGCGGGGATGTGTCGCAACCGCAAGCCGGCGCGCCGTGCCGCCCAGACCAGTAAATGGTCTTCGCCATAGGCAGCCTGCTCGTCAAACCCATGCAGCTCTTCGAAGCACGCCCGCGGCAGCAGCAGTCCCTGATCGCCGAACGGCAACCCAAGCCAGCGCGCGCGCCAATTGGCACCCGCCGCGTTCAAGGCGGTCCAGCGCGGCCCGTCGCGACGAAACGCCAGCGTGAACCAGCCCAGCGCGTCGCTGCCTTGTGCGATGAACCGTTGCAGTTCGCGCAAGGTGTCTGCGCGCAGGCGCGAGTCGGCATGCACGAACCACAACCAGTCGCCGCTGGCCATGCTGGCACCCAGGTTCTGTTGGCGTGCACGCCCAGGCTCGCTGCGGCAGGCGCGATAATGCAAGTGCGCCGGCCATGCGGCAGGTGGCAGGCGTGACACCTCATCGGCGCACACCACAATCACCTCGCTACCAGGCGGCAACGCGACGAGTTGCTCAAGCAGCGGCTGCCATTCGCTCTCGGCCGGAGCCAGCGGCACGATCACCGAGAGCGAAGGTCGCAGCGGTTTGATCAGGTCGGACATCGGCCGGCTCAGCAGCAGCTGGGCGCGGCGCCGCCGGCCACACTGGCGGGCGCGCAATCGAACAGTCCGTGATGCCGACGCTTGTCGCCTTCGATGCGAAAGTGCGCTGCATAGCGGCTGCCCGAAAGCATGTCTGCCGTGTTGCCGCAGACCAGCCTCGGCCGGCCATGCTCGAACCGATGATGGTCGTCCAGTTCGAAGTCGTGTGGATGTCCGGGCAGGCTGCCGCGATAGGTGGCGACCTGGCCGTAGTCTTCGCAACGATCTTCCAGCGGCAGCTTGAACGCGCGCCAGGTGATCGACTCGAAGCGGGCGAAGCCGATGCGTTGTTCGATTGCCGCGTCGGTCAGTGCAATCGGACTGCGCGCGCAGACGCGGGCATCGGCCACACCCAACTGGGCGAGCAGGCGACGGAAATCCTCCACGTACAAGGCGCCGGCCAGGCATTCGCCCAGCAGCACCGGATCGGCCAGCAACTCGCGCGGCAAGCGGCGGTCGCTGAACACGTCGGAGAAAAACAGTTCTCCGCCGGGCTTGAGCACGCGCAAGGTTTCGGCGAACGCGTGGCACTTGTCTGGCACCAGGTTCAACACGCAGTTGGACACCACCACGTCGACCGAATTGTCGGCGATGCCCAGCGCAGCCAGATCCGCCAAATCACCCAGATGGAATTCGACGTTGGAGTGCGCATAGCCGAATGCTTTGGCATGGAACACGCGATGACGCTCGGCCACGTCCAGTTGCTGCGCCGTCATGTCGACGCCAATCACCCGGCCGTGCTCGCCGACCAGGCTCGACAATAAATAGGCGTCGCGCCCGCTGCCGCAGCCCAGATCAAGCACGGTCATGCCGTCCAGCGCCAGCGGCAGCGGCGAGCCGCAACCGTAGAAGCGGTCACGCACTTCCGGATGCAGCTGCGACAGGATCGTGCGCAGTGGCAGCGGCATCGCATCGATGCTGCAGCAGGCGGTGGTGCGCAAGTCGCTGCTCGATTGCAGGGTCTCGCCGTAATAGTCGCGCACGGCGGCTTGTTGCGCCTCGGCGCTGGCGCGGTTGTCGGTGTCGATTTCGTGCTCCACGTTCATGCCAGCGAACCTCCACAGGAACTGCCCGCGCCTGCGGTGCAGCCATAGCAATGGTCGCCAAACACGATCGGATCGTGTTCGACGTCGGTGAATGACTGGATGTCCCAGAGGCTGTGCTGACGCCCGCCCTGCGGCAGCTCCAGTGCCTGGTTGAAGTCGCAGTCGTAGAGCTGGCCGCGCCAATCGACCGACAGCAGGTTGCGGCACATCACGCCCAGCGCCGCCTGCGGATTGAACGCGTCGAGCAGGGTATGCATGTAGCTGTCGTAACGTCCCTCGCGTTCGAGCAGGTGCAGGAAGCGCTTGATCGGCATGTTCGTGATCGTGAACAGGCGGTTGAACACGATGCCGAAATGTTCGGCCAGTTCATGCCGGTAGGTCGTCTCCAGTGAAGCCTGCGACGGCGGCAGGGTCGCGCCGATCGGGTTGTAGACCAGGTCCAGTTCCAGTCCACTGTGCGGCTCGCCATAACCCAGAGCGTTGAGCTGATGCAGCGCGCGCAGGCTGGGGTCGAACACATGCTGGCCCCGTTGCTTCTCCACGTTGGCCTTGCTGTAGCACGGCAGCGAGGCGACCACCTTGACGCCCTGCGCGGCGAGGAACTCTGCGGTGTCTTCCTGCCCGGGCCGGAACAGCACGGTGAGGTTGCAACGGTCGATCACGGTCTTGCCCAACGCACGCGATTCGCGCACCAGGGTGCGAAAGTGCGGGTTCAGCTCGGGCGCGCCGCCAGTGAGATCGACTGTGTGTATGTCTGGCGCCGCCGCCAGCAACTCGAGCAGACGATCGACCGTGGCTGCCTGCATGATCTCGGTACGCTTGGGTCCGGCCTCGACGTGGCAGTGCTGGCAGGCCAGATCGCACAATTTGCCCACGTTGATCTGCAGGATTTCCAGCGGCGTGCGCGGCAAGGCCAGGCCATGTTCGCGCAACGTGTGCATAAAGGCGGGTGGGCTGGCAGACAGTACGGCGTTCACGACCATTTGCTCCGGTTCGAAATGAGGGTGGTATCCAGCCGGGACTCGGTCTTCATTGCGTAGCCTCCGCCGCCGATGAAGCCATCGCGGGCGCGAGCGTCAGGTCACCGAACCATGCCCTGACATCGGCACCGGTATTGTCGGTGTCGGCAGCCAGCGCTACGCCCGTCACGCGTGGCGCAGCGTGACCGAAGGCGGCGCGATAGTCGGCGGCGAGGTTGCGCTGCTGTGGCTGCCAGCTGCCAGCATGGGCGTTGCCGCTCTGCAGGACGATGGTGCGCACCAGATCGGTATAGGCGTTCGGTGCGATGGTGCCTACCGGATGCCGGTTGTCCCATACGTAGCAAAGGGCGGCGGTGGGTATCGCGTGACCGAGACTGCGACTGGCGACGTTCAATTTCATGCGTTGCAGCCAGGACAGCTGCGAGCGCGGTACGTCGAAGAAAACATAAACGCGCGCTGCGAAGTCGTCGCCGGATTTCTTCGACAGATCGGCTTGCGCGACGCTGTGGTCGACTTTCCAGCGCCAACTCAACGTCGTGGTCGCAGGCATGTCCAGCTCGTGAGCGATGGCGCCCGAGGCATGCCTGGCATCGATGCTGAACACGCGATCGCTGCCATCGCGAACGATGGCCATATTCGCATTGGCGGAATGGCGCGACATCGCATAAACCTTCCAGCCTGGCGGCAAAACCTGACCCGGCGCCATATCTGAAAAGCGCAACGTCATGGCCGCCGCGGACGCGATCGCCGATACGGTCAACAGCAGCAACGCCGCCGCCACCACTTTCGTCATGGCGCTCATGCGCGTCTCCAGGCGTGATAACGCGCCAGCCAGCCAAGCAGGCGTTCCGGCGCATGCGCCTTTTTCCAGTTGCCGGCGGCGTATTTGTTCGCTTCGGCCCAGGTCGGGTAGGCGTGAATGGTGCCGAGAATTTTCTCCAGACCCAGCCCGTGACGCATCGCCAGCACGAACTCGGCCAGCATCTCGCCGGCGTGCTGACCAACGATGGTGGCGCCCAGAATGCGATCCTTGCCGGGCACGGTCAGCACCTTGATGAAGCCGCTTGCATGATTCTCGGTGATCGCGCGATCGAGGTCGTCGAGGTCGTAACGGGTAACTTCATACTCAACCTGCTGCTGTTTCGCCTCACGTTCGTTGAGGCCGACCCGCGCCACCTCGGGGTCGACGAAGGTCACCGCCGGAATCACCGAATAGTCGACCCGAAAACGCTTGAACTGGCCGAACAGCGAATTCACCGCCGCGTACCACGCCTGATGGGCGGCAACGTGGGTGAACTGGTACGGGCCGGCCACATCGCCGCAGGCGTAGATGTTCGGATACAGCGTGGCCAGGTAAGCATCCGTTTCCACCGTCCGCTCGGCCGGGATGCCCAACTCCTCCAACCCGAATCCAGCCGTGCGCGGCTGGCGACCGGCGGCCACCAGCAGCGTGTCGAACGGCACGCGCACGCGCTTGCCGCCCTCGTCGCAGACCAGCACCTGACCATCGCCATCGCGCTCGACGGCGACGGCCTTGAGCTCGGTGCGTACATCCACGCCGTCGGCCGTGAGCCGCTCGCGCACGAAGGCGGATACCTCGTCGTCCTCGCGTGACAATAGTCGCGCGTGACTCTGGATCTGCACGACGTGCGAACCCAGTCGCGCGAACGCCTGCGCCAACTCACAACCCACCGGACCGCCGCCGAGCACCGCCAGACGAGCCGGCAGTTCACGCAGCCGCCACAGCGTGTCGGAGGTGAGATAGCCGGAATCGGCCAAGCCCGGCAGGTCGGGCACGTGCGGCTCGGCGCCACTGGCAATCACGATGGCGCGGGTGGAAATCGGCTTGCCATCCACCTCCACCACCCACGGCGACACGATCCGTGCATGCCCATGCTGCACATCCACGCCGAGCGCACGATAGCGTTCGACGGAGTCATGCGGCGCCACCGTGGCAATCGTGCGCTGCACGCGTTCCATCACCGCGCGGAAGTCCACCCGAACTCCGCCAGCATCCACGCCAACCGCGTTCGCCTCGCGCATCTGCGCCGCCAGCTTCGCGGCATGGATCAGCGCCTTGGACGGCACGCAGCCGGTGTTGAGGCAGTCGCCACCCATCTCGTGTTTTTCGATCAAGGTCACTTTTGCCCGCACCGTGGCCGCGATATAGGCGCTGACCAGCCCGGCGGAACCGGCACCAATCACCACCAGATTGCGATCAAATTTTTTCGGTTTCGGCCAGCGTGCATAGACTCGCCGCGCCTTGATCCGGCCGACCATCCAGCGCGCCACCAGCGGGAACACGCCCAGCAGCACAAATGAACCGATGATCCGCGGCGACAGAATGCCCGACAGCGAGTGCAGGCTGGCCAGCTGCGTGCCGGCGTTCACGAACACCACGGTGGCGGCCAGCATGCCGAGCTGGCTGACCCAGTAAAATGTTCGGGCTTTCAGCGTGGTCAGGCCCATCAGCAGATTGACCACAAAGAACGGAACCACCGGTACCAGCCGCAACGTAAACAGGTAAAGCGCACCTTCGCGCTGCATGCCTTCATTGATGGTGGACAGTCGCTTGCCAAAGCGTTGTTGCACGCTGTCGCGCAGCACGAAGCGGCTGGCAAGGAAGGCCAGCGTGGCGCCGATACTGGAGGCGAACGAGACCAGCACGGTCCCTTCGAGCAGGCCGAACACCGCGCCAGCGGCCAGGGTCAGCAAGGTCGCCACCGGCAGCGACAGCGCAGTGACCCCCACGTAGGCGAGCAGGAACCCGCCAGCCAGCAGGATCGGGTGCGCCTGTCGCCAGGCACCCAGATCATGCTGGCGCGCCTGCAGCGACTGCAGGCTCAACTGGTGCTGCAGGCCCAGGCTGAAGAACGCGAGCACCGCGCCGAGCAGCGCCATGACGAGCAACCAGCGAACCAGCGTGTGCTTGTCTTTCATGTTCGGGGCAAGCCTGGATAGTGCGGATGGTGTGCCCACTGGAGCACGGTGGTGGCAAGGGTACTTCGCCGGCGCCTTGCAAGTGTGCGATTGTCAGTAACGTCAGAACCGATGACATGCGGCAGCGGCGGCGAAGTCGTGACTCCATGCATTCGTCCGAGTGACCGCTCGGGTTACCCGAAACATAGAACGAGATGCCGTGTTCAGACGCTGCCACGCGGACTGCTTTCGTGCCACGAACAGCCTTCCGCATCCGGATCTCGCCACTGCGCCACCTCTGCAGGCATGCACGCATCAGTCTCTCAGGTATTCCTGCACCATCTGGCGGCCTCGGTAGATGCGGCTTTTCACCGCCTCCCGGGTGAGCGAAAGCTGGTCGGCAATCTCGCCGATCGAGAACTCTTCGAAATCACGCAGGATGATCGCCTCCCGGTACTTCTCCGGCAGTGACTGGATCGCTGCGGCCAGATCCAGGCGCAGCTCCGGATGTTCGGTATAGGCAAACTCCGGATGATCGGCCGCCGGCAACGCCACCTCGCCGCGCATCGAACGCCACAGCCGATGACATTCCCGCCGCACGATCGAGAACGTCCATGCAGGAAATGCCGCCACCGTGCGCAGCGCGCCGATGCGCCGGTAGATCAGCAGCAACGACTCCTGCACCGCATCCTCGGCATCCACCCCGGCCGCGCACTGCGTGTGCGCGATCCGGCGCAAATTCGGGCGACACGCGGCCAGCAGATGTTCCGCCGCCGCGATGTCGCCCAGCCGTGCCGCCTCTACCATGATCGGGTCGTGTTGCATGAAGCACCTTGCCAAGTTGGCCCCGTGTCCCGGAAGACACCTTTGTGGACTGTTATCCCATGGAGGCACGTGGATGCCAAAGGGATTCAACGGCCATGTCACGTCGGCAACCGGGAAGCACGCTCAAACGGCGGCCAGACGCGCCATCTTGCTACGATGTTGCACGCCCGCCTGATTCGGTAGCGCCCGTCTTGACCACCTTTCTGCTCACTCACGAACCCATGATTCGCCTGGGCGCCTTTGCCGGCATTTTTTGCGTGATGGCGCTGTGGGAAGTGCTGGCGCCGAGGCGGCAGCAGGCGATCGGACGCTGGTGGCGTTGGCCATCCAACCTGGGCATCGTGGTGCTGGACAGCGTGTTGGTGCGGCTGATCTTTCCCACCGCGGCCGTCGGCGTGGCTCTGTTTGCCGAAGCGCACGGCTGGGGCTTGTTCCACGCGTGGCCATTGCCGGCATGGTTTGCGCTGGTGGCGTCGATGCTGCTGCTGGATCTGGCCATCTATCTGCAACACATCATGTTTCACGCGGTGCCGCTGCTGTGGCGGCTACACCGAATGCATCACACCGACATCGAATTCGACCTGACCACCGGTGCGCGCTTTCATCCGCTGGAAATCCTGTTGTCGCTGGTGATCAAGCTGGCTGTCATCGTCGCGCTGGGCGCACCGGCAGTCGCGGTGCTGGTATTCGAGGTGGTGTTGAATGTCACTTCGATGTTCAACCACGGCAATGTCCGCCTGCCGCGCCAGCTGGACCGCCTGCTGCGCTGCCTGCTGGTCACGCCGGACATGCACCGCGTGCATCACTCGTGGCATCCGGATGAAACCAACTCCAACTTCGGCTTCAACCTGCCCTGGTGGGATCGTCTGTTCGGCACCTATCGCGCGCAACCGCGGGACGGTCACACCGGCATGACCATCGGCATCAACCAGTTCCGCGATCCGCGCGAGCTGCGCCTGGACCGGATGCTGTGGCAGCCACTGCGCGGGCCGGTTGACAGCTACCCGATCAACGCGCGCCGAGATGACCCTGCGCATCGCGACAGGCCATGAACAAGCCACGCTGATGGCAACGGGCACGATAGCCCCGAGAGCAAGTTCGGAAGTCATTCCATTGAGCTCACTGGAGCCTGTCTGCATGGCAGACAAGCGAGGCGCCAGTTCGGCTGCGGCATCATTCCGGCAATGCTGAGATCGCCAGTCGATAGCAGCCGGTGGTAACCCGCCAACGGACTGCTGCGAAACCGCTTGCTCAGCGTTCGCGCCCCTGATGCGCGCCTTCGCGCGGCTTGGCCAGCAACGCCATCACCGCCTGCCGCGCTTCTTCCACGCCGGTGCCGGCAGAGGATGAAAAGACCTGTGCCGTGGCGGAAAGGCTTTCGTCCGCGAACTGCTTGCGCAGCGCAACCAGAGCCTGCGCGCCATGGCCTCGCGAGATCTTGTCCGCCTTGGTCAACAACACATGACAGGGCAGCTGCGTGTCGAAGCAGAACTGCAGCATCAGACGGTCGAATTCCTTCAGCGGATGACGGATGTCGACGATCAGCACCAGCCCGCGCAGACTGCGGCGCTGATGCAAATAGGCATCAATCTCCTGCTTCCAGTGCTCGCGCATGTCCAGCGGGACCTTCGCGTAACCGTAGCCGGGCAGGTCGATCAGGCGCAGGTCCGACTCCGGCGATGCGGACACCCCCCGCTGCGGTGGCAGGCTGAAAGCCACCATCTGCTGGGTGCGTCCCGGCGTCTTCGAGGTTCGCGCCAGACCCTTGTGATTGGTCAGCGTATTGAGCGCACTGGATTTGCCCGCATTGGAGCGGCCGGCGAACGCCACTTCGGCGCCCTGATCGGCGGGAAGCTGGCTGATGCGATGGGCGGCGAGCACGAATTGCGCGCCCTGGAGGGGATTCGACATGGGAATGGTTTGACCAAGCTGGGGTGGCACAGGGATAATTCTACGGTTTCTGCCTGTTGCAGCCTGCGTGGCTGCGATTGTTGGCAGTGTTTGCAAGTCTCTCGGGAGTCAAGTGTATGAGTTTTCGGTCCGCTGGTTTTCGGCCCACTGTTCTCGGGTCCGCCCTGGCACTCGTTTTTGCGCTGTCCGCCAGCGTGACGATGGCCCAAGATGCCGCGCCGGAAACTGCGGCAGCCACCGCCGCCAGCACCGCTACAGCAGCTCCCGCGGCGCCCGCCGTCGCCGCCGCTGAAGCTCCGGTCAAGCCCGGTGATGCCACCGCTGGCCAGGCCAAGGCTGCCGTTTGCGGCGCCTGCCATGGCATGGACGGCAATTCGGCCGACGCCCAATACCCCAAGCTGGCCGGCCAGAGCGAGCAGTACATCGTGCGCCAGCTGACCTCGTTCAAGGCGGCCAAGCGCCAGAATCCGATCATGATGGGCATGGCCGCACCGCTGTCGACGCAGGACATGCACGACATCGCCGCGTATTTCGCCAGCAAGACGCCGCTGCCGGGCGTAGCTGACCAAGCCCTGGTCGAGCGTGGCCAGACGCTGTTTCGCGAAGGCGATTCCAAGCTCGGCGTGCCGGCCTGCATGGCTTGCCACAGCATCGACGGCCGCGGCAATCCCGGCGCGATGTATCCGCAGCTGACCAGTCAGCACGCGCAGTACATCGAAGCCACGCTGAAGTCGTGGCATGACGGCACCACCTGGGGTGACGACGCTCACTCGCAGATCATGCCGGCTATCGCCAAGCAGCTGACACCGGATGACATCGCCGCGCTGGCCAGCTACATCGAAGGCCTGCACAGCACCGACAGCCAGCCGGCCGCCACCCCCTGACCCACCCCGCGCCGACCCTGAGAAGTGTCGGCGTGCTGGTTTTTGCGCCCCACTTTTTGAGGTTTGCCATGTTGAAGCGTTTGCCGCTCCTGTGTGCCGCCCTGCTCGCGCTTGCCGCCTGCAGCCATGACAGCAACAACGGCAGTGCTGCGGAGGCAACCGCGCCGGCAGCTGCCAGCTCCGCTGCTGCCGCGCCGGCCAGCGCCGCAACCACTTCAAGCGCCGCCGCGCCTGCCGCCGCAGGCACCGCTGCAAGTGCCAGCAGCGCAGCGGTCAGCCCCGAGCAGCCGCCGGCCACGCCGGCCGTCGCTGCCGCGCCATTCGTCGATACCGGCAAGTGGGTGGAAGGCAAGAACTACTTCCTGATCGACCCGGCACAGCCGACCAGCCACCCGGGCAAGATCGAGGTGACCGAGGTGTTTTCCTACGGCTGCCCTGCCTGCAACGGCTTCCACTCCACCGTCGATCAGATCGCCAAGAGCCTGCCGTCCGATGCGGTGATGAACTACCTGGCCGCCTCGTTCCGCCCGGACGAAAACTGGCCGATGTACCAGCGCGCGTTCTACGCCGCGAAGGCGCTGGGCGTGCTCGAGAAGACCCATGACGCGATGTACGACGCGGTGTGGAAAACGGCCGAGCTGTCCACCTACAACGCCAGCTCGACCGGGCTGAAGCCGCACGATGCGTGGCCAACAATCGAAGACGCGGCGAAGTTCTACGCCAAGTACGGCATCGACCCGAAGGAATTCGTCGCGGTCGCCAACTCGTTCAGCGTCAACACCCAGATGAAGCGTGCCGACGACCTGATGAAGGCCTACGGCGTGGACAGCACGCCGACCATGATCGTCAACGGCAAATATCGCTTCACGGCAGGCTCGGCCGGCGGCTACGCGCAGGCCATTGAACTAACCCTGTGGCTGGTGTCGAAGGAAGCGGCCGGCAAGTAAGCCCGCTTCAGTCAGGCTGACCTGTCGACATCCCCACCCCGTCTTCGAGCAAAAACCCCATGTTCAAGCGATTCGCGTGCCCCCGTACCCTGATCCTGATTGCCGGCCTGCTGCTGGCCACCGCCTGCACAGCCAAGTCCGGCAGCACACCTGATCCGTACACCGAGGGCACCGAGTACGTCACCCTGCCTGCACCCCACCAGCGCTATGGCAGCGCGGGCAAGGTGGAAGTGGTCGAGGTGTTTTCGTACGGCTGCATCCACTGCGCGCAGTTCGCTCCGGTGGCCGACGCATTGAGCAAGGTGTTGCCGGCAGGCGTGGTGTTCAAGGAATTGCCGGCGCCCTTCAGTGCCGAGTGGGTGCCGTTTGCGCGGGCGTTCTACGCCGCCAAGCAACTCGGTGTACTGGAACGTACCCATCTGGCCTTGTTCGACGCCAAATTCAACCAGCACTACCCGATCAATTCGATGGACGAACTGGCGGACTTCTACGCTCGCGCAGGCGTGGATCGCGCAGCGTTCATGGCGGCCGCCACCTCGCCGCAGACCACCAACCAGATCAAGAGTGACCTTGCCCTGATCCAGAAATGGCAGGTGGGTGGCACGCCGACCATCGTGATCGATGGCAAGTACCGCGTTGCCGCCGTGCACTCCTACGACGAGATGGTCGCGGTGACGCAGTGGCTGGTGAATCGCGAATTGGCCGGCAAGTAATCGCTCACTCGTGGCACGGCGGCTGGCGTGACGTTCACGCCAGATGGATCATGCTCGTTGCAGTCTTCAGCGCATGAGTTCATGCGCCAGCATCCCCTTCCCGCGTAGTGCCCGATCATGACTCGCGCTCCCACCCACGCCACACCTGTCGTTGCCGCCGAGCGCCAGCTGCGCCTGCTCAGCTGCAATATTCTGGCTGGCGCCAGCGTGCAGCGTTACCGGCAATACGTGACGCGCAGCCTCAGCGCCGTATTCCCGGGGCGGCAGAAGATGGACAACCTCGACCGACTCGCCGAGGTGCTTGCGCAGTTCGACGTGATCGGCCTGCAGGAGGCCGATGCGGGCAGCCTGCGTTCGGGCTTTCTCAACCAGACCCGCTACCTCGCCGAAACTGCCGGCATGCCGTTCTGGAGTCATCAACCAAACCGCGCGATGGCCAAGCTGGCGCACTCTGCCAATGGGTTGATCAGCCGGCTGGAACCGCATTCGGTGACCGACTACCCGTTGCCCAGCCGCATTCCCGGCCGCGGCGCGCTGCTGGCTCAATTCGGCGAAGGCGACAACGCCCTGGCGGTGATGATTGCGCACCTGTCGCTGAGCGCGCAGGCGCGCGCGCGCCAACTCGGCTTCATCGCCGAACTGCTGCAGGATTTCCCGCATGCGGTCTTGATGGGCGACCTCAACGCCGAGCCCGATAGCGCCGAAATGAAGCATCTGTTCGCCAGGTCCACGCTGCAGCCGCCAGCACAGGCCACACCGACCTTCCCCAGTTGGAAGCCGCGGCGGGCGCTGGATCACATCCTCACATCACCGGCGATCGCGCTGGACAAAACCTGGGCGTTGCCGCAGGCGTTCTCCGATCACCTGCCGCTGGCGGCGGAGATCCGCCTGCCGGCCGCGGTCGGTGGCAAGGCATCGCCGAGGCGGGCGCGATGAAGTCGAACCTGTGGCAACGCGGATGGCCATGGCTGGCCTTGCTGCTGGTCGCGCTGGGCGTGGCGTGGTTGCGCTACGGCGTGATTGAACCCGGCAGCATGGCGCAGCAATGCAGCGCGGGTCAGCTGCCGTGGTGGTGCTCGTCGCGGCAGCTGCTGGTGCTTGGTTTCCTGCACAACGTGTATGGCATGGCCGCGCTGGCTGCCACGGCGCTGGCCTTGCTGTGGAAGCGCCCGTGGCTGGCCTGGCTGGCCGCTGCGCTCGGCATTGTGGCGTTGCAGCTGTACTGCTTCGAAAGCGGCGCGCTGGCCGCGCTGGTGGGCTGCCTACGGTTGCTCAGACTGCAGGCGAACGCTCTGACGCCAGGCGGACAATACCGTCACCACCAGCAACAGGTTCATCCCCAGCCATAGCCACGCCGCGACAGTCAGGCCAGCCTCCTGCAGCACCACTACGCTTGCCAGTGGCGGCAACAGGCAAGCCAGGAAACGTTCCTCCAGCGACGGCATCATGTGAATGCCGCGATCGCACAGCCAGCCGACCAACGCATAACCGGCGCAGGGCAACAGGAACAGGCCGAGCGGAAAGTCGCGATAGCGGCCATCGACTACCAGCAGCAAGCCGTAGAACGCCAGCGCGAACAACCAGCCCGACCGCCACCAGGCACGCGGCATCCGCGCCGGCATCACTCCGCACAGGCGCGCGGCAATCCAGCGCGCCAGCCGCAACGCGGTCGCCAAGGCCAGCACACAAGCCGCCAGCGACACCGTCCATTCCCACGCATCACGGCAGGCGTACCACATCTGCCGGTACTGCCAGGCCAATGCACCACCACTGGCCACCCCAGCCAGGGTCAACGCCAGCCAGCCACGCGCGCCCCGCCAGCGCCGTCGCCACGCGCCAATCAGCGCGAACACCCCGGCGCCAGCCAGCCCAGCCAGCCAACCGGCCCACCAATACGGCTCCTCGATCACCGGACCTTGCATCGCAAACTTCGGCCGCGCCTGCGCATCGAAGATGCCCCAGTAACCACCCACCGTGCCTTCCTGCGCGCGCTTCCACGGCTGGTCGAATGCCTCGATCACGTTGTACGGCATCTGCACGCTGGCCGCGTAACGCAGAAATTCGCGTAGATAACGCGCTTCGTTGACCACGCTGGCGCTGGCCGCCTGACGCGGGCGCCCGGCACTGGGCCAACCGGTCTCGCCGATCATTACCCTGCGCCCGGGGAAGGCCTGCTGCACCTTCGCGTACACGTCGGCCACGTGTTGCACCGCGCGTTCCGGTGGCACCGGCTTATCTTCCCAATACGGCAGGATGTGGATGGTCAGGTAATCAACCGAACTGGCCAACTCGGGATGGCGCAGCCAGAATTCCCACACGTCGGCATACGTCACCGGCACGCTGATCGCCTTGCGCACCTGCTGCAGATAGCCGGCCAATTGCGGTGCCGACAATTCACCACGCAGCAAGACCTCGTTGCCCACGATCACGCCACGCAGCACCTGCGGATACTTGTTCGCGGTGGCTATGCCCAGCCGCACCTGCTCGGCGTTCGCTTTCGCGTCGCCACCCAGCCAGATGCCCATCAGCACCTTCATGCCATGGCGTTCGGCAATTGCCGGCACTGCGCTCAGGCCCTGCCCTTGCGAATACGTGCGCACGCAATCGAAACGCTGCGATAGCGCGGCGAGATCGGCATCGATGCGCTCAGCGCTGATGTAGGCGTTCGGATCGAGTGGCGTTTCACCGACCCGCCGAAATGGCGCGTATGACACACAGGCGATCCGCGCCGAAGGCGCATCCGGCAGATTCACTGGCCGGCCGATCGCCCACCACCAAAGCATCGCAGCCAGCGCCATGACGGCCAACGCAAGCCAAGCCGGCCACACGCGACGAAGATCAGGCAAACCCGCTGGCGACATGTTGGTGCAGACCCAAGAGACAAACGGAGCGTGAGAGCTTAGCAGGGCACCGGGTACTCACCGAGTACCCACAAGTCGATACAGGGCATCCACTACAATGGCCTGATCTACTGCAGGAGTTGTCATGCTTTTTTCCGCTTCGTCGCGGCGTCTACCGCTTTTCCGCCTGGCACTGGCCAGCGTCTGGCTGCTGGCCGGTTCAACCGCTTTGGCGACCACACCCGATGCCGCGCAGCGCGCCGCCTTCAAGCAGGCCTACGCGGCCGCCCAACAAGGCGGCGACGGCTGGCAGGCCTTGGCGAAAAACCTGCACGACTATCCGCTGTATCCGTACTTGCTCGCAGCCGCCTTGCAGCACGATATCGAGCAAGCCGATCGCACCAGGGTCGAGGCTTATCTCGCGCAATACCCCGACTGGATACCCGCGTCCGACCTGCGCCGCGCATTTCTGCAGGAACTGGCGCGGCGACAGGACTGGAGCGGTTTTCTTGCGATGTACCAGCCTGGCCTGGGCGATGCGCTGAGCTGCGATGCACTGCAGGCACATCTCGCCAGCGGTGCAAAACTGGATTTTCAGCGTGACCTGGCTGCACTGTGGACCCGTGCCAGCTTGCCCAGCGCCTGCGATCCGGTACTCACCGCCGCGCACGATCAAGGCCTGCTCACCGATGAACGCCTGTGGACGCGCATCGACCGAGCGGCCGACGCCAGCCAGGCCGGCACCGTGGCCAGCCTGGCCGAGTGGCTGCCCACGCGCGATCGCACGACCGCCTTGCAACTGGCCTTGGCCTTGCGTGATCCGGCAGCAGCCCTGGCTGACGCGCTGCACTGGCCCGATGGCACGCGTCAGCGCGTGGCCGTCACCGAGGCACTGACCCGGCTGGCACGCCGCGACAGCAACGGTGCCGACACGGTCTGGCGGCAACTGAAGCCCCGCTTTCATTTGAACGAAGCACAACGTACGAAGATCCAGCAAACGCTGGCCTTGTTTCATGCCACCGATTTCGATGACGGCGCACTGGCCCGCCTGATCGCCCTGCCGGCCGCCGCGCAAACCGACAGCACACGCGAGTGGCGCGTGCGCGTGGCACTCGCGGCACAGAACTGGGACGCCGTACTGGAGGGTATCCAGGCGATGCCCGCGAGCCAGCAACAGGACGGTGAGTGGCAATACTTTCTGGCCCGTGCGCTCGCTGCCACCGGCCATCCGGCCGAGTCACAGCAGCAGTTCGCCAGCCAGGCCAGCCAGCCCACCTTCTACGGCTTCCTCGCCGCCGATCAGCTCGGCCAGCCGTACGCCATCTGCCCGCTGACCCCGGCCGACGACGCGCAACGCGAGCAACAGTTGCTGGCCATGCCGGGGCTGCTGCGCGCGTTTGAACTGTATGCGGTGGATCTGCCGAAACTGGCTCGGCGCGAGTGGACGCATGCCCTGCGCGGCAGTGATACGGCCACCCAGCGCGTTGCGGCCGACATGGCGAACCGACGCGGCTGGTACGACCGGGCCGTATTCACCCTGAGCAGCGGCGACGCCTTGCGTTTTTACGCACTGCGTTTCCCGCTGGCCAGCCAGGACGGCCTGGTGCCGCAGGCCGAGCAGGCGGGCATCGAACCATCGTGGGCCTACGGCATTCTGCGTGCGGAAAGTGCATGGATGAGCGATGCGCGTTCCGGCGCCGATGCGCGCGGCCTGATGCAACTGCTTCCCGGCACCGCCGCGCTGGTGGCCAAGCGCAACGGACTGGACTGGGCCGGCGGCGACAGCCTGTACGACCCGGCCACCAACATCGCACTGGGCACGCGTTATCTGGCACAGATGGCCGCACGCTTTAACGGCTCGCCGTGGCTGGCCAGCGCGGCGTACAACGCCGGCCCGAACAAGGTCGACCAGTGGCTGGCCGCGCGCGGAACGCTGCCAACGGATCTGTTTGTGGCCAGCATTCCGTACAAGGAGACGCGCGAGTACGTGGCGCGCGTGATGGCCTTCAGCGTGATCTACGACTGGCGCTTGAACGGCGATAGCGTGGTTCCGCTGTCGACCCGCATGGATGCGATCGGAAAACCGTATACGCTGCCGAATGACTCGACCCTGCGCCGTGCCGTTAGCTGCCCGGCGGTGGGGCCCGTTGTCAGCACGGCACCCTGATCGTCACGCCCCGCTTCAGTAGAGAGCAGCAACCATGGCCGCACAGCACATAGTCATTCTCGGCGGCACCGGTTTCGTCGGCCAGCAGCTGGTCGCGCGGCTCATCGCCGACGGCCATCGCGTGCTGCTGCTCAGCCGCAATCGCGAACTGCACCGCGAACCCGGCGTGCTGCCGGGTGTCATGGTGCGCAATGCCGACATCTACGATGACGGCGTGTTGCGCCAGCAGCTGGTGGGCGCCGACGCGGTAATCAACCTGGTCGGAATTCTCAACCAGGGCGGCCAGCACAGCTTCCAGCGCACACATGTGGAACTCACCCGCCGAGTGATCTCGGCGTGCCACGACAGCGGCGTGAAGCGACTGCACCAGATGAGTTCGCTGAAAGCCGGTCAGGGTTTGTCGCACTACCTCAAAACCCGGGGCGAAGCCGAGGTGTTGGTAAAGGCCTCCGGACTGGACTGGACGATCTATCAGCCCAGCGTCATTTTCGGTCACGGCGATGGATTGGTCAGCCGCTTTGCCGCACTGCTGCGCATGATGCCGGCACTACCGCTGGCTCGCGCGAAATCGCGCATGGCGCCGACCTGGGTGGGCGACGTGGCCGAAGCCATTGCACGCTGCGTCAATCATGATCGGCTGGGTCGGCAATGCAGCTTCGAGCTGTACGGCCCCGAAGTGCTCAGCCTGGGCGACATCGTGCGCAAGATCCGCGACGCCGCCGGCTTGCGCACGCCGGTCATCGACCTGCCTGACAGCCTCGGTCGGCTGCAGGCGCAGTTCGCCGAACTGCTGCCCGGAAAACCGTTTTCACTGGACAACTTCCGTTCGCTGCGCACCGACTCGGTCGGCAAGACTGATGGCTACGCCGCGCTCGGGATCACCCCGCAGGCGTTGACGCCCTGGCTGCCGGTGCTACTGCACGAGCCGGCCCGGCAACGGCGGCTGTCCGCGGCACGCTCGCTGCGTCGTTGATTCGCCAGCAGCCGACAGCTCACCCCAGGCCCAGCAAATCCCCAGCCGATCCAGTTCATTACCGTAACGCGGCACTCGTGGCGGTCGCGGCTGCGGCGGTTCGCGCAAGCGTGCCGCATGGCCGGCGCCAGCGCTGCGGCCGTTGCTATCCGCCTCCAGGCAGGACGGATCATCTTCCAGCTGCAGAAATGCCATCACCTCGTGCAGCTGCTTCGCCGGGTCGGCCAGCAAGGCTTCATGCGAATGCTGGAATATGCGACCGGGATACAACTGCCGCCAATGCCGACTGAGTCCGTCGTAGTCGCGCCAGTAGCTGGTCAGCTCGTCCAGGTCATAACTGAATTGATGGTTGTCGGTAAACAGTTGGCGATAGCAACTGAGGCAGTTCTCCAGCACGTCGCGCCGACAATCCAGCAGACGCGCCCCCGGCAACATCGCCATCGCCGCGACCATCAACTGCCAATCCTGCTCGCCCTGATGCACGAAATACCGATCGCCATCATGCGCGCGACCGATGCGCGCCAGGTATTCCTGCCCCAACGAAGCCCATAGCACCGGCGTTGCCTGCGCCGCCCACTGCGGCAACGCTTGTTGCCGGCGGCGCGACTCTTCTTCCAGCACATCACGCAGGTGTGGCGAGCGGTCGGCCGCATCGATATGTGCATGCCCGGCAAGCACTCGCCGCAGCAGGCCAGCACCCGAGCGCGGCAGTCCGGCGATGAACACCACATGGCTTCCGCGCGCCGGCTCCCCTGCATCACCCGGCGGCTCCGCGAACGCGGCACGCAGTTGCGCAATACCGGCCGAAGCCTGCGCTGCGTTCCAGCTCAAGGGTTTTCGACGCTGCCCATTGGCCTTCCGCAACGCGCGAAAAGCAGCGTGATAGTCGCCCTGATCTTCCAGCCCGCGGGCCAGCGCAAAGCCCAGCTGCCACTTCGATTCCGACGTCGTATCGGCACGTTGCATCAACTGCCGCAGCTGTGACACCTCCGCTGCCGTGAAAGGCTCGACCTGCCATCGCGACAAACCCAGCCACGCCTCCGGATGACCCGGCTCATGTCGCAATACTTCGCGATAATTGGCGCACGCGGCCGCGCTGATGCCAAGACTGGCTTGCGCCTCGGCCAGCTGGCTGCGCATCACCGCATCGCCGGGGGCAAGATCCAGCGCGCGATGCAAAGCGGTGATCGCTCCGGCAGAACGCCCACGTCGATGAAACGCTCGACCAAGGCTGAACCACGCCGGCGCGAAATCCGCTGCCAACTCGGTAGCTCGGCGCAACGCGGCGAACGCCTTGGAAAACTCCCCACTGTTGTACAGCGATGTGCCCAGATTCATGTGCAGCAGTGCGTTGTCCGGCTCAGCCAGCAAGGCCTGCCCAAGCACGACCACCGCTTCGGCGTAGTTGCCACGCATGTGCGCCACCAGTCCCAGCAGGCGCTGCGCCTCCACACACTCCGGCGCCAGTGCGAGCACCTCCTCCAGCGCGACTCTTGCCGCATCCAGTTGTTTGCGGGCCATCGCCACCGTCGCCTCATCGAAGCGCCGACGCGCGGCAGTCGGCAGGTCGACAACACGGTCACGCAGCAAGGGATGAATCGGCGTGTCCACCATGATGGAATCCGGATTGCAGCTGTCGTGTCAGCTTACGCGAGAGAGCTGCCGCAGGAAACGACGCCGGATCTGCGTCACTTCTTCTACTATGCGTTCTCGTTTGTTCGGGAACCGGTGATCATGTCTGGCAATTCGGCCACTCCAAACCCGCAAGGCCGCGCCGCCGATCTTCCGCCGGCAGTCGTGCAGTTACTGGCAGCAGCGCGCGGTGCCTTGGCCAGCGGCCTGTTGGAGCACGCCGAGCAACAGCTGACCGAACTTGTGACGCTGATGCCCGAGTGCACGGAAGCGCATCGCTTGCTGGGTATTGCCGCGCTGATGGGCAACCAGCCGGCCCGGGCGATTGATCACCTGCAACGCGCCGTCGCCAGCCGTCCCGGCGACCCCACGCTCAACATGAACCTGGGCAGTGCGCTGATCGAAACCGGTCAGAGCGAGGCAGGACTGGAGTATCTGCAACGCGCCTGCCAGCTGGCCCCGGATTCGGCCCACGCCTGGTACAACTGCGGCAAGGGACTTCAATATTGCGCGCAGATGGAACCTGCGCGCGACGCCTTGCAGCACGCCATCGCGCTCGACCCTGCGCACCTGCAGGCACGCAACGCACTGGCTACCGTGCTGACCAGCCTTGGCGACACCGCCGCCGCCGTGGCGACCCATCGCGAAACGTTGCGGCAACAGCCCGACTTCGCCCCCGCCTGGTTTACGTTGGCCAACATGAAGATCGAGCCTTTCAGCCCGGACGACGTCACGCAACTGCAACGTCAGTTGAGCCGTTCCGACCTTTCGGACGATGCACGCTTGCTGCTCGGCTTCACCTTCGCCCAGGCGCTGGAAGATCAGGGCGACCATGCACGAGCGTTTGATGTGTTGACCGACGCAAACGCCATGAAGCGACGCTCCATTTACTGGAGTCGCGATGAAGAGCGTTGCCGCGTGGAAGCGATTGCAGCGGCGTTTGCCCAACCGCTACCTGCACCGCAGGACCCCACGCTGGGCCGGGAAGTCATCTTCGTGGTGTGCATGCCTCGCTCCGGCTCCACCCTCACTGAGCAAATCCTCGCCTCCCATCCGCAGGTTGACGGTGCCGACGAAATTCTCGACCTGCCGCAACTGCTCAACGAAGAATCCGCGCGTCGTGGGCAGCCGTTTCCCGCATGGGTGCCAGCGGCAACCGCCGAAGACTGGCATCGGCTAGGCCAGGAGTACCTCGTACGCACCGCGCACTGGCGCCAACAGTGCCCACGCTTCACCGACAAGAACGTCGACAACTGGGCCTTCGTCGGCGCCGCCCTGGCCATGCTGCCCGGCGCCCAAGTGGTGAATTCCTGCCGCGATCCACTGGAAACCTGCTTCGCCCTGTACCGCCAGTTATTCGGCAATCAGTCCGTCCACTACAGCTACGATCTCGACGACATCGTCGACTACTACGCCGGCTATTCGCAGCTGTGTGAACTGTGGCGGAAAAACCATTCCGCGCGCTTCTTCGATCACGCTTACGAAGCGCTGCAGGCGGATCCGGAAGCACAGATACGTCGCCTGCTGACGTTCTGTGAGCTGCCGTTCGATCCCACTTGCCTTGAATTTCACCAGTCGCCACGCACCGTGCTGACAATCAGCGCAGCGCAGGTCAGGCAGCCGTTACGAAGGGATACGGCACGCAGTGAACGCTATGGGGTGAAGCTTGATCAGCTGCGGGTAAAACTGCGCACGGCGAGAGTGATTTCCGAGACCCTTGAACAAGACCCTTCAGAGCGATCGTCGATTTAATCGGCCTCGGGGTTTGTTGCGGCGCTTGCCGCGACCCGCTCAGTGACTGCCGGCTGCCGCTTGCTGATACAGCGATGCAACGTCGCCAACCGACAACAGCTTCAGCTCTTTGTAAGCCGCGTCGGTGACACGATCTTCTCCGTTGCCCTCACCGTAGAGCCGCATGCCTTTCGAGGAATGCGCAAAGAAGAAGTAGAACGCCATGGTGGGAACGTCTGGCGCGGAAACAATCTTGAGGTCGCGGCCACCTGCGCATCCATAGACCAACCAGTGCACGCCGCCGTAAGTCTTTTTCAAGGGTCCGATCGTGCAATCAGGCTGACGGGCAGGTTCCAGCGAGGGTGAGCCCGCTGCCACCGTGAACGTGACAGCGCTCAGCAGAATCGACATCAACAGGCAACTGATGGTTTTCATGCGGACGACCTGCGCGCCATGGGTGAGCGCCATTAAATCCGTTTGGATGCACCACTGCAACACCGCTCCCAGTCGCGGTGCTGAGGCGACCCGACGGCACGCACAAGGCCGTCGACTTGCCGCTGCCCGCTGCGGGTAACAGCTCGCCCACTCGCATCTCCGTGGCATCATGGCCTCATGCAAATCTACCTGGTCGGCGGCGCAGTCCGCGACAAACTGCTGAAGCGCGCCGTGGTCGACCATGACCGCGTAGTCGTCGGCGCAACGCCGGAAGCACTGCTGGCGCTGGGTTACAAACCGGTGGGCAAGGATTTTCCGGTATTTCTGCACCCGCAGACGAACGAGGAGTACGCGCTGGCGCGGACCGAGCGCAAGAGCGGGCGCGGTTATCACGGCTTTGTGTTCCAGGCCGATGCGACGATTACGCTGGAACAGGATCTGGCGCGACGCGATCTGACCATCAATGCGATCGCCGAGGACGAGCATGGCGCGCTGACCGATCCGTTCGGCGGCGTGGCCGACATCGAGGCGCGCATATTGCGCCATGTGTCGGAGGCTTTCGTCGAAGACCCGGTACGCGTGCTGCGGGTCGCGCGGTTTGCCGCGCGCTTTGCCCCGCTCGGCTTCCGCGTGGCGGCGGAGACGATGGCCTTGATGCAGCAGATGGTGCGCGACGGCGAGGTTGATCATCTGGTTCCGGAACGCGTCTGGGCAGAAACGCGCAAGGCATTGAGTGAGGCGCAGCCATCGGCATTCCTGCGCGTGTTGCGCGACTGCGGCGCGCTGGCCGTGCTGTTTCCGGAAGTGGATGCGCTGTACGGCGTGCCGCAACGCGCCGAGTTCCATCCGGAGATCGACACCGGCGTACATGTGGAAATGGTGCTGGACGCCGCCGCTGCGCTGACACCCGGCGACGACGTGGTGGGCTTTTGCGCGCTGACCCACGACCTGGGCAAGGCGCTGACTCCGGTGGATGAACTGCCACGTCATATCGGTCATGAACACCGCGGCGTGACGCCGCTGCGCGCGTTGGCGGCGCGACTGAAGGTGCCAACCGAACACGCGGCGCTGGCCGAACTGGTCTGTCGCGAACATTTGAATGTGCACCGCGCGTTCGAGCTTAAACCGGCCACCGTGCTGAAGCTGTTGACGGCGACGGATGCGTTGCGCCGACCGGTACGGCTGGACGTGTTCCTGGCCGCCTGCATGGCGGACAAACGTGGCCGGCCAGGTCACGGCGACGACGCCTACCCGCAGGCTGACTATTTGCGCGCGGCACGGGTTGTCGCCGCCGTGGTCGACTCCGCGCCCTTCATTGCGCAGGGGCTGGCCGGTCCGGCGATTGGCCAGGCGATGGAAAACGCACGCATCCATGCGATCGCGGAACTGAAGGCTAAGTCCTCGGAAAGCCGATCCGCGGTATAAAGACGCCATCATTTCGCCCAATCCGGGCGGTTGCAGTCCACTACTTTTCCCCGGAGTTGCCCGTGTCGAGTGCCTTCACCCCGACCTCTCCCCTGCGCCAGCGTTTCCGCCCGCTGTGGTGGCTGGCGATTACCTACCTGGCGATCACCTTCCCCACCCGCGTGGTGTTGCTGGTGATGTCTGGCGCCGAAGTGCCGCATACCGCGTTCAACCTCGCCTATGCGTTTGGCGTGGGACTGTTTTACGACGTGGTCACCTTCATCTACGTGGCATGGCCGCTGGTGCTGTTCCTGTGGATCGTGCCGACTCGTTCCGGACGCGTGGCACCGCTGCTGCGCTGGCTGATCTACGCGCTCGCCATGGCGCTGGCCTGCGCGCTGTGCATCGGTGCGTTGCACCTGCACTACCACGCCAGCCTCAAGCAGACCTGGCCGGTATTCCTGCCGTTCCTGTTCGTGCTGCCGCTGGCGGCGTTCACCTATACCTCGCGCATCGGCCAGTGGGTGCTGTATGGGTTCGCGCTGCTGCTGATCTACGGCCTGCTGTTCGTGGGCGCGTCGGAGCTGGTGTTCTGGAATGAGTTCAGCGTGCGCTTCAACTTCATCGCGGTGGACTATCTGGTCTATACCACCGAGGTGATCGGCAATATCCGCGAGTCGTATCCGATCGGCCTGTGGGTCGCCTTGCTGGCGGCGCTCGCGCTGGTGGTGTTTGCGTTCAGTCGCCGCGGCCTGCGCGTGCGCGACGATGGCAGCCGCTTCTGGCAGCGTGGCAAGGTGGCTCTGCTGTGGCTGGTGCTCACGGTGATCTCGGTGGCCGCGGTGAACGGCGGCATGAAAGACCGCACCAGCAACAACTACGTCAACGAGCTGGCCGGCAACGGCATCTACCAGTTCTTCAACGCGTTCCGCAGCAGCCACCTCGACTACGCGAAGTTCTATCGCACCCTGCCCGATGACGAGGCATTCCGCCGCGTGCGCGAGATGCTGAAGACGCCGGATTCAAGCTACGTCAGCAACGACTTGCACGACCTTACCCGTGCGATCCGCCGCAGCGGTCCGGAGAAACGCCTCAACGTGGTGCTGATCAGCGTGGAGAGCCTGTCCGGCGACTACCTGGGTACGTTCGGCAACAAGGAAAACATCACCCCTTATCTCGACTCACTGGTCGACCAAAGCCTGTTCTTTGACAAGCTGTACGCGAACGGCACGCGCACCGTGCGCGGACTGGAAGCGCTGGCGTTGTCGGTGCCGCCGACGCCCGGCGATTCGCTGGTGAAGGCGCACGACAACGAAAACCTGTTCTCGCTGGCCGACATCTTCAACGACCGCGGCTACCAGTCCGACTTCGTCTACGGCGGCTACGGCGAATTCGACAACATGAACCAGTTCTTCGGCAGCAATGGCTACCGCACGGTGGATCGACGCGCGATTCCCAAGAGCGCCACGATTCATGGCGAGAACGTGTGGGGTGTAGCCGACGAGGATCTGTACACGCTGGCGCTGAGCCAGATGGACCAGAGCCATGCGGCGGGCAAGCCGTTCTTCCTGCATATCATGACCACCTCGAACCATCGGCCGTACACCTTCCCCGGAGGCCGCGTGAAGCAGGCCAATGGCACCCGTGAGGGCGCGGTGGCGTATACCGACTGGTCGATTGGTGACTTCATTCGTCGTGCGCGTGAGAAGTCCTACTTCGATGACACCATTTTCGTGATCACCGCCGACCACTGCGCGTCCAGTGCGGGCAAGACCAGCGTGCCGATCAACCGCTATCACATCCCGTTGTGGATCTACGCGCCGAAGCATGTTCCGCCACAGCGGGTGGAACGGCTGATGGGCCAGGTCGATATCGCACCGACCGTGCTCGGCCTGCTCAACTTCAGCTACCGCACGCGCTTCTTCGGCTACGACTTGTTCCAGCTGGAAGCGGGCCGCGAGCGTGCATTCCCGGCTACCTACGAAAAGCTCGGCTACCTGCACGACGACGTGCTCACCGTGCTGGAACCGCAGCGCAAACTGGAGCAGATGAAGCCGGACTACGCCACCGGCGACGCCACCCCGATCGTGCCGCAGAACCCGCAGCAAATCGACGATGCGGTGGCCTATTATCAGGTGGCCAGCGACCTGTTCAAGCGCGGGCAACTGGTGCGTCGACCGGCGGACTCGACGCCCGTGCAAGCGCTGCCGGCGCCGGCCAGCCCGGTGCCCGCTGCCGCCAGTTCGGCACCTGCAGCGGCCAGCTCGACCGGATCACTGCCTGCTTCGGAGCCTTGAGAAGAAGGCTTCCACGCTCGCCAGAACCCTGGCGAGCGGCGTGCGCAGCAACAGCAGCGCGATGAGAATGCCGATGCCGTCGGCCAGCACGTCGAAGACATCGGCATCGCGCGGCGGGTCCAGCCACTGGGCGAATTCGATGAAGATACCGAACGCGAGGCAAGCCAGCGCTGCCCATAGCCGTGCACGACGATTCCGATAGACATTCCCCCACCAGCCCATCAGGCAGGTGAAGGTAGTTGCGTGCAGCAGCTTGTCGCCGTACGGAAAGGCCAGCGTGATATCCGGATTCGGCGTCAGCGCCATCCACAGCGTCCAGCCCATGATCAGCGCACCCAAGGCAGCCCAGGCAGCATGCCAGCGCAGCCGTCCAGACGGCTGAACGCCTGCGCCGTTCTTCAAAGCCGGCCGCCCTGGTCCGCTGCCAGCAACTCGACCGGCAGGGGTAACGCATCCAGCCCACGTGCCAGCAACATCGCCTGGAAACGCTCGCCCATCTGGTCGGGCAGCATCAGGCGCTTCACCTGCTGGGACAGCCGGTAGCGGGCGTGTTCGTCGCTCGCCTGCTCGTGGGCATTCTCGAACACCTGCTGCAAACCGGCGCCGATCAGGAACTGCGCCTGCGGCAGATACGCCGCCACCGCGAAGTCGGCGCTGTTGCCCGCCTCGGCCAGCGCGGTGAAATCCACTGACGCGGTCAGGTCATTCAAGCCGGGCAGGAACAATGGATCGTTGTGCGCGTGGTGGCGGTAGTGCGCCATCAAGGTACCGTCCTCGCGCTCGGGCAGGTAGAACTCGCGGCGCACATAGCCATAGTCAATGAACAGCATCACGCCAGCCGTGAGGGAACCGGCCACCGCCTGAATCCAGTACGGCAATTGCGGCAGGACTTCCGAACGGTAGCCATCGGCGAACTCGGCACCCAGATCGCGCTCGACGTGACGCACGGCGCCGGATACCAGCGCGTCGGCGGGTCGATCGGCACGCTTCAGTCGACCCTCGCCGTCCAGCACCACGTATTCCTCATAGATTTCGCCGTCGCGCACGCTGAAGCGCGTGGCCGGCAGCGCGTCGATCACCTCGTTGGCGAACAGCACGCCGTGCCAGTCCTGCTCCGGCGGACGATCCAGCCACTGCACCCGGGCGTTGAGTTCGGCAGGCAAGTTCGCCTGCAGCCGTTCGCGCTGACGTTCGCGCAGGTCGGCGCTCGGCTCCAGGATCAGGTAGTGCCGCGGCAGCGTGCCGGCGGCAGCAAGCGCTTTCAGTGCGGATTCTGCAAACGCACCACTGCCACCACCGAGTTCGAGGAAGTCCGCCTGTTCACCCAGCATCGCCAGCACCGGCTGCACCGCATTCACCACGCAACCGGCGAACAGCTCGCCGAGTTCCGGTGCGGTGACAAAATCGCCGGCCTCACCAAATTTGGTGCGGCCGGCGCTGTAATAGCCCAGGCCTGGGGCGTACAGACAACGCTCCATGTACTGCGCAAACGGCATCGGACCGTGCGAGGCGATCTGCTCGCGCAGCAATTGCAGCAGATGGTTGGAGTGCGCGCGCTCGTCGGCGCTGGCTTCGGGTAAACGGCTTTTCATGCTTGCGGCTCTGGATTTCAGCGCCGCAAGGATAACGGATGAGGCCAGGGAACCCGCGTGATGGTTGCGGCAACCATCACGCGGGCTTGGTCAGAAGTTCTTTTGCAGGCTCAGGTAAAGCCCACGGCGCGGACCGAATTGCGGCGCGCCAACACCGATGCCGCTGCCGTCGCGCAATTCATAGGTGCGATCCAGTGCGTTGATCATCGCCAGTTGGGTATGCAGTTTGCCGAAGCCGTCGAATACAAAGTCGTGCGAGACGTTGAGATTCAACTGGAAGTACGCCGGCAGCGACGCGCCGTTCGGTACCGCGCCGTCCTTGCGCAGACCGCTGCCAAACAGGGAGTCGGCACCAACCCGTGTGCTATCGCTCAACGCGTAGTTCAAGCCGCCGGACGCGGTCAGCTTCTGGTCGTGATCAAGGAAGATGTAGTGATCGTTGACCCACGCGAGGTCGTCCGGGGCGAAGTTGTACTGGCTGGTGATGATGCGCTTGCCGATGGCCTTGCCCAGCGAGGCGTTGAAGTATGCCGACAATGGGCCCTGCTCATAGTTGGCCGTGAACTCCACGCCCTTCACCCGACCCGCTGCGTAGTTGAACGTGGCATAGACCAGCGCGGAGCCGAACTGACCTTCATCCTGCAGGCGCTGCACCTTGCGGTAGTAGGCATCCACGCCGACTGTCCAGGCCGAGCCGAGGTTCTGCGAGATACCGGCGTCGAAATAGTCCGAGCGTTCGGCCAGCGGCGTGTTGTTGCCGGTATCCGCCACCGCATTGGTGGTGCCATCGAACTTCGCGATGTTGGTGCTGGGGATCATCTCGGTCGCCGGCGGCGTGAAGTAGCGCGAGTAACCGGCATGCACCACGGTACTCGCGGTGGCCTGCCAGACCAGGCCCATGCGCGGACTCAGTTGACTCTCGCTGCGCGCCAGCTGGTAGCGATCGCCGCGCAGGCCTGAGTTCAGCGTCCAGTTCTCACCGATGCTCCACTCGTCCTGCACATAGGCCGACCAGGTTTTCGCGGTGAGCCGACTGGCGTCGCGAATATTGATCGGTGTGGTGCTGACCTGCGCGCCGCCGGCGTCGGCCGGAAATACCCAGGCATTGTTGCCGCTGGCAGCACGCTCGAAGCTGCCGTAAACACCGTAGCGCAAGGTGTGGCGAGCGCCCATCGGCGTGGCGAAATCCGCCTGCAGGGTGCTGGCGCGGTTGCGGCGGGCGATGTCGGAAGCGACACCGTTGAACATCAACTCGCCGATCCGGTCCGGCGTGTAGGTCAGGCTGCTGTAGCGCTGGCCAAGCGACACTTGATAGTCCGTCGCCCCCAGCTTGCCTTGCAGCGCGAGCACGCCAAAGCGGGTGTTCTCGCGCTGGCGCTCGTCGAGCGTGGCAGAGTTGAAATCGACCGTGTCGAGGTAGCCGAACGCGGGCGTCTGGCCAGGGTTGTCAGGAATCTGGAAACGGTTGTTGGCCATGCCGAACAGCAAGCTCAGCCGTGTGTCATAGTCGATCAGGTAACTGATGTCGCCGAAGCCCTTCACCTGATTGGTGTGGTCGTGGATCGGTTTCTTGCTGGCGGTGGGATTCTCGATGCCGGCATCGTTCTGCATGGTGTTGCCGGTAAGAAACCAGCTCCAGCGATCGTTGCTGCCCCAGATCGACGCATTCGGATTCAGCGTAGCGTTGCTGCCGCCGATGATGCCCACGCTGCCGCCATTGCCAAGCTCATGGCCGCTCCTGGTGGTGATGTCGACCACCGCGGCCGTGCGCAAGCCGTACTGTGCCGGCAGGGCACCATCAAGCAGCTTCACCGTATGGATCGTGCGTGCATCGAGGCTTTGCCCGAAGCCGCCGATCGACTCGGGGATGATCACGCCGTTAATGCGGTACTGCAGGTTCGCGTGATCGCCACGCACGTGCAGGCCGCCATAGGAATCCTGCACCACACCCGGCGCCTGCAGCAGCACCTGATTGAGCGGTGTGGAGGCGCCCAACGGCAACTGGGCGATCGCCTTGTGATCGATCACGTACTGGCTGCTGCCGGTACCCGGTGACAGCGCGTTGCGCGCCTGATCGAGCGTACCTGAGACCGAGATGGCGTCCAGATTCTGCACCTGGGGCGGCTGGTTGCCGCTGTCGCCGTCAGTCGGATCGTTGCCGTTTACGACGCGCGCAGCGTCCCTGATGGAGGGCACCTCGGCGGCATGAGCGATCGGCGTGGCCAGCGCGACGGCAAGGCTCAGGGCAAGCAGGGAGTGTTTCATCGGCAGTTCCAACATCGGCAGTTCGGTTATATCGTTATGTTATAATATATCATATCGAGCGTCGATTCAGCGGCATGTGACGCCATGTCCTGGTCGGGAGGGCTGACGCATTGAGCCCCGCTTCACACGCACTGCCTAGACTGGCGAGGATGCAAGCGGCGCGTCTGCGCCTGGTCCACCGGGAGTGCACATGAGCAAGTCACCCAGCCAGCAGGTTCCCGCGGTCATCGTTCCGGTCGAACCGGGACGGATCACCGCAGCGATTCTGGATTTCGTCAGCGAAGTGCCCGACAGCAAGGTCGGCAGCAGCAAGGAGCCCGCCAACGAAGCGCGAAGGCTGGCCAACCGCGCCGCCCAGCGTGCCGCGTTGACCGCCGGCTCACTGGCGTTGCCGCCAGGCCCGCTGGGCTGGCTGACCCTGCTGCCCGAGTTGATCGCGATCTGGAAGATTCAGGGCCAGATGGTCAGCGACATTTCCGCCGCCTACGGTCGCCACGCCACGCTGGGCCGCGAGCAGATGATGTGGTGTCTGTTCCGGCATACCGCCGCACAGGCGTTCCGCGATCTGGTGGTGCGCATGGGCGACCGGCTGATTTTCCGCCGGATGTCGTTCGGTGTGGCCGAACGCGTAGCGAAGCAGGTCGGCATCAAGATTACCCAGCGCACACTGAGCAAAGGCATCTCGCGCTGGCTGCCGGTGATCGGCGCGCTCGGCGTCGGTGCCTATGCCTATTACGACACCGGACAAGTCGCCAGCACCGCGATCGAGCTGTTCGAAAGCGAGGTGACGATGGCCGAAGAAGGCGATGCCGCCATGGCGGAAGCCGACCAGCCCAGACCCAAACCGAAGACCAAACCGAAATCCAGTAAACGGATCGTGGACAAACTGGTCGACAAGGCGGTAACCGGCGCAGCCCATAAGGTCGCCGGCGCGGCCCGCAAGATTGCCACCAGGAAGCGCACCAAGAAGCCGGAATAACCACGCCGCGCGGGTGACGCTGGCGCAACTTTGCGGCAAGCTGCGGGCTGGATATCTGCCGGAGCCGCCGCATGTCACTGTCACATGATCACCACGGCGCGAGATCAAACAGCGCGGGTCGACCGGTTGCGCTGATCACCGGCGCCGGCCGCCGGGTTGGCGCGGTGATTGCGCGCAGCCTGCATGCAGCAGGCTATGACCTGGCGTTGCACTATCGCCAATCCGCCAGTGACGCGCAGGCGCTGGCCAGCGAGCTGGAAGCACAACGTAGCGGCAGCACCTTGCTGCTGCAGGCCGAACTCGCCGACCTGCCGGCACTGCCGCGTTTGATCGAGCAGCTGCTGGCGCACTACGGTCGGCTCGACGCGCTGGTCAACAACGCCTCGGCGTTCTTCCCCACACCGCTGGGCACGGCCACCGCCGAGCAGTGGAACGAGCTGTTCGCCTCCAACGCACAGGCGCCGTTCTTCCTCAGTCAGGCAGCCATCCCGGCGCTGCGCGCAGCGCGCGGTGGCATCGTCAACCTGATCGACATCTACGCCGAGCGTCCGTTGGCCAACCATCCGATCTATTGCATGGCCAAGGCGGCGCTGGCCGCGATGACGCGGTCGCTGGCGCTGGATCTGGGCCCGGAGATTCGCGTCAACGGCGTCGCCCCCGGCGCGGTACTGTGGCCGGGAGAAGGCAAGGCCTATGCCGACCAGCAGGCGATGCTGGCGCGCACGCCGCTGCAGCGCGCTGGCTCACCGGACGACGTAGCCAGCGCCGTGCTGTGGTTGTTGCGCGATGCGCCGTTTGTGACCGGGCAAATCCTCAACGTGGACGGCGGCAGAACGCTGTCGGTGTGAGTTTCCTGCAGCGTTCCGCAACGGCCGGCTACTTCCGCTTCGGCGCAAACGCCTGCTGCAGCAGCGACTGATCGAAGCCGACACTGGCATCGCCGGCTTCGGCGTAGCGGTACAGCGCGGCGGCGTAAATACCCTGCAAAGACGCCTGAATCAGCGCAAGCAGGATGAAACCCAGCACCACGATCACCGCAGCCACCACGATGGCGGGCACCGATTGCATCGCCACGGCGCCGCCGATCAGAACCGCACTCAGCACCACGGCCAGGAACATCAGCAGGCCGAACACCACCCCAAGGCCACCGTTGCCGATCAGGTTCTCACCCCAGCTGCGTTTGAGCAGCTCCACGCTTTCCTTCACCGCGTCGATCGGGCCGACCTCTTTGCTGGCCAGCACCGGTACCACCAGGAAGGTGGCCACCGTCCACGCCAGGCCGATGAAACCGACCACCAATCGACCGATCAGGCCCAGGCGTTCCTGCACCATGCGCAGCAACAGGCCAACCGTGGCGGCGATCAACGCGTAGCCGAAGATCTGCGGCAATCGCGCCCGCGCCAGTGCCAGCCCGGCGCTGACGCTGGTCGGCTCGCCACGCAGGTGCATCAGCGCCACGCCGGTCAGCGCGGTCTGGAAAAAGATGATCACGAAGTACTGCACCAGATAGAACGCGAACGTCAGCAGGTAGGTGCCGACCGACATGCGCTCATGGAAATTCTCGCCGGCATGGTTGCCGCCGATCAGCATTAAGCCCACCGGCACCAGGAAGCTGGCCGCCACCAGCAGCGTACAAACTCCGGACAACAGCGGAAACAGCAACAGCGACTTGTCCGAGCGCAACACCGCTGCGCTTGCCTTCATCAACGCCCAGCTGCGGGCAAATTTTCCGGCCATGATGGTTTTCCCCTGTGCGCGATGCGCGACTGCGTTATTTCTAGCATCCACCAGCTCGGCGCGAAAGTGCGCATCGTCTGGTGGTGCAAACCTAGCCCGCCAATGACTCCACCTGCAGCGGTTCGGCATCCGCCGGAAAGGCTGCCCACAACTCGGCCATGCTGGCTCCACTGACCGGATGGCGAAAGTCGGGCGCGATGTCGGCGATCGGCTGCAATACGAACGCATGCTGCAGTTCGTTGCGCGGAATCTGCAGGTGGCCGGGGCCCGCCATCACGAGATCGTCGTAGAACACGATGTCGATGTCCAATGTGCGGTCGGAGTAGCGGGGCACATCGCGGCGACGGCCGTGGCGATCTTCCAGCGCATGCAGCCAGTCGTTCAGCGCTTCAGGCGACAGCTCCGTATCCAGCCCCACGGCGAGGTTGACGAAGACGGCGCCGTCGAAACCCACCGAAGCGCTGCGATAGGCCGGCGAGACGATCAACTCACCAAAGCGCTGACGCAACTCGGCCAACGCCGCAGCAAGGTATCGATGTGGCTCAAGGTTGGAGCCCAGACTCAGGTAGACACGCGCCACGGATTTCATGCCTCTTCGAATTCGAGCACTCGTTGATCAGTGGCCGATTCTGCCGGCTCACCCCTGCGAAACGCCAGCGCCGCGCGTACATCGCCGCCTGATGGCTGTTGATACAACGCCAGTCCGAATTCCGGCAACAACGCGAACAGATGATCGAAGATGTCCGCCTGAATGCCCTCGTATTCCGCCCACGCCACGGTGCTGGTGAAGCAATACAACTCCAGCGGAATTCCCTGCGCACCGCTGGCCAGTTGGCGCACCATGCAGCTCAGTTCGCGGTGAATCTGTGGATGCTGATCCAGATATGCCTGCACGTAGGCGCGGAAGGTACCCAGGTTGGTCAGCCGGCGCCGATTGGCCGGCAGTTCGGCAGCCTTGCCCAGCGACTGATTCCACTGCGCCACATCGCGTTCTTTCGACGGCAGGTAGTCGGCCAGCAGGCGCAAGTGTGATAGCCGCCGAATTTCGCCCTCGTCAAGAAAGTGCACGCTGGCGGCATCGAGATAGAGCGCGCGCTTGATCCTTCGCCCGCCGACTTCCTGCATGCCGCGCCAGTTCTTGTACGAATCAGAGATCAATCGCCAGCTGGGAATCGTGGTGATCGTCTTGTCCCAGTTGCGCACCTTGACCGTGTGCAGCGCAATGTCGATCACGTCGCCGTCGGCATTCAACTGCGGCATCTCGATCCAGTCGCCGACCCGCAGCATGTCATTCGAAGACAACTGCACGCCAGCCACAAACCCGAGAATGGTGTCCTTGAAAATCAGCATCAGTACCGCCGACATCGCACCCACGCCGGACAGCAACAGGCCTACCTGCTTGCCGGTAACGGTGGCAATGATGATCAACGCGGCAACGATGAACAGGCCGATCTTGATCAGCTGCAGCAAACCCTTGATCGGCCGCTGCTGACCGCGCGGCGTTTGCTGGTACACGTCATCACTGGCTGACAGCGCGCCACTGATGGCCATCACGATGCAGAACACCACCAGCGCCGTCATCAGGTTGCCAAGCATGGCCTCGATGTTCGCCGGTACGCCCGGCACCAGCACCATGCCGTACTGGATGATCAATGCCGGCAAGGCGCGCGCCAGCCAGCGGAAGGTTCCGCGAGCCAGCAGGGCATCGTCCCAATGGGTGGCGGTTCGCCGCGCAATGCTGCCAACCAGCCGGCGCGACAGGCGGTGCACGAGATGCCCGGCAAGCCATGCCAGCGCCAGCAGGGCCAGCACGCCCAGCACTGTTTGCATCGATGGATAATCGAGGAGGTCTTGCAGTGGTCGCATGAGGGCTTCCTGTCGGCGCGTGCGCCCGCTCGCAAGCGGTCGCGCGGATCGTGGCGGCATGCAGCGCGTAACCGCGCATCAGCCTGAAACAATGGGGATCGCACCCCGCCGATGCAACCGTGCAGCGATTGCTGCAACAGGATTACTGCGGGCGCGTACCGCGTTCGATGCATACACCGACGGACTTCGCCCCACGCACCGCGCCGGGTTTGGACAGCTTCAAACGCACCCAGCCCACGCCGAATTCCTCACGGATAATTGCCGCACAGCGCTCAGCCAGCGTCTCCACCAGGCCGAAGCTGGACGCTCCGACGTAGTCGATCAGCCGTTTGGAAACGTCCTTGTAGTTCAGCGTCAGCGCGATGTCGTCACGGGCCGCCGGCACGCTGTTGTCAAATGCCATCTCGATATCGAACGCCAACGTCTGCCGCACCCGACGCTCCCAGTCGTAGATGCCGATGACGGCATCAATGCGCAAATCTTCGATGAAAACGATATCCATGGCGGTAGTCGGCAAGAGTCGATAGCCGTACAGAATCAGCGAGCTGGCGTGCGGATGCAAGTCGCCGGGTCGGCCGCGTGCGATCATTAGGCCCATGACTGCCTTCAACACACTCCCGCTCAAGCCCGCCCTGCTCGCCAGCGTGGAAACCCTTGGCTACACCGAGATGACCCCGGTGCAGGCGCAAAGCCTGCCGCCGATGCTGGAAGGTCGCGACGTGATCGCGCAGGCGCAGACTGGCAGCGGCAAGACCGCCGCGTTCGGGCTGAGCCTGCTGCAGTCGATTGATGCGGACGTGATCCGGCTGCAGGCGTTGGTGCTGTGTCCGACCCGCGAGCTGGCCGATCAGGTGAGCAAGGCGATCCGCAAGTTGGCGGCGAACATCCCCAACGTGAAGCTGCTGACCTTGTGCGGCGGCATGCCACTCGGCCCGCAGCTGGCCTCGCTCACCCATGATCCGCACATCGTGGTCGGCACGCCCGGCCGCGTGCAGGAACATTTGAAGCGGCAAAGCCTGCATGGCGGCGGTATCAAGGTGCTGGTGCTGGACGAAGCCGACCGCATGCTCGACATGGGTTTCTCCGAGGCCATCGACGACATCATCGGTCGCATCGCCAAACATCATCAGACCTTGCTGTTCTCGGCCACGTACCCGGACGAAATTCGCGCCGTGAGCGAGCGCGTGCAGAACGACCCGGTGGTGGTGACGGTGGATGCCCCGGCGGACGAACAGCCGGCCATCGAGCAGCGCTTCCATGAAGTGGAGCCGGCGCAAAAGCCCGACGCACTGGCGCAGCTGCTGGGCGGCGCGCAGGTCGAGCAGGCGCTGGTGTTCTGCAATATGCGCCGCGAAGTGGATGCGGTGGCGCAGGAACTCGATCGCCGCGGCTTCTCCGCACTGGCCCTGCATGGCGACATGGACCAGCGCGACCGCGACGAAGTGCTGGTGCGTTTTGCCAACCACAGTTGCGCCGTGCTGGTGGCCACCGACGTGGCCGCACGCGGGCTGGATATCGTGGCGCTGCCGCTGGTGGTCAGCTACGACATCGCGCACGACCCGGAAACCCACACCCATCGCATCGGCCGCACCGGCCGCGCCGGCCAGGCTGGCCTGGCGATTACCTTGTGCGCGCCGCGCGAGCGGCCCAAGGCGGCAAACATCGAAGAACTGAACGGCACGCCGATACCGTGGCGGCCGTTGAAAGTCGCGCCAGCCCGCGGCAAGACCTTGCATCTGGCACCGATGAAGACGCTGGTGATCGATGCTGGCCGACAGGACAAGCTGCGTCCCGGCGACATTCTTGGCGCGCTCACCGGCGATGCCGGGCTGGCGGCGAAGGACATCGGCAAGATCGACGTGTTCGCCACCCGCGCCTACGTGGCGATCAGCCGCGAACTGGCCAACAAGGCACTGGAACGATTGCGTGCCGGCAAGATCAAAGGTCGGAACTTCCGCGTGCGGCCGTTAGGCTGAGCGCCCCGACCCCGCTGGAGGCCCCTGCCATGTCGCGCTGGTTCCATCGAAGCCTTGTCTTGATCCTGCTCGCCTCGGTCGCACCCGCGTGGGCCGCGATTCCCGTCTATGGCTTCAAGGTGGTGCATACCTATCCGCACGATACCGCTGCCTATACCGAAGGCCTGTTCTTCAAGGACGGTCAGTTGTACGAAAGCACCGGTCAGCTCGGCATATCCACCGTGCGCAAGGTGGATCTGGAGAGCGGCGAAGTACTGCAGCGCCAGCGCGTGCCGAAGCAGTACTTCGGCGAGGGCATCGTCGACTGGAAGGATCGGATGATTCAGCTCACCTGGCAAAGCCAGACCGGCTTCGTCTACGACCTGGCCAGCCTCACGCCGAAGAAAACCTTCAGCTACCCCGGCGAAGGCTGGGCGCTGACCCGCGACGACCACCAGCTGTACATGAGCGACGGCAGCGCCGAGCTGCGCGTACTCGATCCGGAAACCCTGGCCGAAATCCGCCGCATCAAGGTCACCGCCGATGGCGTGCCGGTGACCAACCTCAACGAGCTGGAGTGGGTCGATGGCGAGATCTACGCAAACGTCTGGTTGACCAGCCGCATCGCGCGGATCAATCCGACCAGCGGTCACGTCGTTGGCTGGATCGATCTGACTGGCCTGTTCGACAACAGCCAGCTGCCGAATCCGGTCGACGATGTACTCAACGGCATCGCCTGGGATGCCGCGCACAAGCGCCTGTTCGTCACCGGCAAATGCTGGCCGCAGCTGTTCGAGGTCACGCTGGTGCCGCGCACCGGCAAGTAACGAGGGCTGCGCGTCAGCTCAGCGCTGCAACCAGCTGGCCGCGCCGCGACCGGCCAACAGCCCGCTGGCCAAACTTGCGGTGAGCAAATAGCCACCGGTGGGCGCTTCCCAATCCAGCATCTCGCCCGCGCAGAACACGCCGGGACGATCGCGCAGCATCAATTGTTCATCGAGTACTTCCAGTCGCACGCCACCGGCCGTGCTGATCGCTTCGGCCACCGGCCGCGGTGCACGCAGACGCAGTGGCAACGACTTGAGCCGAGCGGCCAGCGCCTGCGGATCAGCCAGCGTGGCCTTTTCGATCAGCTCGAAAGCCAGCGCGCACTTGGCATGATCCAGCCCGGCGCGGCGGCGCAGCCAGTCACCGATGCTGTGTTTTCCGCGTGGCGCGGCGAGCCGTTCTGCCAGCACCGCCCGGGTGTAGCCCGGCACAATATCCAGCAGCACGGTGGCCTCGCCCTGCGCCGCAATCTGCTCGCGCAAGCCCGCGCCGATCGCATAGATCAGGCTGCCTTCGATGCCGTACTCGCTGAGTACGAATTCACCCTGGCGCGAATGGCTGACACCACGACCATCCACCCAGTGCGCCACCACCGGCTTTAACGGTGCACCGGCGAAGCGGCTGGACAGGTGTTCGCTCCAGTTGATTTCAAAACCACAGTTCGCTGGCTGCAGCGGCGCAATGTCGATGCCTGCCTGTTGCAGCGGCGTCACCCACGCGCCGTCGGAACCCAGTTGCGGCCAACTTGCACCGCCGAGGGCAAGCACCACGGCGTCGGCTGACACCGCTTGCTGACCCTGGGGCGTGGCGAAATGCAGCGCAGAGTGCGCCTGCCAACCCAGCCAGCGGTGATTCATGTGGAAAGTCACCCCGGATTCGCGCAAGCGTCGCAACCAGCCGCGCAGCAGCGGCGCCGCCTTCAGGTCGCGCGGAAACACCCGACCGGAGCTGCCGACGAAAGTCTCCACGCCCAGCCCGGCCGCCCAGCCACGCAGCGCATCTGCGTCGAAGGTATCGAGCCAGCGCGCCACATCCTCGCGACGCGCGCCATAGCGCTCGACGAAAGCTGCGCGGGGTTCGCCATGGGTTAGGTTCAGTCCGCCCTTGCCGGCCAGCAGGAACTTCCGTCCAACCGAACCCTTGGCGTCATACAGATCGACCGCCACCCCCGCAGCGCACGCCGCCTCGGCCGCCATCAGGCCCGCCGGGCCGCCACCAATGATGGCCAGTCGTGGAAATTTCGTCGGGTTCATTCACGCATGGTCGCACGCCCTCTGGGTGGAGTGAACCGTCGAGCGGCGGGTGCGCAGCGCTTCCACTGTGCAGGGCGCATCCCGTTGACGGTAATAACAGGGTACCGAAGCTCGTTCCAAATGAACCGGAAATAACTGGACACCACGGTATCCACACACCGATACGCAGGGCCTGCGCCAGAAATTGAGTGGCAGCCAGAGGCGCCAAACAAGGATCTTGCGTAAAGCGTAATTAGTTACGCCAGCTGATTCGCACGAATGGCCGATAGATTCAAAACCACAACTACATCCAGATAATCAACGACAAGCGGATGGTCGCCAGCATGCTTGCTGCAAGAGCGGTTATATCCAGACGTCCTTGATCGCCGAAACGCCCGTCTGACAGGGCCTGCGCACGTAATGCATTATCAGCCTGGCCTATGACAAAACCGCAAGCAATTACGGTGAAACGATATTCTGGTAGCACACCGATAATGTGATGCCAATCACCTGACCCGTGAAAAAATCCTATTGACGGTTTTCATTCGAAAATCCTACCGTCAATCGGTTCGTCAACTACAAGTCTGACGAATGATTCCGTGAATGCGTCCTGTCATGGACGTTTATCTGCTCGGGTTAAAAGCGGCCCATCATCGGGGGATGCAGAAGAGCCGGCCGAAGCAGGCACGAAGTCGCTGGGCAGTCCAGAAAACCGATGGCGTCGTGAATTTCACGGCGCTCACTTGATGAGGTCAACGCGGCCCCAGCGGCTTCGCTCGCCTCGAAGAAACTTCCGGGAGCTCTAAATGCCAAACCACTTTCGTCTCACCCTGCTGACCGCCGCCATCAGCATGGCTGCCATCACCTCAGCCAACGCTACCTTGGCCAGCAGCAACGCCTTTGTCGCACTGAGCCAACACGCCACCCAGCTGCGTCGTGGTGACGTCATCAGCGGTCCGCTGGCGACTTCCCAGCCCATCCACATCGAGGTGGCGCTGAAACTGCGCAACCCCAGCCAGCTGCAAAGCTTCATCGCCACCGCCAGAACGTCGACGTTGTCGATGGCTCGGCATTCAATGCCGGCACCCGAGTTCGTTTCCAGCTATGCGCCGACGGCGACTCAGGCCAATAAAGTAGCCGCGTGGCTCAGGTCGGTCGGTTTCACCAACGTGCAGATCGCGCCCAACCGCATGCTGGTGTCGGCCGACGGTCGCGCCGACACCGCGCAAGCCGCCTTCAAGACCACGTTTGCCCAGGTGCGCACCCGCGAAGGCCGCATGGCCTTCATGCACAACGGTGATGTGCAGATCCCGGCCGCGTTGCAGGACAGCGTGCTGTCGGTGATCGGTTTGCAGAGCGTCCATCAGGCGCACACCTTTGCAGTGCCGATGCAGGCCAGCTACACCACCCAGGCGGTGACCGGCCACAACCCGACGGAATTCGCCTCGATCTACGGCGGCAGCGGCGTGGCCACGGCTGCGGGCGTGCCGGTAGGTATCGTCACCCAGGGCAAGATCACCCAGACCATCACCGACCTCAACACCTTCACCGACAACGCCGGCCTGGCCCGGGTCACCACGCAGACGATCAACACCAACGGCACCAGCACCGACACCAGCGGCCTGGGCGAGTGGAGCCTGGACAGCCAGGACGTTGTCGGCATGGCGGGTGGCCAGGTAGGCAGCCTGATCTTCTACAACATCCCGACTCTGTCCAACGCCAACCTCACGGCTGACTTCAACACCATCGTCAGCGCCAACGCGACCAAGATCATCAACGTGTCGCTGGGCGAATGCGAAACCAGTGCGCAGAGTGATGGCTCGGCCGCCGCACAGGACCAGATCTTCCAGCAGGCGGTGGCGCAGGGGCAGACCTTCTCGATCTCCACCGGCGACTCCGGCGCGGACGAATGCAGCGACGGCGGCGTGACGCCCAGCTGGCCATCTGCGTCGCAGTACGTGGTTGCCGTAGGCGGCACCACGCTGAATGCGTCAACCACCACCTGGAACAGCGCCACCGTGTGGGCCAGCGGCGGCGGCAGCTCCAGTACCTTCGAAGCACAGCCGAGCTGGCAGAACGGGGTGGCCCCGGGCAACAAGCGCGGCCTGCCGGATATCGCCTATGACGCCGATCCCAATTCGGGCTCGAAGATCATTGTCAGCGGCGCTACCCAGCAGTACGGCGGCACCAGCCTTGCCGCACCACTGTTCGCGGGTGCGTGGGCGCGCATGATCGCCATCAAGGGTTCCAGCATTGGCTTTGCCGCACCGCTGCTGTACCAGTTGCCGGCCTCCGCCTTCCACGACATCACGTCAGGCAACAACGGCGGCGAGACCGCCAGCGCCGGATATGACCTGGCCACCGGCCGCGGCGAGCTGATCATCAGTGCTGCCGCCAACGGCCTCGGCGGCGGCAGCAGCAACGTTCCACCGGTCGCCAACTTCGGTGACGTGGTCAACGGGCTTGCGGTGAGCTTCACCGATAGCTCCACCGACAGCGACGGCAATATTGCGTCACGCTCGTGGAACTTCGGCGACGGCAGCACCTCGACCGCTACCAATCCAAGCCACACCTACGCCGCCGCGGGTACGTATACGGTGTCGCTGCAGGTGACCGACAACGCCGGCGCCAGCAACACCAAGACGGCATCGGTGACGGTCGCTTCCGCCGGTGGCGGTGGTGGCAACGTGTTGCAGAACGGCGTGGCACTCACCGGCCAGGCCGCTGGCACGGGTGCACAGCTTGCCTACACCGTGGTGATTCCAGCGGGCGCCAGCAACCTGGTGATTTCCGAGTCCGGCGGCACCGGCGATGCGGATCTGTACACGAAGTTCGGTTCCGCGCCGACCCTGTCCAGCTACGACTGCCGCCCGTATATCACCGGCAACAATGAGAGCTGCAGTGTGGCCGCACCGCAGGCAGGCACCTACTACGTCATGTTGAATGGGTATGCCGCGTTCTCCGGCGTCAGCGTCAAGGCGACCTGGACAACGGGTAGCGGCGGCGGCACCGGTGGCACCGTGCTGCAGAACGGTGTGCCGGTAACCGGCCTGCACGCCACCAAGAACAACGCCGTGAACTACACCATGGTGGTGCCGGCTGGCGCCACCAACGTGCACTTCGCACTCTCAGGCGGCACCGGCGATGCCGACATGTATGTGAAGCTCGGCTCGGCACCGACCACCAGCAGCTATGACTGCCGTCCGTACGTGGCCGGCAACAGCGAAACCTGCAACTTCTCATCGTCCACCGGTGGCACGTACTACATCATGGTCCGTGCCTACAGTTCTTACACCGGCGTCACCCTGTCCGGCAGCTACACGCCGTAGTCCAGCAGAAACCTGCGGTGCGCACGGATGCGCACCGGCAATGCAGGCATGGACGGGCCCGGTCGGCAACGACCGGGCCTCTTTGCATCTGGACGTCCATTTCCCCGCGAGACCCGAGCGGCGAACGGAAGCCATCCCGCCGAAAGCCGAAGCTGTCGAGCGACGCAAGCAACACGCCAGACCCGGCCGCGAGCTGACACCAGCCACGACGTTGTATGGTTGGCCTTCCGACCGAAGGATATTCGCGATGCGCCGAACCACGCCCATGCTTTCCCTGTTGCTGCTGGCGACAAGCAGTGCCGCCGCCGCTGCTCCACCGGCAGAGCCACGCGAACAACCGGCACTGCACGCGCTGGCCAGCGCTCCGAGTGAAGCCGAGCTGCGCAACACGATCACCCATCTGGTCGGCTTCGGCACCCGGCATACCCTTTCCGATACCAAGTCAGACAGCCGTGGCATCGGCGCCGCGCGACGCTGGGTGAAGGCGCGTTTCGAAACCATTTCACGCGAATGTGGCGGCTGCATCGAAGTCATCACGCCGGCACAGACCTTCACCGGCAAGCGCATACCGACGCCGACCGAAGTGATGGATGTCGTAGCGATCAAGCGCGGGAAACGAGATCCGCAACGGGTGATTGCGATGACCGGACATCTTGATTCCCGAGTCACCGATGTGATGAATATTCACAGTGACGCACCCGGCGCGAATGACGATGCTTCCGGTGTGGCGGCGCTGATCGAGGCGGCACGGCTGCTGTCGAAACAGGACAACGACGCCACCCTCGTGTTCGCCGCACTTTCGGGCGAGGAACAGGGGCTGTACGGCGGCAAGGTGCTGGCCGACTACGCCGTTGCCCAGGGCTGGCAGGTCGAGGCCGAGTTGAACAACGATATCGTGGGCAACAGCCGCGGCCAGAATGGCGTGCGCGACAACACCGTGGTGCGGGTCTTCTCCGAAGGTACCAAGAGCAACGAGACGCCGGCACAAGCGAACTACCGCCGCTATCACGGCGGCGAAGTGGACTCGCCCTCGCGCAACCTGGCCCGAATGATGGCCAGCCTGGCCGATCAATACCTGCCGGATTTTCGCGTACGGATGGTTTACCGTACCGACCGCTACGCGCGCGGTGGTGATCAGGTGCCGTTTCTGGAAGCCGGCTTTCCCGCCGTACGGGTCACCGAACCACACGAAGATTACACACGCCAGCATCAGGACCTGCGCACCGGAACCACGGCACTGGATCGGGATGTGCATTACGGCGACACCATCGATGGCATCGACTTCCGCTACCTGGCCCGGGTTGTCGCACTGAACAGCGTGACCATGGCGGCGCTCAGCCGGGCGCCGGCGCCACCGACTGGCGTGGACAGCGAGGGTGCGCTGGCCACCGACACCACGCTGCGCTGGAACAAGGTTCCCGGTGCCGCGGGCTATCGCGTGCACTGGCGTGACACCACCGCCCCGCAGTGGCAGTACGCGCGCGCCGTCGGTGATGTCGATCAAGCGGTGCTCAAGGATGTGGTGATCGACGACTGGTACTTCGGCGTGTCGGCACTATCCGCCGACGGCTACGAAAGTCCGGTGGTGTTTCCGGGTTTCGCCGGCAGCTTCGAGCGCTCGCCGGCCATGCCGGCCTCCACCGACAAGCCGTAGCTGTGCCGCGATTTGCCAAAGCGTTGCATCCGGGACGGGTCAGTCACTCAGCCGCGATGAAACAGTGCCGGCTCCGGTCGGTGCAAGCTGAAACCCTGCACCCAGTCCACACCCAACTCGGTCAGTGCCTGCACGGTTTGTTCGTCGGCCACCCATTCGGCGATCACTTCAAGCCCGAGTCGGTGACCGATGTCCGTAACCGCCTTGACCATCAGATGGCTGACCGGATCGGTGAGCATGTCGCGCACGAAACTGCCGTCAATCTTGATGAAGTCCAATGGCAAGTGCTTCAAATAGGTGAACGAGGACATGCCTGCGCCGAAGTCGTCCAGCGCGATGCGGCAGCCGGCCTTGCGCAACCGGTTCATGCAGGGTGTCACCTGGGCCAGATTGCGGATCGCCACAGTCTCGGTGATCTCGAAGCAAACACGTGACGGCTCGACCTGGTAGCGATCCAGCAGCTCGATGATCCAGTCGGTCAGCGCCTCGTCTTCAACACTGGCACCAGACAAGTTGATCGCCACCAGATCAGACAGGCGACCGCTGACATGCAGTCGATCAAAATTGGCCAGCGTGGTTTCGATCACCCAGCGATCCACCAGCGGCATCATGCCGTAGCGCTCGGCCGCAGGCAGGAAGACGCCTGGCAACAGCAGCTCACCGGATTCCTCGCGAAAGCGCAGCAGCACTTCGATGGCGGGCTCGCCGGCGCTCAGCGGCAACGGCCAGACTTCCTGGTAAGACAGCTCCAGGCGATGTTCGTCGACCGCCCAGCGCAGGCGGTTGGCCCACTCCATCTCACTGCGTCGACGCATGGTCTGGTCGTTGCTGGCGGAATAGAAACACACTCGATTGCGGCCCGCATCCTTGGCCATGTAGCAGGCGGTATCGGCCTGGCTCAGCAGGTCCTTGGCCAGCACGCCAGGGCCTTCGGAAATCACCCCGCCAATGCTGGCGCTGATCATGTAGCTATGCTCTTCCCAGATGAACACATAGCCATCGATGCAACGGCGCAGGCTCTCGGCAGCGCGCTCGGCCTCCGCTCGATCCGACATCCCGGTCAGCAGCACGCCAAATTCGTCTCCGCCCAGGCGGGCCAGCACATCGATATCGCCCAGCTGGCGGCTCATCACGGCCGACAGCTGGGCCAGCAACTGATCGCCGGCCAGATGGCCGGAGGTGTCATTGATCAACTTGAACTGGTCGAGGTCGACATACAACACGGTAACCGCCGGAGCACCCGCGGAAACGGTCGCCAGCGCCTCATGCAGACGGCGCTCGAATTCGCGGCGATTGAACAGGTCGGTCAGCGCGTCGTGACTGGCCTGATGGCATAGCAATTCCGTCAGCTGACGTTGTTCGCTGGTGTCGCTGGCAACCATCAACAGTTTGCCGCGTCCGTTCAGATCGATCCGCAAAATTGCCACGCTGGCCCAGAACGACGCGCCCACGAGGCCGCGCAGGCGCACCTCGATCCGTTCGCAACCGCCGACATCGGTATGCTGCAGTTGCTGGCACAGGCTGGCATCCTCAAACAGATCCGACAATTGCCGCGCGGTCAGTGGGTCGCCCAAGCGGTCGCGCGCGGCATGGTTGGCGTACGTAATTCGACCACTTTCGACATCGGCAAGCAGCACCAGCGCGGGCAGCAATTCGTTCAATGCGCGGAAGCGCTCCTCGCTCTCGCGATAGCGCCGACTCATCTGCCAGCCCAGCTTCAGGGCCCGTTGCCGCGTGCTGACGATGGAATACACCAGCATGGCAAGCATCAAGCTAGCCAACACGCCTGCCGGTAAAACGGACTCGGACCAGTCGATCGCCGACTTGCCTGCAGCGCGCTCCTGCATCACCACGTCCCACACTCGCCCGCCGTAAAGCAGGCGACGTTCGAAGTGAAAGCCACCGGATATTTCGGCCCTGCCCAACAGCGAGTCGTACAGTGGCAAGGGCGCACCGGGGTCGGTGATATCGCTGAGCTGCAAGCGCAACTGTCGGCTCACGTCCGCGGACAACACACTATCGACGAGTCTGCTGGCGCGAAAGGACACTGCAATCGAACCAAGCGTGCGTTGGCGACGTTGCTCCGTGGTTTGCGGAGGATCGCCTGTGCTGAATACCGGCAGCCTGAGAGTAATTCCGTCATTCCCGCGGCTTGGCTCCCTTTGCTGCATGGGCCGGAACGGTGCGGACAAAGTGGCCTGGTCGCTATCTCGCGAGGCCAGCAAGCCGGCAAGATTTGGGGGCTGCGCACTGACATCCAGACCCACTACCGCGTCGTTACCGGCCTGGGGCTCGACCCAATACGTCATGAAGTGGTCTTTACCCGCCCTTGTCTCGCGCTTCGCGTAAGCCAACGCGAGCAGACTGGGAAATTGCTTACGCGGGTGCAGGTTGAGATAGAAATTGGCGAATTCCTGCCGCGTCACTTCATCCGAGGCAAGAAACAAGGTTTGTACCGAGCGCAGAAGCGATTCTGCCGAGAGCAGCTTGTTCTGCAGGGCCACATAAGTCTTGTCGGCCAACTCACCTGCTACAAGGGCCCGCTCGGCCCGATGACGCTGCTGCTGCTGCTGATATACCGCAGCCACCAGTGCCAACCCAACGATCAGCGCCAGCAGACTCCACAGCCATGCGGCCAGACGCCACGGCTCGGGCATGCTGATCGGCTCACTGCCGTCGTCGCCAATTCGATTACGCTCCTGTGTCGGTTGAGGCTGGTGAAGATCCATGTTTTTCGCCAGATCGCCGTCGTTGTGAATCGTGGAAACGATGTGCGTGAAAGGGTCGACAAATAAATTGCCCGTCCTGCAACTCCCAAACCGTCAGCGCCGTTCGCGCGGCTTCGCCCGGTGCGTCGGCGTGGCGGTCCAGGGATCGTCGGGCCAGGGATGCCGGGGATAGCGCCCTTTCAGTTCGTTCTTTACCTCGGGATATGTACGCTCCCAGAAACCTTTCAGATCCTGGGTTACCTGGATGGGCCGACCCGCGGGTGACAACAGATGCAGGGTTACCGGGATACGGCCGCCCCCAATGCAAGGTGTATCGGCCAGACCGAACAATTCCTGTAGTTTCACCGCCAGCACCGGCGGCGCGCCTTCGGCATATTCCAGCCGACGGCTCTGCCCGCTGGGCACCAGCAGGCTTTCTGGTGCCTGAGCATCCAGCGTGCGGCGCTGGGTGTAGTCAAGACGTGAGGCCAGCGCCTGCGACAGCGCTTCAGGTTCCAGTGCATCGAGTCGATGACGGCCCTGCAGACACGGCGCCAGCCAATCCTCCAGCGACGCCAGCAGCGCGGCGTCGGCGACATCCGGCAGGCCAAGTTCGGGCATCCAGTTACGCAACGCCTGCATCCGCGCGCGCAGGCGCCGAGCCTGTTCGCTCCACGGCAACGTATCGAGACCGCGCGCACGCACGGCGGCCAGCATCGCCGGCAAGGCATCGGCCGGCTTCACCGGCACGCTGCGGCGCTCCAGCACGATGCCACCGAAACGCGATTCATCAAATGCTTCGGCGGCGCCACGCTGCTCGTTCCAGCGCAGGCTGCGTTCGCGGGTGAATTGCGCTGGAAAGTCACGTTCCAGCACACGCGGGTCCAGTGGCGCGGCCGCCAGGATCAGACTGTCACGACTGTCGCGGCGCAACTCGACGACCACCAGCCACGGTTCGCCCAGCAAGGCGGTGTTTTCATGCAGACGCGCACCACGGCCGTTGGCCAGCGTATAGCGGTTGGCATTGTTCTCGTCGCGATGCGCAATGCGGTCGGGAAACGCGTGCGCCAGCAAGTCGCCCACACTGTGACTGTGCGGTACGCCGCTGGCGGCGGTGTTGACTTCAAGCCGCCGACGCCAGCCCTTGCTGGCCTGCTCGATCGCCGCCAGCGCGCCAGCATCGGCGTCCCGCGTTGACGCGCCCCGACGGTCACGCCATGCCTGCAGCGCACTCAATCGCACACGCAGGTCGTCATTGCGCGACTGCTCGCCACGCATTGGCGAGCGCGCGTCCAGCAGCGCCAGCAGGTCAGCCACCAGCGCACGCAGCGGCAACGGCGCGCGCAACGCCGCCGCGGCCAGCCGCGGGCTGGCGCCAAGTTCCAGCATGCGCTGACCCAGTGCAGTGATGCGGCCATCGTCAGCCAGTGCGCCGAGTTGCTGGAGCAACTCGCGCGCCTGCGCCAGCGCACCCACAGGCGGCGCATCCAGCCACGGCAAATCGACATTGCTGCTGGCGGTGATGCCCCACGCGGCCAGTTCCAGCGCCAGCGAGGACAACTCGGCCTGCGCGATTTCCGCCGTGCGCGCCAGCTCCAGCCGTCGACTCTGCGGCCACAGGCGATACGCCGTGCCCGCCGCCACGCGCCCGGCGCGGCCCGCACGCTGGTCCGCCGAAGCCTGCGAAATGGTCACCGTTTCCAGCCGCGTGAAGCCGGAGTTCGGATCGAAACGCGGCTCCCGCGCCAGCCCGCTGTCGACCACCGCACGAATACCCGGCAACGTGATGCTGGACTCAGCCACATTGGTCGCCAGCACGACTCGTCGCCGACCCGCTTCCGCCGGTGCCAGTGCGGTTTGCTGATCGATCAGCGAGAGCTCGCCATGCAAGGCCAGCACGTCGACATCGTTGCGCGTGAGCGTCTGTGCCAGCAGCGCTTGCGTGCGTGCGATCTCGCGGCGACCCGGCAGGAACGCCAGCACGTCGCCTTCGTTTTCCTCCAGCGCTTGCCGCACCACGCGCGCCAACTGATGTTCGATCGCTTCCTGCGTGCGTGCTGGCGGATGTTCGATCCGTACCGCGTAGCTGCGGCCGGGACTGGACAGCCGCGGCGCATCCAGCCACTTCGCGATGCGCTCGCCATCCAGCGTGGCCGACATCAGCAGCAGGCGCAGTTCGGGGCGCAAGGTCGCCTGCAGGTCCAGTGCCAGCGCGGCACCAAGATCACCGGCGAGATGACGCTCGTGGAATTCGTCGAACACGATCACGCCGATGCCGGAAAGCTCGGGGTCGTGCTGAATCAGGCGGGTGAGGATGCCTTCGGTGACCACCTCGATGCGAGTGGCCGCGCTGACCTTCGACTCGAATCGGATGCGGTAGCCAACCGTCTGGCCGACCGACTCACCGAGCTGCTGGGCCATGAATTGTGCGGCCGAGCGCGCGGCAATACGGCGCGGCTCCAGCATCACGATCTTCTGCCCGGCCAGCCAGTCGGCATCGAGCAAGGCCAATGGCACCTGGGTGGTTTTACCCGCACCCGGCGGCGCCTCCAGCACCAGCCGCGGATGCGTCGCCAGCGAGGCGACGATCTGCGGCAGCAGTTCGGTGATCGGAAAGATTGGCGTGGATGCAGTCATCCGCGCCAATGATAGTGGCTGCAGCCCAAGTCACCCTGGTCTACAGCGCGACTCCACCCCACTACGGCGAGGTTGCCGGCGCGCGGCAACCGGCCAGACGCTTGCGGGCAAGATCTGCACCTTTCGGGTCTTTTGCATGCTGCCGCACCTGCAGTACGAGCTGCCAGTTGCGTTCGCACAACGCGCCACGCTGGGCGCCTTGCTGCCACGACTGGATCGCCAGGTTTTGCGCATTCAGATCGTCACCCTTGCCCAGTGCGATTTCCGCATGATGCTGCATTTGCTCGGGCCAGCCAAGAGCGGGCGCGGGCGGCGGCGCAACCGGCATCGTCGCAGCGGCAGCAGCCGTGCCCGACGCACGCAACGGCGCCAGTGACTCGAACTTGCTCTGGTAGTCATCCGTAATCTGCTTGGCATCGGCGCCGCCACGAATGACTCGTGGCGTGATCAGCACGATCAGCTCGGTGCGGTTGCGGCTGCGATTGGTGCTGCCAAACAATCGACCCAGCACGGGAATCCGGTTGAGACCGGGAATGCCGGTATCCGTATTGCCTTCGGCTTGTTCGATCAGGCCGCCGAGCAGCACCGTCTGGCCGCTTTGCACGGCCACCTGGGTCGCCAGCTTGCGCTGCGAAATGGCCGGGTTGCCATTGACCAGTTGCACCGTGCGATCGGCCTGGCTCACTTCCTGGCTGATGTTCATGTAGACCAGGCCACCGGGATTGATCCGCGGCTGCACGTTGAGGATCACACCGGTGTTGAGGTAGCTGACCTGGCTGTAAGTACTGGCCGTGCCGATGCCGGTGTTGACGCTGGTCTGGTTGATCGGGATCTTGTTGCCGACCTCGATGCTCGCGGTCTGGTTGTTCATCACCACCATCGACGGCGCCGACAGTGTCTTGGTGTTGCCGCTGGTCTCCATCGCACGCACGGCAACTTGCAGATTGCTGTTGAGGAAGGAGTAGAAGAACGGCTCGCCACCAAACGCGTTGCCGCCCTTGCCCAGACCAATCTGGCGAGGGTTGTTGGGTTGGCCCGGAACGAGGTTGCCGCTGCTGTCCGTGGTGCTGCCGGTCAGGCCTTCCAGATACCACTGCACGCCGAACTGGAATTCGCCGGTGAGGTTCACTTCCAGAATGCGCGTCTCGATCTGCACCTGCATCGGCACGTTGTCGAGCTGGCTGATCGCCGACTTGATCTCTTCCCACTGCGCGGGCCGCGCCCGCACCAGCAACTGGTTGTTGCTGTCGACCGAACTGATCCGCACGCTGCCATCGCTGGAGCTGTATTGCTGGTCGTTGGCGGCTGCACTGGCACCGGCGGTGTTACCGCCGAAGCTGCCCGAACTGCTGCCGAAGCCGCCACCGGCCGCGCTGCCGCCGGCATCACGACCGCCGCCGCTGTTGAAACCACCGCTGCTGTCGGTACCCGTGACGCCGCCGTCGCGCGCACCTTCGGACGGATTGCCGAAGCTGCTGGTCGCGCCACTCATGCCACCGGCACCATTACTGCTGCCCAGCGTGGCACTGGTCAGGCCCGGCCCGACCTGACCACCATTGTCGCCACCACCGCTGCTGCCGCCACCGTTGGTATAGATGTTGGCCAGATACTTGGCCAGATCCGAAGCCTTGATGTTGCGCACATCGTAGACGAACAGCTGCGGCTCGTTGCCGCCGCCGCGATCAATGCGCGCGATCCAGTCGCCCACTTCCTGCAGATAGTCGGGTTGCGTACTGATCACCACCAGCGCATTGGTGCGCTCGATCGGTATGAAGCGCAGCATCCCGGCCAGCGGCGTGTCACCGTGCACACCGAACATGCCATCCAGCTTGGGCATCAGTTCGCCGACCTTGGCGTACTGCAGATTGAACACGCCCACCGACATGCCGCGCAGCCAGTCGACGTCGAAGGTCCGCACCATGCTCTGATAGTTGGCCAGTTCCTGCGGCGTGCCCGACATCACCAGCAGGTTGCGCGCCGGATCGGCCAGCAAGGTGGCGTCCGTTCGCGCAAAGGGCTTGATCAGCTTCTGCATTTCGGTGGCCGAGATATAGCGCAACGGAAACAGTCGCGCCTGCAGGCCGCCTTGCGGCGCGGTGGCGCCGAGGCTCGGTACCAGGTTGCCGGCCACCGCGTCTTTCTGCGGCATCACCACGTAGCCGCCGTCGCGATGCACCAGCGCGTTGCCGGTCCAGCCCAGCAGGGTTTCCAGTATCGGCAGGGCCTGGCCGGAATCCACCGGCTCGGAGGTGGAGAACGAAATATTGCCCTGTACGCCGGGCACGATCGTGTAGTTCTGCTTCAGCAGGTCGCCGAGGATCGCCTTGACCACCGCCTGCACCGGCTGGTTCTCGAAGTTGAAGGTCACCGCGCCACTGCCACTGGCCGCTCGCCTCGGCGTGGCCAGTGCATGGGGGTGAATGAACTGGCCACTGCCGCGGCTGATTTCGGGAGCCGCCGCGGCATCAACACCGGTTCCCACATCGGTGTTCAGCGGCAAGGGAGCGGGCACCGGGTTATGCGTGCCGGCCATCGCCTCACGCTGCAAGGCACCATCGTCATGCGGTTTGGGCAGGCTGGCGCAACCGGACAAGCCGACCACAAAGGCAAGCGTGGCCACGCGCAGGGTTTGCTGAGTGAGCGTGCGAAACATGGATCAACGTACTCCTTCGGTGGCCGCGGCGGCGCGTTCGGCCCGACGTTTCTGGATGTTTTGGCGCAGACGTTCGGCTGGCGATTCACGCCGCGCAGCGGGATCGGCGCGTGGCGGTGGTGGTGGCAACGGTTGCATCACCGGGCCACCCTGCTCGGGATCGACGGCATCGCTTTTTGCTCTGGCGGCAACCATGTCAATCGGCGCACCGGCCGGAAGCTTCAATTCTGAACGGCCACCTGAAGCGTCGAAGATGGCCGAGCGCGCACGTACTTCCAGCAACGTCACGCTGCCATCGGGCAGTGACTGGCCCTCGCGCAGCCGTACTTCGCGATTGGCCTGACGATCATGCAGCAAGGCCATGTGCAAGCTCGGCGTTAGGATCACTCCGGTGAGTTCGAGATCACCCAGCTGACTGCCGCCATCGGCGGCGGCACTGACAGGCTTGCGATCCGGTGAAAACAACGGCTTCTGCCAGACCAGCGCGAACTGTTGCAGCGGAATCGGTTGCGGCAGATTGGCCGGATTGCCGGCGGGTGGCAGCGGCGCGCGCGGCCTGGCCGCGTCCCAATGCACACCGGCACCCGTGCCCAGCAGCAGCAACAGCAGCAACCCGCCCAGCGCGATCGCCGTCACCATCAACCAGGGCGTCAGGCGCCGCTGACCCGCCGCGTTCATCGAGCCTCTCCAGCAGTCATGGCAGTCGCCACCGGTGTCGCCGGCTGTGCGCGTGGTGGCCGCACGTAGCCCGACAAGGTGAATTGCACCTCAAGCGGAGTAGCACCACCTTCCCTGGCCGCAACCGGGTTGCGGTAGATGCTGAGATCATCGATGAACAGATACGGCGTGCCCTGTTCCAATGCCTGCATCACCGTGGCCAGCGGCTCGATATCGCAGCTCAGGCTGATGCTCACCGCGGCCTTGCGATAAGGCTCGCCCGGGGCTGCCGCTGGACTGGGCAACGGCATTTTCTGACTCACCGTGCAGCGGCCGCTACCGGCACGCGCGGCGACCACGTCGACCACGCGCTGCATCAGATCGGCCGCTGCCGTGTTTGGATCATCGGTCGAAAGGAACGCGTTACTCGCCGCCTGACCGGCGCCGAGCGTGGCCAGGCGCTGTTGCAGTGCCGGCTTCTCGGCGATGGCGGCGGCGTAACGGCTCTGCGTGTCACGCAGGTCGCTCATCTCGCTGCGGATCTGCTGCAACGGCGCAACGAACCACCAATGCAGCAAGACGAAGTAGGCCAGCAGCAGCGTGACCAGCAGCAAAAGCACAGCCGCGATACGACTGTCGCGCCGACTCATCGCAGCCAGCTTCATGGCGTGCCTCCCGCATTGGCCGCATCCGCCACCGGCGATTTTGGCTGATTCACGCGGGCGGTGAGATAGAAGCGTTCCTTGCCGGTGGTCGGATCGGGCTGGATGCTGCCCTGAAAACTGGCGTCGGTGATCAGGTGTGAATCCTTCAAGGCATCAAGCAATTTTGCCGCCTGCTGGCTTTGCCCCTGGAAGCCGATCTGGCCGGTGTTGTCCACGCTGAAACGTTCCAGCCACGCGCTGTCGGGCAGGCGCGCGGTGGCGTCTTCAAGCACACTGAGCATGGCTACGCTGTTTTTCTTGCGCTGGGCCAGAAACCCGGCAGCGCCGGCGTTGTCCTGCAATTGCTGACGCAACGCCGCCACCTGTTGCGCTTCGCCACGCATCGCTTCGACCTCCGTGCGCATCTGCTGCAGCGCCAGTTGCCGGTTGTGCAGCCACTCGCCAAACACGAATACCAGCAACAACACGCAGGTCGCAGCAAGCAACAGGTTGAGGCGGCGACGCGGATGCGCATGCCGCGGTACACGCTCTTGCGGCAACAGATTTACCCCAAGACGACTAGCGCCAGCGGCCACATCCACCGCATCCACGCCGACGGACTGCGTCTGCAATCGTGCCAGCAGTGGATCGACATGGTCGCGGGTGACCACGACCAACTCTGCATTGAAGCGACCCGGCGGCGCTGCGGTGGGCAGTTCGCGCACGCTGTAATACACCTGCGCGAGGGTGAACGGAGTCTGCCGATCCAGCTCGAAACCGGCCACCTGGAACAGGTTGTCGCGGGCTGCCAGCGGCAGGCTCACGCTACGCCGCAAGACCAGCGCCGGCGACAGCAGCAAGGCCACGCGAAGATCCTCGCGATCAACGCGCTGCAGCGCATCGCGCAGTGCCAGCGGGGGCTTGCCCGAGCCATCGACCTGTTCTGCTTCGTGCCAACTCGCCAGCACCTCGGCGTGGCTGTTGCGGCGCAGGCTCCACGTTGCCGCCTCGGCTTGCAGCAGATACCAGTCGGCACCGCTGCTGAAAAAACCGCGCCAATGTACCGGCAGCAAACCGCGCAACTCCCCAGCCCACCAATGCAGGAATGCCGGCAACGGCGAAGCCCGCCAACTGCGGCGTATCCCATCGACCAACGGCTGCAGTGACTGCGTCGCCGAACTCATTCCGCTTCCCCTTCTTGCCAGCGCAGCACGACATACGGTTGCACCTGCCCCGCCTGCAGGCGAATCGTTGCGCGCAGAATCGCGCGCGTGCCGTCGGCCAGCTTAGCCTCGGACCGAATACTATGCGTTGTTCCAGCGCCCAGAACCAGCCGCGGGTCCTTCGCATTTCGCTGCCGTGCAGCCTCGATCTGCTGGCGTTGCTCCGGCGTCATGCCGGGAATCGCCGCCAGCGCCAGTGGCGGCGCCGTATTCGGGTCAGGGCTGGTACTACCTGACCAGATCGTCAGCACCGGCGCCAACTGTCGGTACAGCGCGGGCGTGATACCCAACACCATCTGCAATTCCTCGACACTGGCGAACGGTGCGTGGCGCGGAGCGTAATTTCTTCCGGCTGCCAGGTAGTCGCCGCGGCCGCTGCTGGCGTCGGCATCGGCGACGGGTAGCGTACGCCAGTCGACCACATGATCAGCCACCACTTGCGCCGGCACCGGCTGCAGACCGGCCGCCTCGAACAAGGTCAGCAAGACCTCCGGCGAGGCGGTGTTGAGATCCACCTTGCCACCTTCGTCGATCGCCCGCACGGTGACCGTCGCGTCGTTGTAATGAAAACTGTAAAGACGGCCATCGGCCATCCAGCGCTGCTTCGGCTGCGGGTCCTGCAAGGCATAAGCTGCCCGCATCAGACCGGCCTCGGCGGCATAGTGCGCTTGCGTCTGGGCAAACTGGTAACGCGCCTGCAGACCCTCGGTGCGCGCCAGCGCGGCATAACCACCCAGCAGAATCGCCAGCAAAGTGCAGGCCCACAGCACCAGCAGCAGGGCCACGCCGCGCTGCTCGTCACGTCCGTTCATGCGTGCGCGCTTCATGGGCGGTTCCCGCCGCGCATGCCGGTGCGCGGCAAGCCGCCGGTGGTGGCCAGGACACGCAGCGGCACCTCCAGCTGCGGCCATTCGACGGTGCCATTCACCTGCAGCTCAACACGCACCAGTTGCGGCAACAGCCGGCCGTCCGCCCAGGTCGACGACCACGCCACGGCGGCGCCTTTCGCATCGACGCCGCGATAACTGAAGCTGCCGTCCTTGATGTGATCGAGCAACACCTGTGGATCACCCAGCGCCTGCGGCGGTTGCCCGTCGGGCGGCAACAGCGCCAGGCTGAGTTCCAACCGCTGGCTGCCGTTGCCATCATCGACCAGGCGCAACTGCTGCAACTGCGGACCCAGCTTGCCCAGATACCCGGGCAACGGCGCCACGTAGCGCATCTCGCGTGCCGTGCCGACAAAGTAGACCGGCTCGCCGTGATCGGTGTGCTCGATTGGCTGGGTCAGGCTTTGCGCCAGTTCGCGTCGCAAAAATTGCTGGGCCGAGCGCACCTGATCCATGCGCTCGATGGCTGCGGTGCCGGAATGCACACTGTGCGTCGCCGTGCGAATGCCCGAGTAGACGCCGACCAGCAACAACGCCAGCAGCACCAGCGCGGCGAGTACCTCCAGCAAGGTGAAGCCGGCCTGGCGTTTCATCGGCTGGCCCGGGTCAGGTTGGAGACCAGCGGAGTGCCCAGCCGCAACGTGCGGAAATGGGCCGCGCGCGGATGAGCCTGCGGCCCCCATGTCACGGTGAGATCCAGCTGGTAAAGCTGCACCGGTGCACCCGGCGTCACCGGGCCACCGGGATTCCATGGCGTCACAGCAAGTTGCCAGCGGTATTGCTCATCGAAGCGACCGGAGCGATTGCCCGGCTGTACCGCTTCGCCGACGAAAGCACTGTCGAGCAGGCTGCGCGCACGCATCGCCGCCTGACTGTATTGGGCAGCATTGTGGGTCAGGTTGATCGACGCGCCGGCTACTTTCATCAGCGCCGTAAATGCAATCGCCAGCAACATGATCGCGGCGATCACTTCGAGCAGGCTGAAACCGGCGGCGCGCGAAGGGCCTTTCATCGTGCTGCCACCGTATCGACCACGCGTACCTCGCCAGTCAGCCATGACACGTTGACGTGCCACTCGCGCTGCCCGCTGTGCAGGGTGATGCGCCCGCCGGTGGAGCTGCCATCGGGGAAGAAGCGGATACGCCCGGTGTGATTGTTCGGCTGATCTTCTTTCGCACTGGTGATGCTGACGCGCAGTCCCTTCGGCAGTTGCACGTCATGATGCTTCGCATCGTCGTAACTGTTCGCGCGGGTATCTACATCGAAGTGCTGCTCCTGCCCCCGCACGATGGCTTGCGCCCGGGTGGCCCGCAGCGCGCCAGCAAGTTCACCACTGGCCGCACGCACGCGGGCGCTGGCCAGACCCTGCGTCACCGAAACCGATACGGCTGCCACGGCAATGCCGATCAACAGGATCACCGCCAGCATTTCCAGCAGGGTGAAACCATGGGCGCGCAAGGTCGGCATGACTTACTGCCAGTTGCCCACGTCCTTGCTGTAACCGTCGCCACCGGGCTTGCCGTCTTGACCGTAGAAGATCAGGTCGAAGCTGCCGTGCTGGCCCGGATACTGGTAGCCGAAGGCATGGCCCCAAGGGTCTTTCATTTCGGAGCCCTTGGCGTAGGGACCCTGCCAGTTGGTGGCATTTGCCGGCTTGGTCACCAGTGCGTCCAGCTGTTGCGGTGGCGTGCCGTTGTCCAGCGCGTAGTTCTCGATTTTCTGGCTCAACGTCATGAGCTGGGATTTGCCGGCGCCGTACTTGCCCTTGTCGACGTTCTTGCCGACCTGAGTCACCACCACCGCACCGATGATGCCGATCAGAACGATCACCGCGAGCATTTCGAGCAGGGTGAAGCCGGCGTTCGCGCCGTGTCGTTGTGGTTGTCTGTAGTGCATGGGGCTCACCTCGGATGACAAAAGTTGTGGTGTTACTGGATATTGCTGGTCAGGCTGAGCAGCGGCAGCAGGATGGCGGCCATGATGATTGCCACCATCACGGTCATCACGATGGTCAGCGCCGGTACCAGTGCGGCCAATAGACGATCGATCGCGCGTTTGGACTCAAGTTCAAAGGTGTCGGCAACTTTCAGCAGCATGACGTCTAGCTGACCGGCTTCTTCACCGACCTGCACCATCTGCATCGCCAGTCGCGGAAACAATTTCGATTGTGCCAACGCAAGACTCAGTCCCGCGCCGCCCTTGACCTGTTCATGCGCTGCCGCCAGTGCCGCATCGAGTGCGCGATTGGCAGTGACCTGACGCGCGATACTCAGCGCGCTCAGCAGCGGCACACCATTCTTCAATAGTGTGCCCAGCGTGCGCGCAATGCGCGCCGTCTCGACCTTGAGCAGCAACGGGCCAATCAGCCGCATCTGCAGCAGACGGGTATGCCAGGCTTGCAACGCCGCCGGCTCACGCAGATGCGCGCGCCAGGCGAACAAGCCACCACCCAGCAACAGCAGAATCAACCACCACCACGCCTGCAACAGGTTGCCAACACTCAGCACCGCCTGGGTGATCCACGGAATCGGCACCTGCATGTCTTCGAAGATCGGCACGAACTGCGGCACCACGTAAGCCAGCAGCAAGACCAGCGAGCCAAGCACGCCAACCATCAGGAACGCCGGGTAGATCAAGGCATTGACGATGCTGCCGCGCAGCGCCTGCGCGCGCTCCAGATAGTCGGCCAGCCGGCGCAGGGTTTCTTCCAGCGAGCCGCCCGCCTCACCAGCGCGCACCAGACTGACGTAGAGCTTGGGGAATACGCCGTGCTCTTCGTCCAATGCCGAGGACAGCGTATTGCCGCCGCGCACGCGATCGCGCACGCGCTCGATCAGCTTCTTGGCCTGCTCGCTCTCAGGTAGATCAAGCAGGATGCCGAGCGCACGATCCAGCGGCTGACCCGCGCCAAGCAGGGTAGCCAGTTGATGAGTGAACTGGGCTAATTGGTCGCCACTGAACGGGCCGCGCTTGAACCACCCCGCCACGCCACTGCCACCGACTGCACCATCGGCTGGCTGCGCTTCCAGTGGCGTGTGACCCTGATCCTGCAGGCGCCCGATCACTTCCTCGACGCTGGCCGCTTCCATCACACCGTGGAGTGCCTCGCCCACGTCGCTGACCGCCTTGTAACGGAACTGCGCCACCTCAGCCTTCCTGCGTGACGCGCAGGACCTCTTCCAGTGTGGTGATGCCGGCCACCGCCTTGGCAATGCCGTCTTCATACATGGTGCGCATGCCTTCGGCGCGCGCCTGCTTTTCGATGTCGCCTTCGTTGGCACGCTGCATCACCAGTCGGCGCAGCGGATCGCTCATGGTCAGGAACTCCATGATCGCGCGACGCCCGCGATAGCCGCTCGGATTGGCCGCGCTGCTGCCCGGCTTCCACAAGCGGATCGGGCGTTCGTCCGTGTACTTGTGCAGTTCGAACTGCTCGATCACCTCGGGCAGGGCCTCGTAGGCAATCGCGGTTTCCGGGTCGAGCCGACGCACCAGTCGCTGCGCCAGGATGCCGTTGATGGTGGAGCCGAGCAGGTAGTCTTCCACGCCCATGTCGAGCAGGCGGGTAACGCCGCCGGCGGCACTGTTGGTGTGCAGCGTCGACAACACCAGATGGCCGGTAAGTGCGGACTGGATCGCGATGCGGCAGGTTTCCAGGTCGCGCATTTCGCCGATCATGATCACGTCCGGGTCCTGCCGCATGATCGAACGCAGCGCGCCGGAGAAATCCAGCCCGATCTGCGGCTTGACCTGGATCTGGTTGATCCCTTCCAGCTGGTATTCGACCGGGTCCTCGACGGTGATGATCTTCACGTCGTTGGTGTTGATCTGACTCAGTGCGGTGTACAGCGTGGTGGTCTTGCCCGAACCGGTCGGACCGGTGACCAGCAGGATGCCGTGCGGTTTTTGCAGCACGTCGACGAAGCGCTGCTTGAAACTGTCGGTGAAGCCCAGCGATTCGAAATCAAAGACTACCGATTCGCGATCCAGAATACGCATCACCACCGACTCGCCGAAACTGGTCGGCACGGTGGACACGCGCAGGTCGAGTTCCTTGCCCTGCACGCGCAACTGGATGCGGCCGTCTTGCGGCAAACGGCGCTCGGCGATGTTCAGCCGCGCCATGATCTTCACCCGCGATATCACCGCCGCGGTCGATGAGGATGGCGGCGCTTCCACTTCATGCAGTACACCGTCGATGCGGTAACGCACCTTCAGGCGATTCTCGAATGGCTCGATGTGCACGTCCGACGCGCGCTGTTCGACTGCGCGCTGCAGAATCAGGTTGACCAGCCGGATCACCGGCGCCTCGGAGGCGAGGTCGCGCAGGTGTTCGACGTCATCCTCTTCGGCGGCGCTGCCGTCGAGGTTTTCCACGATGGTGCCCATCGCCGAACGGCCGCTGCCGTAATACCGTTCGATCAGCCCATCGATTTCCGAACGCAAGCCCACGCGCAACGCGACCGGCCGGCCGGCGGCCAGTTGCACCGCCTGCAACGGATAAGGATCGGCCGGGTCGGCCACGATCAAGGCCAGCCCGTGCGTTTCATCCTGCACCGGCACGACATGTTGTTGCTTGAGGAAACGCAGTGAGAGATCAAGGTCCGCTGGCGGCAATTCCGGCGCATCCCGTGCGGATAGCAACGGCACCTGCAGCAGGTCGGCCCAGGCTTCCGCCAGGTCACGCTCGGAGACCAACCCAAGACGGGCCATCAGCGTGGTCAACGTGCCTTCGACCGACTCTTCGTGCAGCCGTCGCGCCCGCAGCAGATCGCCGTCTTTCAGACGACCCCGTGCCACCAGCCACGCGCAGACTTCCGTCTCGCGATCCTCTACGGCCAGGCCCCCCTCGCCGATGGCCGGCTCAAAAACTGCCGACATGTTCCACTCCACTCAACGCGTGCGATAGCGTCAACGCCGTCTGCGGCGCATCAGTAAACGGCATTGGTATCACATCACGCCGACAACTTGCGAGCACAACACTCACGCTCGCCTGAACTGCTGGCCGGGTCGGCGCCCTCAAGGTGCCGACCCGGCGTTTTCGTTGACGGCTGTTACCAGCCAATCCCCAGACCCACGCCACCGGATGTCTCGTTGCCGGTAACCGCTGCACCAAAGGTCAGATTCGCCTTCGGTGACACCTGCCGCGAGTAGCCCACCGCCAGCGCAGCGCGGTCGCCGTAGCCGCCTACACCAACGCCCAGACGATTGGTGGTGTTGATGCCCTGCGTACTGAACGCCATCTGCGCCATCGCCGTGCCCATCGCACCGACCTGGTCCAGCCGCTTGTCCACGGCATGGAACTGCCTGTTCATGTCGCTGCGCAGCGAACTGACATCCGCCGTGCTCGCCAGCGTACCGAACTTCTGATCGGTGTAGGCATTCGCGCTCTGCAAGGTCTGCTGTGCGTTCGCATCGCTATAGTCTTTTGCGGTCACCAGCGCCTGTTGTACCTGCCCGTAGTTGGAGGCGTCAGATGCCTGGGTACCGGCGGCCACATTGGTGATCTGTCGACCTTGAGCTGCCGTACCCACCGACACCGTATTGGCGCGATCAGCGAGTGAACCTTGCCCGAGGGCCACGGCATCCGCAGCGGTCACCGAAGCGCCTTCACCCACAGCCACTGCATTGGTCGCCGCCACCGCTATCACGGTATTCGCACCTACCGCGGTGCTGCCGTCTGCGTTGACCTGCGCGTTGCCGCCAAGCGCCGTATCGTTGGGACCGGCGGCATAACTGTCGGCGCCAATCGCGGTGCCATGATCACCGCCCACCGTCGCGTGGGCGCCGATCGCCACACCCTGCGAACCCGCCGCCACGGATGCATCGTCGTGGCCATCACCAGCGGTGTCGATTGCCACGGCTCCCAGTTCCATCGTGTTCTGCTGCAAGTCGCCAATCTGACCTTCGATGGTGCCGACGCGGCCATCCAGTGCGCTGATGGCGGAGGTATTGGTGGAAATCGCCGCCGTGTTGATCGAAATGGCGTCAGTATTCGTTGCAATGGCCGCCGTGTTGGTGGCGATCGCGTCAGTGTTGGTCGAAATCGCCGCGGTATTGGTGGCGATTGCTGCGGTGTTTCCGCTCACATCCGAACCCGTCTGGATGATCTGCGACTGCACGTCCTGCAACTGGCCAAGGTTCACCGCATCGGTGAGTTCCGTGCCTGCCGCAACATTGGTGATCTGTCGCTCGTAACCGGCGCTGCCGACCGAAACCGTGTTCGCGCGATCAGCCAGCGATTGGGCACCCAAGGCCACTGAATTGGTAGCGACCGCCTGAACCCATGCGCCAGAGCCCAACGCCGTTCCGTTTTGCGCATCGGAACCCGCCAACCAGCCGATCGCCGACGCGTAGTCGGCGGTGGCAAAGCTGCCTGCACCGAGCGCCACCGAACCTGTACCGGTAGCTTCGGTGGCAAAACTGCGTCCAGCAGCGGAGCCGCCCAGCGCCACGCTCTCAGCGCCGCTGGCCGTGCTGCTCTCACCCAGAGCCACACTGCTCAGGCCCGCCGATGCCGCGAACGCACCCGCAGCCAGCGAGTACTTCCCATCGGCCTCGGTGCCATAGCCCATGGCGGAGGACAGCAACCCTTGGGCCAGGCTGTATGCACCCACGGCAATGGCGCCCGAGTTGAGCGCACCGCTGTTGAAACCCAACGCCACCGACTGTTGTGCAACCGCGCCACCGTAGCCGTTGGAGGTCTGCGAACCCATCGCAATGGCGTAGGCCCCATCGGCGGAGCTATCCGCACCGATCGCGGTGGCACTGTTGCCTTTGGCAGAAGCATTGGCACCCAGCGCTGCGGAACTGGTGCCCTGCGCCACCGAATTGCTACCTACGGCAGTCGCCGAGTCGGCACCGGTATACGCTGCACCACCCAGTGAGGTGGAACCCGCGCCGATCGCGAATGCACCATTGCCGACAGCGGTTGAATTCTCACCCATGCCAGCGGCCTGATAACCCAAGGCCATCGCACCACGCCCCTCGGCGGCGGCAATCGAGCCCAGGGCAATCGAACCTTCACCCTGCGCTTCGGTGGCGAGGTAGTTGTTGTTCGGATCAGGGTCACCACCGCCAATGGCGATGCTGCCGCGGTCGGTAGCCTGCGCGTTCGCACCCAGTGCCACGCTGTTATAGCCGTCGGCGCCGGCATTGACGCCACCGGCGAACGAACCCTGACCGGTGGCATAGGACAACGCGCCCACCGCCGTACTGTCGGCGCCATCGGCGCCGGCACCCGCACCCACCGCAGTGGCACCAAAGCCACTCGCCTCGGTGGTATAGACAGTACCGTCAGTGTCGGTATAGGCGCCGCCTACGGCTGTTGCCGACTCGGCTGTGGCGCTGGCATTGGAACCGATCGCGCTGGCGTTGTCACCGGTGGCCGTTGCATCAACTCCGCAGACGAAACTGCCATCACCGACCGGAGTCGCCGGCACGGTGGTGGTGGTTCCGTCCGTCGTATAGGTGCAGCCAGCGGCGGCCGTCTGAGCGTGCACGGTGAACGGCGTCAGGCCCAACATCAGTGCACCGGCGATCAATTTGCGGCGGGTACCCCGACTGCGGCTGTGCGCCAGTTCCGAGGCCACCACCATCGCGCCCAGCGCGGCATTCCATATTTTGCTGTGAATCTTGTTCATTGCCACTCTCCCAGATGCCTCGCCACCGTCACGGCAGAGCGCACGGCAGGGCAGGCGTTGTCTTTTCGGATTGCTTCAAAGGGCGCCATCCACGAAGGATCTGGCGACCCGTCTCCGCACAAGCGGAGTCGCGCAACGACCGCACGGTCGCTGCGCGGGTTGAGCGCGGCTTACCTCGGCGCGCTGTCGCAGGTCACGCCCACTTCGGCGAAGGCGGCGGCCACGTCAGCCTCGGCGTAGCTGCGATCCACCGCAGCCTGTTCGACGCCACAGGCACCGCCGTTGAAGGTCTCGTTCGGCGCCCAGTACAGTGCATTGGCGTCATGGAAGACCTCGAAGGCCATCTTCGTATCCCAACCATGGGACGTGGCCAGGTTGCAGAACGCGCGATTGTAGACACCGCTGGTGTAGTGCACGTCGAGGCTGTCGTTGTACTGCGCGGCGTTGTCGATCGAGGCGCCATCGTTGCTGGGCGTGCACATGTCACGCAGCGCCGCCATACCCAGCAGCGGAACCGTTGCCGGCTTGACGATGTCGGCTCCGACCATGAAGTCGTTGCTGCCGCGGTCATAGAATTTGACGGCCTCGCCTGCCATGTCCGAGAACGCCTCGTTCATGCCGCCGGACTGGCCGGTGTATTCCAGACCCGAATGCTGTTCGGTGAAACCGTGACTGATTTCATGACCGGTGATGTCCAGCACCACGAACGGATAGAAGTACTCGTCGCCGTCGCCAAAGACCATTTCGCTGCCGTCCCAGAACGCGTTCTCGTAATGGGTGCCGTAATGCACCCACATCGACAAGCGCATCGGTGAACCATCACCATTCTGCAGCGGCGGGGTACCGAACCAGTTGTTGTACATGTCGTACACCACACCACCGAAATGGTGAGCGTCGTTGATCGGCGAGAACGCACCGTTGATCGCGTCGCCAAAGCTGTTCCACTGCGCCGGATTGCTACCCGCGCAACCGAATGCCCACTGCGTGACACGCTGGCCACCGGCGAGGTTGTAGGTTGCCACTTCGTCGTTCTGCAGGTAGCAGGTGTTGCCCACACGCTGCGCGCTGAGCAGCTCGCGGCCCGGGCCGGAGTTGTCGTAGTGATAAAGCCCGGTCAACTCGTTGCCGCCGGGGCCGGTGGCCGCAACCGCCACCGGCATGGTGCTGCCGCCCGGCGGACGACGACCATCGGTCAGACCATTCCACTGCTTGAGCACCGCGCCGGTGTTGGCGTCGATGATGGCGGTGGGTCGCGACAGACGACCGTGGTTGTCCACCACGTACGAAACCCGATAGACCAACCGCGCCACGCCACCATCTTGCGGATAGACGAACAGCTTGCTGTCGACGTTGCGCGTCTGCAGCGCCGCATCACCCATATGCTGATGCAGCGCGCGCTGCGCGAGTACCGCGGAAAGCCGCGGCTGCACCGATGCAAGCGAGGCGCCAAGGTCACGCTCTGCCGCACCCGTTACCGAGAGCACTGAGCCACGCGTATTGCGCTCCACCACCAGGCTGCGACCGTAAACCGGTACCCCGCGATAGTCCTGGCGTTCGCGCGATTTGAGCGTGCCGCGCGCTGTCCGATGCTGGCGTTCGGCGACAAAGGTCGAGCCGGAACCCAGGCCCAGGCGACTGGCCAGCGCCGAAGAAGCGACCGGCCCCAGCGCACGCGCCTGGATGTCGACTTTTGCTGCCGCCATGCACAGCGGCGCGGCGGCGCCACCCAGAATAGCCAGCAGCGCACCCGCGAGTTTCTTGTTGAGCATTCTTGAACCCCCAAAATACAGACAAACGATTCGCCCGCGTCGATGCCGGGGCCTCGACGTTCAAGCGACTTGAATTCACCATCCCCCCGGATTGGCGAGTGCCTGAAACTAGAGCCCCGTCACAGACCTGTCTATGGGAAAATTTCCGAGATCGCTTCCAGCCCAACAGGGTTGACGAACTTCATCTCTCGCAGGTCTGTCATGCAGCTCATTGATATCGGCGCCAACCTCGGCCACGAATCCTTCCAGCACGATTTCGACGACATGCTGTTGCGCGCGCGGCGCCACGGGGTCGAACGGTTGATCGTCACCGGTGCTTCGGCGGAAGGTAGCCGACACGCGCTGGCTATCGCGCACGCGCAGCCACTGCGACTGTTTGCCACAGCCGGCGTGCATCCCCACCACGCGATCGACTACGACGACGCAACCGACTCCTTGCTGCGCGAACTGGCGGGTGATCCATCGGTGCGTGCCGTGGGTGAAACCGGGCTCGACTACAACCGCAACTACTCGCCGCGCGATGTGCAGTTGCAGGTATTCGAACGTCAACTGCAGATCGCGGTGGACCTGCGGATGCCGCTGTTCCTGCACCAGCGCGACGCCCACGACGATTTCGTCGCACTGTTGCGCCGTTATCGCGAAAATATTCCCGGCGCGGTCGTCCATTGCTTCACCGACACCGGCGAAGCCTTGCGTGACTACCTGGCGCTGGACTGCCATATCGGCATCACCGGCTGGATCTGCGATGAGCGGCGCGGCACCCATTTGCGCGAACTTGTGCGCGAGATTCCAGCCAACCGATTGATGATCGAAACCGATGCACCGTACCTGTTGCCGCGCACGGTACGACCCCAGCCGGCGCACCGACGCAACGAGCCGATGTACCTGAAACATATCTGCGAAGAGGTCGCCCGCGATCGCGGCGAGAGCGTGGAGGTCACGGCGGCAAACAGCACGGCGACGGCCGTGGCGTTCTTTGGCCTAGGGACGCAGGACATCAAGTAGCAACTTAATGCCCTCCGTCCCTCATCGCCCCAGCTGGCGGGTTTCACCCGGCAACAAGCCATCCAGCACATGCTCGCCAATCTGCACGCGAATCAGCCGCAGCGTGGGGAAGCCCACCGCCGCGGTCATCCGGCGCACCTGGCGATTGCGCCCTTCACGCAAGGTGAGCGTGATCCAGCTGGTCGGAATGGCCTTGCGGAAACGCACGGGCGGATCGCGCGGCCACAGCCACGCCGGCTCATCGACACGGGCTGCCTCGGCTGGCAGCGTCGGGCCATCGCTCAATAGCAGCCCGCAGGAAAGCGCTTGCAAGGCCACCGCATCGACGTTGCCATCCAGCTGCGCCAGATAGGTCTTGGCCTGCTTGTGGCGCGGATCGGTAAGCCGGTGCGCCAGCTTCCCGTCGTCGGTCAGCAGCAGCAGGCCTTCGCTGTCTTGATCGAGACGTCCAGCCGCATACACGTCCTTCTCTCGCACGTAGTCGGCCAGCGTACGCCGGCCACGATCGTCGGTGAACTGACAGAGCACGCCAAACGGCTTGTTGAGGGCAATCAGCATGGCTAGATCGGGACGGAGAGCGTCAAATTGCTACTTGATGCCCTGCGTCCCCGCCGCCGAAGCTTCCGGCTTGACGAATTTCAGCGTCATCCGATCTGACTCGCCAATGGCCTGGTACCTGGCCTTGTCCTGGTCACCCAGACTCAATGTCGGCGGCAGCGTCCACACGCCCTTCGGATAGTCGCGCGTGTCCTTCGGATTCGCATTGACCTCGCTGCTCGCGGCCAGCACGAAACCCGCGTCCGTCGCCAGCTTCACCACGTACGCCACGGGTAGATAGCCGCTTTCTTTCACCGCTTCCAGCGCGGCATCGTCGGCCGCGCGGTGATCGACCACGCCGAGCACACCGCCGGGCTTGAGCACGCTGAAGAACGCCTTGAACATGGCCGGTGCCGAGTTGGCCATCACCCAGTTGTGCACATTGCGGAAAGTAAGCACTGCGTCGGCTGAGCCGGGTGGACCGAAGACCGGCGCAGCCGGGTCGAACTGGACGATGCGTGCCTTGCCGTAATGGCCCGGGTCGGCCGCAAACTTGCGCCGCAAGGCGCTGTCATCGGCGCGAGATTCGGCGTCTTTTGCCGGTGCATTTTCCGCGCCGATATAGTGGCCGTTGTCGTTCAGCAGGGGAGCGAGGATTTCCGCGTACCAGCCACCCGCCGGGGTAATTTCAATGACCGTCTGGTCGGGATGCAGGCCAAAGAACTGCAAGGTTTCCTTGGGATGACGATAGGTGTCACGCGCCTTGTGGGCAGCAGAGCGCCAACTGCCGGCGAGTACGTTGTCGAGCTGCAACGCAGTGAAATCACGGGCACTGGTCGGCGGTACCAAGTCATCCACCGGCTGATCCGCACCCGTTGCTGCCGGCTGTGCCTGTTGGGTCGCGGCAAATACCGGCATGCCTATCGACGAGCCCATCAGCAGGGCAGCGGCCATGGCTAACCAGGACTTGCTTGTCTTTGCGTTTGTACGAATCACCGTTGACTCCTAGGCATGCTGACGACCGGGCAGATTGCAATATCGCGAAGAGCATGTGCAGACGAGGTAGACGGCCCGGAGCGCGCGCAGGCAAGTCGCAAGCTTCTCATCAATGAAGAGGGCGGCGCGGTTGCGGGAATGGCTTTGGGCATGACGCGTCTGCAGGCAGCGAAGCAACCAACGCCGCCAACATCACCCGATGTTGGCGGCTGCGGCTCATTCTACGTCAGTAGTGGATCACCGAGCGGATCACCTTGCCCTGGTGCATCAGCTCGAAGGCCTCGTTGATGCGCTCCAGCGGCAGCACCTCGCTGATCATCTCGTCGATGCGGATTTCGCCGGCCATGTAGCGGTCGACATAGCCCGGCAATTGCGAGCGGCCCTTCACCCCACCGAACGCCGCGCCACGCCAAACGCGACCGGTGACCAGCTGGAATGGCCGCGTGCTGATTTCCTGCCCTGCGCCGGCCACGCCGATGATGATCGACTCGCCCCAGCCCTTGTGGCAGCACTCCAGCGCCGCGCGCATCACGTGCACGTTGCCGATGCACTCGAATGAGTAATCCACGCCGCCGTCGGTGAGGTCGACAATCACTTGCTGGATCGGCGTATCCGGATAGTCCTTCGGATTGATGAAGTCGGTGGCGCCGAGCAGCTTCGCCATCTCGAACTTGGCCGGATTGGTGTCGATCACCACGATGCGCCCGGCTTTCGCCATCACCGCACCTTGCACCACCGACAAGCCGATACCACCCATGCCGAACACAGCCACCGAAGCGCCCGGCTCGACCTTGGCCGTGTTCAACACCGCACCAATGCCGGTGGTGATGCCGCAACCGAGCAGGCAGACCTTCTCCAGCGGCGCCGCCTTGTTGATCTTCGCCAGCGAAATTTCCGGCAGCACGGTGTATTCGCTGAACGTGCTGGTGCCCATGTAGTGCAGCAGCGGCTTGCCATTCAAGGAGAAACGCGAGGTGCCATCCGGCATCAGTCCCTGGCCTTGGGTGACACGGATTTTCTGGCACAGGTTGGTCTTGCCCGAAAGGCAGAATTTGCACTCGCCACACTCGGGTGTGTACAGCGGAATCACGTGATCGCCGACCTGCAGCGAGGTAACGCCCTCACCGATCTCCTCGACGATGCCGCCACCCTCGTGGCCCAGAATTACCGGAAACAGGCCTTCGGGATCCTCACCGGACAAGGTGAACGCGTCGGTGTGGCAGACGCCGGTGGCCACGATGCGCACCAGTACTTCACCAGCCTTCGGTCCGGCCACGTCAATCTGTTCGATGCTCAGGGGCTTGCCTGCTTCCCAGGCGACGGCGGCGCGTGACTTCATGGTGAACTCCTCGAGGATGCGGGCTTTGGCTTTGACCTCGCATGATGACCCGATACGTCGAGTTTCGAAACCGCCGCGCTTGATTCACACCCCCGTGGCAACCACTGTTGGAAGGTAGCCCACCACTGTCGGGTAGCCATCAAGGTCATCGCCATGCAACGTCGCCCACTGGGTCAGTCCGCCCTGTCCGTCACCCCGCTCGCGCTTGGCGGCAACGTCTTCGGCTGGACCGCCGATGAAAAGCGCTCTTTCGAGTTACTCGATGCCTTTGTCGCCGCCGGCGGCAACCTGATCGACACGGCCGACATGTACTCGTCGTGGGTGCCGGGCAATGGCGGTGGCGAATCGGAAACGATCATTGGCAAATGGCTGAAGCGCAGCGGCAAGCGCGACCAGGTGGTGCTCGCGACCAAGGTGGCCAAATGGGGCGAACACCCGGGCCTGTCGCCGGTGAACATTCGCAGTGCGGTAGACGGCTCGCTGCAGCGGCTGCAGGTGGACTGCATCGACTTGTACCAAGCCCACCAGGACGACGCCAGCGTGCTGATGGTGGATACGCTGGGCGAGTTTTCCCGACTGATCGAAGCGGGCAAGGTCCGGGTGATCGGCGCCTCCAACTTCAGCGCCGCCCGCTTCGCCGATGCGCTGGCCGTATCGAAGGAACATGGGCTGCCACGCTACGAGAGCCTGCAACCGGAATACAACCTGGTCAGTCGTGCCGACTATGAGTCGGAGCTGGAACCACTGATCCGTCGCGAGAACATCGGCGTGATCAGTTACTACGCGCTGGCCAGCGGCTTTCTCAGCGGCAAGTATCGCAGCGCCGCGGATCTGGCCAAGAGCCCGGCGCGCAGTGGCTCGGTGAAGAAGCATCTGGACGCACGCGGCCTGCAGGTGTTGGCTGCGCTGGATACGATAGCGGCCGCGCACGCCGCCACGCCGGCCCAAGTGGCACTGGCGTGGTTGATTGCACGGCCGGGCATCACCGCACCCATCGTCAGCGCCACCAGCGTGGTTCAGTTGAATGAGTTGCTGGGCGCGCTTGACTGCACGCTGACACTGGACGAGATCAGCATGCTGAATCAGGCGAGTGCTGGCGGCGCTGCCACGCACGGCCGGCTCAACCACTGATCTCGCATCGCGAAAATGACTACGCGGCGCACGCCGCGGCTTCGCCGCGAGACTTCATTCCGGCTGATCCACCTGATAGCCCCGCGCCTGCAGCGCGGCCAGGTAGCCGTCCGGCCTGATCAGGTTACCGATCGGCAAGGTGGCGAAGCTGACCTTGTTTTCGGTCAGCGCTGCTTCGGCCGTTTTCAACCACAGCGCCTTGACCTGTGCGTCCATGTCGGTCCAGTGATATTTGCGCAGCAGCTCGGGGGCCATGTGCTGCAAATCGCACGTGTCCGTGTCGACCAGCGGCAGCTTGCGCAAGGCATCCACGTCGCCGATGGCCCAGGCATTGGCGCGCGATTTCATGATGCCCAGGTCCGTATCGACCAGGGTCAGCACGTGGTCAAAACAGCTGGAATCCTGCATCGACTCACGCTTGAAGTCCTTGATGAAGGCATGCAGGTTGTCCAGCGGCAGCTTATAGACGACTTGCTGCACCTTGAGCCCATGCTGTTTGGCTGCCTTGCCGACCGCGTCGCCCAACAGCCGTTTGTTGGTCAGCCCCGACTGATCGGTCGCCGCGGCATACAACTCACCCGCCACGATGGATGGACGCCGCTTCTCCACCGCCTTGCCGTTACCCATGTAACGGGCTTTCAGCGGCAGCCAGCGCGCATACACCTCAGCCGGCAACTCCTGCTGCAAGGTCTGGTGATCGGGATTATTACGCACGCCGATCAGTGACGGCAGCACCGAAAGGCTCCTGAAGAAGCCGACATCCACCGTCGCGTAAGGCGACCCCAGCACAACTTGCGACTGGGCGATGGCGGCCTCCACCGCATCCGACTTCCACACCATGTTCTTGGGCAGTGGCGACAGACTGCCAAGTATCCACAACACATGATCGCCCTTGCTCACCCGCCACAAGCTGGGCCCCGGCTGCGAACCGGTGACACTCACGACGGCCAGCTCGGTAGCCGTGGCCGGCCTGGCGGCAGCAGTCGATACTGACTGCGCCCCTGTCGCTGACACACACAGCAGCATGCCTGCCATGAAACCGCCCATTTGCCGCAGACGCAACGTGCTTCGCCTCATCGTTCAACTTCCCTTTGCCGGTGATGGAATCCATTTGTCTTCATGAGACGAACCACTGACCCGCCCGTGCGCAGCAAGTTCACCCACCGCCAGGGCTGACCACCCGACGGAAAGCCGAAACGAAGACGGGACGCCGTAGCGTCCCGTCTTCGTCTTGCCGCACGGCGTATGACTTACGCCTTCAATGCCGACAACGCCGCGTTGAGTGTGCTGCTTGGGCGCATCGCCTTGCTGACCATCTGCAGGTTCGGGTGATAGTAGCCACCGATGTCGACAGCATGCCCCTGCACCGCGGCGAGCTCGGCAACGATCTTGTCCTCGTTGTCGGTCAACGCCTTGGCCAGCGGTGCAAACTTTGCCTTCAGCGCGGGATGGATGTCCTGCGCGGCCAGCGCCTGCGCCCAGTACATGGCGAGGTAGAAATGGCTGCCGCGATTGTCGATGCCGCCGACCTTGCGCGAAGGCGACTTGTCGGTGTCGAGGAACTTGCCGTTGGCCTGGTCCAGCGTCTTCGCCAGCACGTCCACCTCGACGCTGCCGTAGCGGCTGCCCAGGTGTTCCAGCGACGCGGCCAGTGCCAGGAATTCACCCAGCGAATCCCAGCGCAGATAGTTTTCTTCGAGGAACTGCTGCACATGCTTCGGTGCCGAACCGCCCGCACCGGTTTCGAACAGGCCGCCACCGGCCATCAGCGGCACGATCGACAGCATCTTCGCGCTGGTGCCCAGTTCCATGATCGGAAACAGGTCGGTGAGGTAGTCGCGCAGCACATTGCCGGTGACCGAGATGGTGTCCAGCCCCTGGCGGATACGCTCCAGCGAGAACCGGGTAGCAGCGACCGGGTCCATGATGCGGATGTCCAGGCCGCTGATGTCGTAAGCCTTCAGGTACTGCTCGACCTTCTTGATCACCTGCGCATCGTGTGCACGCTGCGGATCAAGCCAGAACACCGCCGGCGTGTGGCGGGCACGGCTGACCGCCAGTTTCACCCAATCCTGGATCGGCGCGTCCTTGGTCTGGCACAGGCGCCAGATGTCACCGGCTTCCACGTCGTGCTGCAGCAGCACCGTGCCGGCTTCGTCAATCACCTTGACCACGCCGTCGCCGGCGATCTGGAAGGTCTTGTCGTGCGAACCGTATTCCTCGGCGGCCTGCGCCATCAGGCCCACGTTCGGCACGCTGCCCATGGTCGCCGGATCGAATGCGCCATGCTCACGGCAATCGTCGATGGTGGCTTGATACACGCCCGCATAGCTGCGATCGGGGATCAGCGCCTTGATGTCCTGCAGCTTGCCTTCGGCGTTCCACATTTTGCCGGAGTCGCGAATCATCGCCGGCATCGAGGCGTCGATGATCACGTCGCTGGGCACGTGCAGGTTGGTGATGCCCTTGTCGGAATTGACCATCGCCACGCCCGGACGCTGCGCGTACTCGGCGTCCAGATCGGCCTTGATCGCCGCCTGCGTTGCTTCCGGCAACGCGCCCAGGCGCGAGTACAGGTCGCCAATGCCGTTGTTCGGGTTGAAGCCGACCTGCTTCAGCACGTCGGCATATTTGCTCAGTACGTCCTTGTAGAACTCACTCACCACCACGCCGAACATGATCGGGTCGGAGACCTTCATCATGGTGGCCTTCAGGTGCACCGAGAACAGCACGCCCTGCTTCCTGGCGTCGGCGATTTGCGCGTCCACAAAGTTGGCCAGCGCCTTGCGGCTCATCACCGACGCGTCGATGATCTCGCCAGCCAGCAGCGCGGTCTTCGGCTTCAACACCACATGGCTGCCGTCCTTGCCGAACCATTCGATGCTGACGTTGCCAGCCGCATCGATCACGGTGGACTTTTCGCTGCCGTAAAAATCACCACCGTCCATGTGCGCGACGTGGGTTTGCGAATCCTTGCTCCAGGCGCCCATCTTGTGCGGGTGCTTGCGCGCATAATTTTTCACCGACACCGGCGCGCGGCGGTCGGAATTGCCCTCGCGCAGCACGGGGTTCACCGCGCTGCCCTTGACCCGGTCGTAGCGGGTCTTGATGTCTTTCTCGTCCGCATTCTTCGGCTCGTCCGGATAGTCCGGCAAGGCGTAGCCCTGGCTTTGCAGTTCCTTGATCGCGGCTTTCAGTTGCGGCATCGAGGCGCTGATGTTGGGCAACTTGATGATGTTCGCTTCCGGCGTGGTGGCCAGCTGGCCCAGTTCGGCAAGATCGTCGGCAATGCGCTGATCGTCCCGCAGACGCTCCGGAAACAGCGCAATGATGCGGCCCGCCAGCGAAATATCGCGGGTTTCCAGGCGAATGCCCGCGGTGCCGGCAAAGGCGGCAACGATCGGCAGCAACGACTGGGTGGCCAGAAACGGCGCTTCATCGGTCAGCGTGTAGATGATCTTCGGGGTCTGGGACATGGCGAACGGGGATTCCCTGGCAGGGGCGGCGTAACCGCGGAAGGAGACTGCCCATTGTCGCGCGAATGCCCGGGTCCGGCCACCGCACCCTCCACAGATGCCCCGGACCATGCAAGAATGGAGGGGTTGCATGCGTCTGATGGGGGGGCCCTCAGCGCAACCAGCTTGCTGCCAAGCGATGTCCCTGCGGGCACCGCCTTCGTGTGCAGGCACAGTCTTGCTGCCAACGATCTGTCGATCCGATCAGCGCCGCCACGAGGAGGAACGGTAATGAGTTCACTGAGTCAGTCCATCGTAGACTTCATCGCCAGCCTGCAGCCGTTGTATACGTGCCAGCACGCCGACGGCCGCGAATGCGCCCTGTCCCTGCTGGACGGCACGCTGATTCTGCCGATCGATGAGACCCATTCCGAAGAAGAGGGTTGGGTGGCCGTGTATTGGCAGGGCGACTGTCAGCGCCACTCCGAAGTACCCGGTTCGCAGCTCGCCAGTGTCGCTATCTGGCGTTACATCGAGCTGCACGCCACCTACGCCGACGCGGCTGAACGCGCCGAGCTGCGCGAACAGCTGTCGTTGCGATTTATGGAATCCACCGGCATCTCGCTGGGCCGCCAGCTCGCACTGGCCGCCTAATTCCGTGCCGGGACCGGCTGTACTCGCAGCCGGTCCCGGCACGCGTCACTTGATTGAGAAGTCTTTGCTGGCGACCTGTCGGTTGTCCAGTGAAATTTCGACTTTGTAATCTCCGGCGGGGAAGCCGCTGGGCCGACTGATCATGAACACGGTGGTTTCCGAACCGCTGCCCTCGAGCAGCTTGCTGTCCGCGTGCACGGTCTGACCATCCTGATAGGTCCATCTGGCCCCAAGCGTGCCGCGGCCGCTGGTCTCCACCGACGCATAGATGCTGTCCCTGGGTGCGAACGTGTCGCCGCCGGGCGTGACCTCATTGTTTGCATTGATACTGGTTCCCAACTGCAGCGTGGCTGCGCTCGGGCGGTCGACGGCCAGGCTTGCGTCGGCACCGGCGGCGGGAGCCGGTGCCATGGCCGAGGCTGACGTACCCGGCAAGGTAGACGTAGCATCAGCGGACACCGCTGGCGGCGCCTGTTGTTTGCCACAGCCGCCCAGCACAACCAGCGCAACCAGCGATGCCGCAAGAATCAACGGCTGGCGAATGCTCTTCATGGCGTGTCTCCGCTTTGGTGTAGCTGCCATTGCTGCCAACCCGGTCAGTGTCGGGCAGGTATCTTCAGCATTTGACCGGCCCTGATGTGGTCCGGATCAACCAGTTGGTCGCGGTTTGCATCGAAGATCGGCCTCCACGCATTGCCGTTGCCGTAAAAACGCTTGGCAATCTTCGACAGGCTGTCACCGCTCATCACTTCGTAGATGGTGGTCTCGTCAGCCACCGAGCTGACATGCGAATTGGCGTCACTGAAATCCGCCTTGGCTGCCGGCGGCATCCGCGCCGCCTGACTACGCACTTCGCTGCGCACATCGGAAAAGTCCGGCTTGCCGGTGTCGTTGCCCATGAACCGTGCCTCCATCGCAAAACAGGGCACCATTGGTAACGACCACGCGGTTAACGCCTTGTGAGCATGTCGGCCCGGTGTTCAGTCTGCCAACATGCGGCAGCAAGACTGGCCATCACGCTCGGGCCAACCGGCCTTCGCGTCGTGCCTGCTTGCGCGCGCGGCGGCGCGCCGACCACGCCTTTCGCCGTGCCGCCAGGCACGAGAAGATCACGTACAGCGCCGGCGTGCTGAGCAGGGTCAGCGTCTGCGAAATCAGCAACCCGCCGATCAGTGCAATGCCGAGCGGGCGACGCAGTTCGCTGCCTTCACCCAGGCCAATCGCAATCGGCATGGCGGCGAGAATGGCCACCATGGTGGTCATCATGATCGGACGGAAACGCACGGTGCATGCTTCACGCGCCGCTTCCAGCGGACTCTTGCCGTGTTCGCGCTCGGCGACCAGGGCGAAGTCGATCATCATGATCGCGTTCTTCTTGACTATGCCGATCAACAACACCAGTGCGATCTGCGCCACCACCGACAATTCCGTACCGGTGATCCACAGGGCGAGCAACGCGCCGACGCCGGCTGCGGGCAAGGTGGAAAGAATGGTCACCGGGTGGATCAGGTTCTCGTACAGCATGCCGAGCACGATGTAGACCGTCAGTACCGCGGCCAGCACCAGCCAGCCCATGCCGCTCTGCGACTGCTCGAAACGGCGGAAATTGCCGCCCATCTGCACCTTGATGTCGCCGGGCATGCGCATGTTTTTCACGGTGCCCTGGATGATCGTCATCGCCTCGCCCATGCTCACGCCGGGCGCGAGATTGAAGCTGAGGTCCATCGTGGTGTACTGGTTTTCGTGGGTGATCTGCGACGGCGCCAGTCCCGGCTCCTGCCGGGTGAACGCGGTAATCGGAATCATCTTGCCGCTTTTGGATGCCACGTAAATGCGATTGAGTGCCGCGGGCGTGGCGGTCTGGTCGGGCAACGCGTTGACGACGACCTTGTACTGATTGATGTCGGAGTAGATGGTACTGACCTGGCGCTGACCGAACGCGTCGTACAGCGCGCCGTCGATCGCGCCGATCGATACGCCAAGGCGCGCGGCCTTGTCTCGGTCGATCACCATGTTCTGGCGCAGGCCGGCCTCATCGATATCGGTGCCCACGTCGCTCAACTTGGGATTCTTCTTCAGTTCGGTCTGCAGTTTCGGCAGCCACTCCTGCAGACTGGCCGAATCGTTGCCCTGCAGCGAGACCTGGTATTGCGCACCCTGACTGGTGCCACCACCGCCACCGCTGGGTAGGTCCTGCACCGGACGCAGGCGCAGGTTGAGGTCGGGATACTTGGCCGCCTTGGCACTGAGTCGCGCCAGCACGGCAAAGGTATCGTCCTTGCGCCCCTCATCGCGGGTCTTCAGGTCGATGTTGAATGAGCCGCTGGTACCTTGCCGGCTGCTGCCCAGACGCGAGCCGACCGTGGCCACATCAGGATCGGCCATCAGCATCGCGGTGAGTCGCTCCAGTCGCTGCCTGCTCTCGGCGAAGGATACGGTGGCACTGGAACTGGCACGTCCCCAGATCAGGCCGGTGTCCTGTTGCGGGAACAGCCCGGTCTTGACCACCCCGAACAGGAAGAACGTGGCAACGATCAACACCAGCGGGGTCAGCGCAAACAACAGCGCGTGGCGCAACGAGAAGTTCAGCGCGCGAGTGTAGAAGCGCAACATGCCCGCGTGGAAACCATCCAGCACCCGCGCCAGCCGCGACGGCGCGACCACCTCATGGTTGTCATGCCCGCTAAGGAAACGTCCACACAGGGCCGGCGTCAGGGTCAGCGATACCAGCGCGGAAACCACGATCGCCGAGACCAGGGTCATCGCGAATTCGTGCATGAACATACCGGTGACGCCACCGGCGAACAACAACGGAATGAACACCGCGATCAGCGAAGCGGTAATCGATACGATGGTGAAGCCGATTTCGCGCGCGCCGGCCAGGGTCGCCTGCATCCGCGTCATGCCGGCGTCGATATGGCGAATGATGTTCTCGATCACCACGATCGCGTCATCCACCACGAAGCCAATCGCGATCACCAGCGCGAGCAAGGTCAGGTTGTTCAGCGTATAGCCGAGGATGTACATCACCACGAACGCGCCGGCAAGTGACAGCGGCACGGCGACCGCCGCGATCAGGGTCGGTGCCAGCCGCCGCAGGAACAGCGCCATCGTCAGAATCACCATGGCCAGCGAAATCAGCAGGGTGATCTGCACTTCGGCCAGCGACGCGCGGATGGTTGGCGTGCCGTCGAAAAAAGGCGTCAGTTCGGTACCGGGCTGCAGGTAGCCACGCAACGTGGGCAACTGCGCCTTGACCATGTCCACCGTGGCAATCACGTTGGCATCGGCTTTCTTGTACACGTACATCAACACAGCTGGCTTGCCGTGAAACCAGGCCGCCTGGAAGGCATCCTGCTGGCCAGCGTAAACATTGGCCACGTCAGACAACCGCACCGGGGTACCGCTGCGGTTGGCAATCACCAGCCGCGCGAACTCTTCCGCCGTGTGCATCTGCGTGGTGGCGCTGACCGCCATGGTGGTCTTGCCGTTGGACAAGAAGCCCTCCGGCGAAGTGACGTTGGCTGCACTCAGCGCATTGCGCAGCTGATCGGGCGACAGCCCCATCGCGTTCAACGCGCGCAGGTTCACGTCAACCCGGATCGCCGGTGTCGCGGCACCGGCGATTTCCACCGACGACACACCGGGCAACTGGCGCAACCGCTGCGCCAGCAGTGAGTCGGCGGCGTTGTAGAGGTCGGCAGCCGACTGCGTGTCCGAGGTCATCGCCAGGGCAATGATCGGATCGTCGTTCGGGTTGGCCTTCTGATAGCTCGGCGCGCCATTGAGTCCGCTGGGCAGGTCCGGTGCCGCCGAGTTGATCGCCGCCTGCACGTCGCGCGCCGCCGAATCCAGATCGGTACCGTTCTGGAACATCATGAAGACGAAGGTGCTGCCCTCGGAGCTGGACGAGCGCATCGTCTCGATGCCGGGCACCTGACCCAGATGGCGTTCCAGCGGCGCGGCCACCGTGGAAGCCATCGTGCTGGCATCCGCACCGGCCTGACTGGCCTGCACGAAGATCGCCGGGAATTGCATGTTCGGCAGCGCGGCCACGCCGAGCAGGAAGTAGCAGATCGCGCCGGCTACAAACAGGCCAATCGCCAGCAGCGAGGTGCCAATCGGGCGGCGAATGAAGGTGCCGGAGATATTCATCGATTCAGCAGGACCAGGGAGTTTGCAGCAGCGTGACTGAGAGGTCGTGAAGGCACCATCCCACTCTCAACGTTTGAATCGGAAAAGGGTTGATCGAACGAGTTCAGTGACGCACCCGGCGTTGGCCGATCCTGCGGCACGGCAACGGGAGCGTGCCTCGCGGCGCGCTCCCGTGAAAACTGGCTGCTCCCCGCTGAATCGCCGCGGGGGCAGTGCGGTTGAACAACCCGAGTCACGCCGTGCGACTGGCCTGGTGATGCATCAGTGCGCGCTGCTCGCGACGTGCTGCGAGCCAGTCGGAGAAGCGCTCCATATAGAGATAGATCACCGGCGTCGTGTACAGCGTCACCAGTTGCGACAACAACAGGCCGCCGACGATGGACACGCCCAATGGACGCCGCAGTTCCGAACCGATGCCGGTGCCCAGGGCCAGCGGCAACGCTCCGAGCATCGCCGCCGCGGTGGTCATCATGATCGGGCGGAAACGCAGCAGGCAGGCGCGATGAATCGCATCGCGGGCGTTCAGCCCGGTACGCCGTGCCTCGATCGCGAAGTCGATCATCATGATGGCGTTTTTCTTGACGATGCCGATCAGCAGCACGATGCCGACGATGCCATCCACCGACAGGCTCATGCCGCACAGGATCAGTGCCAACAGCGCACCCACACCCGCCGGCGGCAGCGTGGAGATGATCGTCAGCGGATGGATGTAGCTCTCGTAAAGCACGCCCAGCACGATGTAGATCACCACGATGGCCGCCAGCAGCAACAACACTTCGTCACCGAGGGAAGAAGCAAACTCCGCGGCCTTGCCGACAAACTCGCCACGCACTTGCGGCGGGAAGTTCAGCTGCGTCTCGACCGCATGGATGGCCGACACCGCGTCGGACAACGAATAGCCCGGTGCCACGTTGAACGCCAGGGTCACCGCCGGGAGCTGCTGCTGATGACTGACCACCAGCGGTGCACTGGTCACCTCGGCGGTGGCCAGCGAGGACAGCGGAATATTGCCGCCACCGCCCAGCTGGAAGCCCACGTTGCCGGCATTGCCAATACCCGAGGGCGTTGCCGAGTTGCTCGACTTGACCTGGCCAAAGCTGGTTGCGTTGCTGCCGGTAAGTGCACCACTACCATTGCCGCGCACGGTCAGCTTGTTCAACAGGTCATCGCTGTTGCGGAATTCCGGCGCCACTTCCAGCACCACGCGGTACTGGTTCAGCTGGGTGAAGATGGTGGAAATCTGGCGCTGACCGAAGGCGTCGTACAAGGTGTCGTCGATGCTCTGCACCGGCACGCCCAGGCGGCTGGCCTTCTCGCGGTCGATGGTCAGCTTCAGCGCATTGCCGTTGTCGGCGAGGTTGTTGTCAACGTCGGTCAGCTCCGGTCGCTGCCGCATGGCTTCGGTCATTTTGGCGGCATAGCCGGACAGCTCGACCGAGTTCACATCAGACAGCGAGTACTGGTATTCGGTGGCGGAGATGCGGCTGTCCAAGGTGACGTCCTGCACCGGTTTCAGATACAGGGCCACACCCGGGATACCGGCCACCGCCTGCTGCAGACGCGGCAGCAACTTGTCCAGACCATCGCGATCACCGCGCTCCTTCAGCACGATGCTGAGCTGGCCTTGATTGAGCGTTGGGTTGATCGTGCCGGCACCGATGAAGGCCGCCACACCGACGACCGCCGGGTCCTTGCGCAAGGCCTCGGCCACGGCCTTGGTGCGTTCTTCCATCTGCGGGAAGGCAATGTTGTCGTCGGCCTGCACCACGCCGGTGATCAGGCCGGTGTCCTGCTCGGGCAACAGGCCTTTTGGAATCACCACGTAAAGGAATACGGTGAGCACCACGGCCGCGCCTGCCACCAGCATGGTCAGGCGCTGGTGATCGAGCACCAGATCCAGCGAGCGTTCGTACATGACCACAATGCGCGACCACACCGTACGCTGACCGGCAGCGGCATGACGCTCGTGCGCGTCGTCACCTTCAGGCAACTGGTCGGGCTTGAGCAGGTAGGCGCACATCATCGGCGTCAGCGTCAGCGACACCAGCATCGAGATGGTCACCGAGATCGTCAGCACCCACGCGAACTCATGAAACAGGCGACCGGTGACGCCCGGCATCAGCAGCAGCGGCAGGAATACCGCCACCAGCGACACGGTCAGCGACAACACGGTGAAGCCGATTTCCTTCGCGCCGATTTCAGCCGCCTCCTTGCCGTCCTTGCCCTGCTCGATGTAGCGCACGATGTTCTCGATCATCACGATCGCATCGTCGACCACGAAGCCGGTGGCCACGGTCAGCGCCATCAGCGACAGATTGTCCAGCGACATGCCGGTGAACGACATCACGCCGAACGTGCCGAGCAGCGACAGCGGCACCGCCGTGGCCGGAATGATGGTGGCCCACAGCCGGCGCAGGAACACGAAGATCACACCGATCACCAGGAACACGGTGAGGATCAGGGTGAACTCCACGTCATGCACCGAAGCGCGGATGGTTACCGTGCGGTCGGCGAACACGTCCAGGTGCACGTCGGCCGGCAGCGCGCTGCGCAATTCCGGCAGCACGTTGCGGATCTGTTCCACCGTCTGCACGATGTTGGCGCCGGGTTGGCGGCGCACGTCCAGCAACACCGCCGGCTGGCCGTTCGCCCACGCGGCGAGCTGGTCGTTCTCGACACCGTCGACCACCTTGGCCACGTCGGACAGCCGCACCGGCGAGTTGTTCTTGTAGCTGATGATGGTGTTCTTGTATTCGGCCGCGTCACTCAACTGGTCGTTGGTGCCGATCGAGTAGCTTTGCGTCTTGCCGTTCAAGGTGCCCTTGGGCGCATTGACGTTGGCCTGGGTCAACGCGCTGCGCACGTCTTCCATGGTCAGGCCGAGGTTCGACAGCTGCGCCGGGTTCACCTGCACGCGCACCGCAGGGCGCACGTTGCCGGCAATCGAGACCAGGCCCACGCCCTGCACCTGCGACAGCTTCTGCGCAATGATCGAGTCGGCCAGATCATTCACGTCGCGCAGCTGGCGGCTGTCGGAGGTGAGCTTGAGGGTGAGAATCGGCGCGTCTGCCGGATTGACCCGGTTGTACACCGGCGGGTACGGCAAGTTGCCGGGCAAGGTGCCCTTGGCCTGATTGATCGCCGCCTGCACATCCTGCGCGGCGATATCCACATCCCGATCCATCGAGAACTGCAGGATGATCGTGGACAGTCCGGCCGATGAGTCGGAACTCATCATGGTCAGGCCGGAAATCTGCCCGAGGTTGCGCTCCAGCGGCGTGGTGATCAGCGACGCCATGGTGTTGGCGCTGGCACCCGGGTACTGCGTGCTCACCACCAGGCTTGGCGCCTCGATTTCCGGCAAGGCGGATACCGGCAACTGGCGATAGCCCAGGATACCGAGCAGCAGCACCGCCACCATCAACAGCGAGGTGGCGATCGGCCGGCGAATGAAGAGGGTCGAAAATCCCATGGCTATCCGTAACGTCTAAATGCGGTTTCAGTCGCGATCGTGGCCGTGGCGGGAGCGCCGTGAAGCGCTCCCGGCATCGCCGGCCGGCCCAGGTCAGCCGCGGCGGCGACCACCACCGGTGTTGTTCTTCTTGGCCTTGTCCACTTCGCTGGCCGTTGGCACGGCCGGCACTTCGCCCGGCTTCAGCGCATTGACCTTGCTGCCCGGCTTCAGGCGGAACTGGCCTTCAGTGACCACGCTGTCGCCAACCTTCAGTCCACTGCCGATCATCACGTGGCTGTCGCCCACTTCACCGGCCACCACGATGGCCTGCATCTTGACCGTGCTGTCGCCCTGCACCTGATAAACATAGTCGCCATCCGGACCGCGCTGCACCGCTTGCGCCGGAATCACCAGACCGCCATCCACCGTGCTGACCAGCAGTTGCACGTTGACGAACTGGCCGGGCCACAACTCGTTCTTGGCGTTCGGGAACTCCGACTTCAGGCGGAAGGTGCCGGTGCTGGTATCGATCTGGTTGTCGATCACCTTGAGCACACCACCCGAGGCGATCGGATGGGCGTCGGTGCGATCCAGCGCGGTGACCTGCAGCGCCGCGCCATCCTGCGAAGCGGCCTTGCGCACGAGGTCGAGGTTCTGCTCGGGCAGGGTGAACATCACATTGATCGGATGCAGCTGGGTCAGTGTGACAATCGTGCTGCTGGCAGTCACCACGTTGCCCGGGTCCACGCCACGAATACCGGCCAGGCCATCGATCGGCGAAATCACCTTGGTGTAGTTCAGCTGCACCTGGGCATCACGCACGCTCGCCGCATCGGCCGACACCGCGGCCTGGTATTGGGCAGAGGTGTTGCGCAAGGTGTCCAGATCCTGCTTGGAGATATAGCCCTTGTTGGCCAGATCCTGACTGCGCTGGAGGTTGCTCTTCGCAGTGTCCAGCATCGCCTGATCCTGACGCTGGCGCGCCACGGCCTGGTCATAGGTGGCCTGATAAGTGCGCGGATCGATCTGCGCGAGCAACTGGCCCTTCTTGACCGGCTGGCCTTCGCTGAAATCCAGGCTGAGCAACTGGCCGGTCACCTGCGGACTCACGGTGACCGTGTTGAGTGCCTGCACGGTGCCCAGCGCTGTCAGGTAGACCGGCACGTTCTGCTTGACCACCGGCACCACGGTAACCGGCACTGGCGGGGTCTCGTCCTTGCCGTCTTTGCCACCACGAGCCTTGCTGGCACTCTGGCCCGACGCGGCGGAACCGGCCGGCGCCGGCTTGTGCAGCAGGCGGAAACCCAGCGCCGCCACCACAACCACGGCGAGGACGACCAACGCGATTTTCCAAAAACGCGACATGTAAAACTCCTGAACTGAACGGTGCGGCCCTGTGGCGCGCAGCAGCGTGGCATGCATGGGTGGCGCGGTGACGCCGTCGGACAACGCCGACGGCGACTCCCGAGGTGAAAGCATAGGGGCAGTCCAACAATATTGGACAATGCCGGTTGACATGGTTGGGCCATGACCGATGGCAGGGTAACGGCCATTTTCGTGCGTGCGCCGGCCTTTGAGCCGCCCACTTCGACAGATTACCGCAAGCCGCCGTCACGCAGGCCTGAAACTTGCCGCACGCTTCGTTTATAATCCCCCACTGGTTGCCTGTCCGACCCGCATCCGGGCCGGAGGCAAGCTTGATCCGCGTCGCAAACTGACGGCACACACCCTGGTCGGGCGTGTCACCCGTTGCTGCGACAGCAACAGGCAATCGAGGCAGGTCGGGGCAGCCATCGTGGCGTTCCGCCGCCCACTGACAGGAGTACGTGCGTGAGCGGTTCCATGAGCAAGTCGGACCAGAGCGTCCTGCGCCAGTTTTCGATCATGATCAGCGGCCTGGCCGTGTTGACCGTGGTTCTGGTCCTGGGGGCGCTCGCCATCCACGAACACGAGCCGCAGGAAACCAATCCAAACCAGCCGGCCCAGGTGGCCGCGCGGATTGCTCCTGCTGGCGCGGTGTATGCGGGCAATACCGGCCGCGCTGCCATGCAGGCTGCCGCCGATGCTGCCACCAAGGCAGCGGCCTCGCAGGTCGCCTACGGCGGCACCACCGACGGCAAGGAAATCTTCGATCACCTGTGCACCAGCTGCCACACCGCCGGTGTAGCCGGCGCACCGAAAGTGGGCGACAAGGCAGCCTGGGGCCCGCGCCTGGCGCAGGGCATCGACGTGCTGGTCAAGCACGCCATCGAGGGTTATCACGGCCCCGACGGCAACTACATGCCGGCGAAAGGTGGCAACCCGGCGCTCACCGACGAACAGGTCACCAATGCCGTGCACTGGATTGCCGACCAGGCGAAATAATTTCGCCTGACCCAACGATCTGTCGTCAAACGCCGCCCTCTGGGCGGCGTTTTCGTTTGCCCCTTCCTCTGCACAAGCAGGGGACAAATCGGCAGGACTGCCCGTCAGCCGCCCGAGGGGTGAGGGCCATGGATGGCCCGAGTGCAGGTTGGGATGGGATTACAAGCTGCAGGGAAGATCAAAAAGCACCCCACCCCAGCCCTCCCCTGCCTTGCAGGGGGGAGCAAGGCTGGAGAAGAAGGCGAATTGAACCCTCACCCCCCACGCGCCTCAATCCACTGGCGCGCGAACGCCCGCAACTCCGGAAAAAACACCTCAAAGCAGCGCTGCAGCTCCAGCTCATGCTCCACGAGCACCGGCAACGCCGAATCCAGCGGATTGGCCCGGCTCAGGCGCTGCCCGATCCCGGCCAGTGCCTGACCCAGCACCGCGCGATCGGCATAGCACGCTGGCAGGCCGTGGCCGTCCATGTAGCTCCGGAACCGCCGCAAAGCGGGCGTCAGCAAGGCATCCCGCCGCCATAGCAAGGCACGCAACGCGTCGGAATACGGCAACAGCGACCGCCCGCTCCAGCGCGAAAACTCACGCGCCAGGCAATGGTCAAACCACATGTCGAGCAAAATGCCGGCATAACGGCGATAGGGCACGGGCAACAACGCCTTGGCTGCCAACACGTCGAGATGGGCGTCGGTATAAACGTCAATCGCCCGATGCAGGCGGATGCCGGCAATCACCCGCGGCGAATACAAGGTCTGATCCGGCTGCCCGTGGACGAAGTCGCCGAGCATGCCGCCCAGTTGCAGTTCCTCGTCATCACCGGCCAGCAGGGTGTGCGCCAGATGGTTCACCCGCGGCTTCCGCAGCAACCGATGCGCTCGGCGGTTATCATCCTAGCCATGAATCCCACCGAACTCCCCGCCGCACCGGCCAGCTTTCCCGATATGCCGGCCAGTTTCATGCTCGACGGCCCGGTCGGCAAGCTGGAAGCGCTCAGTGACGTTGCCGAGCCGAGCAGCGCGCGCCGTGGCGTGGTGGTGCTGTGCCATCCGCTGACGGTGGAAGGCGGCAGCATGCACAACAAGGTCGTGGTCATGGCCGAACGCGCGCTGCGCGAATCCGGACTGGACACCGTGCGTTTCAACTTCCGTGGCGCCGGCAACTCGGCCGGCGAATTCGACAAGGGCGTGGGCGAAAGCGCAGACCTCGCCGCGGTGGTCGCGTGGGTGCGCAAGATGCGCCCGCACGATGCGTTGTGGCTGACCGGCTTCTCGTTCGGCAGCTACGTCACCATCAACAATGCGCTGCGCCTGCATGCCGATGCGCTGATCAGCATTGCCCCACCGGTCGGTCGGCGGGAGTTCGAGCCGACCTCGCTGCCAACTTGTCCTTGGCTGGTGATTCAGGGTGAGGCCGACGAAGTGGTCGAACCACAGGCGGTGTTCGACTGGATCGACACGCTGGAACACCAGCCCGAACTGATCCGCATGCCCGACACCAGCCACTTCTTCCATCGCCGATTGATGGACCTGCGCGGCGCGATCAAGCATGCCGTGCTCGGCTGGCTGCCGCCGCTGCGGCAGGCCTGACGCCTGCTCTCACCTACCTCACGACTGCCTGTTCCATGAGTGCAAACCCCTCGCTCGCGCCCAGCGCGCGTTACCTCGAAGGCGTTGCCGCGCATCGCTGGGAGTCCGACCCGACGCAGCTGGCGTTGCTGCCCGAGTTCGACCGCATGCACGCGGCGCTGTGCGCTGCGCCAGCCAGCGAAGGCGGCCTGTTCGGTCGACTGAAATCCCTGCTGGGCAATGATGACCCACCGGTTGCCGTGCCCGGCCTGTACCTGTGGGGCACGGTCGGTCGCGGCAAAACCTTCCTGATGGATCTGTTCGCCGCCAGCCTGCCGCACGGCGTGGTACTGCGCCGGCATTTCCATCGCTTCATGGGCGAAGTCCACGACAGCTTGCGCGAGCTGGGCGAACGGCAGAGTCCGCTGATCGAGGTTGCCGCCGGCATCGCCGCGCGCTGCCGCGTGCTGTGCCTGGATGAGTTTTTGGTCAACGACATCGGCGACGCGATGATCCTGGCCAACCTGCTCGACGCGCTGTTCGCGCGCGGCGTCACCCTGGTCACCACGTCCAACACCGCGCCGGCCAATTTGTACAAGGACGGCTTGCAGCGCGCGCGCTTCCTGCCCGCGATCGCGCTGATCGAGCAGCAATGCCACGTGGTGGAGATGGCCTCGTCGCGCGACTGGCGACTGCGCGCACTGACCCAGGCGTCGGTTTACCTGACGCCTCCAGGCGCTGAGGCACACCGCGCACTGGAAAAGATTTTCGCCGGCCAGGCTAGCGGCGATGTCGAGCTGGATGGCCAGTTGCACATCAACAACCGCGACATCCCGTTCCACAAGCGCGCCGACGGCGTGCTGTGGTTCGAATTCACTGCGCTATGCGAAGGCCCGCGCGCAGTCGCCGACTACATCGCGCTGGCCAAGGCCGGGCCGACGATCCTGATTTCCAACGTGCCGCAATTCACCGTCTACAGCGAAGACGCGGCGAAGCGCTTCGTGCAATTGGTCGACGAGTTCTACGACCGCCACGTGAAACTGGTACTGTCCGCCGCCGCACCGATCACCGAGCTGTACGACGGCGAGCGCCTGCGTGCCGAATTCGGCCGCACTGAGTCACGCCTGATCGAGATGCAGAGTGAAGAATATCTGGCGCTCGCGCACCTGCCGGAATAAGCCGCCCACACAGGGCGGAATCAGCTGGAATGTATGGCGCGCCAGCGCGACTCCAGCACCATGATCGTGAATACATAGATCACCACGATCACCGCCGGAATCACCACGAAGCGCTGGGTCGGGAACAGATACCACGCTGCCAGCACCAGCACCGTGCGGCCCACGGCATGCGCGATGCCGATCCAGTGGCGAATGATCCATGACACCGGCAACCACATCAGTCCGGTCAGTATGCCCACGCTCAATGGCAGCGAGCTGTAGTCGCGCAGGAAGAACGGCAGGGCGATCGCATACACCAGCACCGACATCAGCACGGTCAGCATGAACAGCGAATCGAACGCATTCTTAGGCCGCGACTTGTCGAGAAAATTCTCGCCGGTGAAGCGAGACAGAAATATGCCGAGATAGGCAATGCAGCCGGTGGCGATGAACAGCGCCCACACGGCATACAGCGGTGAAAGACAGGCGCCAGCCACGCCGGCAACCAGCCACGCGACACACCCTGCCAGTGGCATCGCCAGCAATCGCCGCCGCGCGAATTCCTCGCGCTGCTGGTCCAGCGAACGCGTCAAACCTTCTACATTCCGACTCATGCCGACTCCACCGAAGCGATCAAGCTGAAGGGCTTCATTCGAAGCGGGCTGTCGTTCCTGCAGACTGCGCACTCAAGAAGCGACGGTGATGAACCAGCACGCCGCTGTAGTAGACGATGTAGTAACCCACCAGCAAGCCGATCACCAGCATCGTCAACGGGCTGGAGGCATAACCCATCGGCCCGGCGTAGGCAGCGCCTGCCGAAGCGCCCTGGATCTGTGGCAACAGCACCATCAGCCGCCAGCCCAGTCGACCAAGCAGCAAGGCGGTAAGCAGCGCACCGACCCACGGATTGGGCACGTAGCAATCGCCCTTGACCGAATCAACCTCGAACCGGGTCAGGCGCAAACCCACCAGACCGATCGCGCTGCCGATCATGATGCCGCCCAGCAAGCCTTCAGCCAGCGCCAGCTTGTGCAGGCCACTGAGTGCCAGCAGGCAACCGATGAGTACAAACATCACGATGCGCGCGATCATCCGCTTGCGCCGGATCGGCTGGCGGCCGAACTGGCGGCTGACGCGCTTCCAGATGATCAAGGCCAGCAGCGGCAGCATGATCAGATAGCTGGTGAGATGGGCAGGCATGAGCATTCCGTTGACAAGGTTCGCAGGCAGCTTAGTCCAGCGACCGGGCCTATGACGACTGACGAATGTCATCCATCCGGTGTGGTGTGTGGGCGTGCGCTTAAGCCCGCACCGAGCTGTTGCGCAATCGAGCGCGTGCGGTCGGTGATCTGGTTGCCGGTATGCAAGGTCGATTTGCGTTCGATCAGCAGGATCAGGCATTCGGCGGCGGCCACCGGATTGTGACGAACACCCTTGGGCACCACGAACAGCTCGCCCTGATCCAGCTCCACCGCACCGGTTTCCAGCTCGATGCGCAGGTGGCCATCGAGGATCAGGAACAACTCATCCTCGTCCTCATGACTGTGCCAGCCGAAAGTGCCAAGCACCTTGGCCACCTTCAGATAGCTATCGTCCAATTCGCCAACGACGCGCGGCGACCAGTATTCGCTCAACGCGGCGGCGGCTGCCTTCGGCGAAACGGCCGGTGGCATGGGACTACTTCGCCTTGCCCTGATTCGCCACCGCCGCCATCTTCGCGGCGATCGCCTCGGCGTCGCCGAGGTAGTAGTGGCGCAGCGGCTTCAGTTCGTCGTCGAACTCATAAACCAAAGGCACGCCATTGGGGATGTTCAGCTCGACGATGGCTTCATCGGAAATGCCATCGAGATACTTCACCAGCGCGCGCAGCGAATTGCCGTGTGCCACCACCACCACGCGCTGGCCAGCACGAATCGCCGGCGCCAATACTTCATTCCAGTAGCGCTGCACCCGCACCACCGTATCCTTCAGGCACTCGGTATCGGGGATGTCGCTCGGAGCGAGTGTGGCGTAGCGCGGATCGCTCACCGATTCGTTCGCGGCACGATCCAGCGGCGGCGGCGGAATGTCGTAGCTGCGACGCCATATCTTGACCTGGTCCTCGCCGTACTTCAGCGCAGTTTCGGCCTTGTTGAGGCCGGTCAACGCGCCGTAGTGGCGCTCGTTGAGGCGCCAGTCGGTGACCACCGGCAACCACATCAACTCCATCGCATCCTGCACGCCCCATAGCGTGCGCACCGCGCGCTTGAGCACCGAGGTATGCGCCACGTCGAAACTGAAACCATCAGCCTGCAGCAGGCGGCCGGCTTCGCACGCTTCGGCCACGCCTTGTTCGGTGAGGTCGACATCGGCCCAGCCACTGAAACGGTTGTCGAGGTTCCACTGCGATTGGCCGTGGCGGATCAGGACGAGCTTGTGCATGGGAATGCCCGGAAGGTGGAATGAACGGCGAATGGTGAAGCCACGCTCCGACAGCGTCAAATGCGCCCCCTGCCACAGGTCATGGCAAACCGTTTGGCCGCGGGCTGCATCTCAAGCTCACTAACCCCTTCAAGGAGATTGCCATGCGTCGCTTCCCCACCCTTCTGATGTTTGCCGCCCTGAGTGCCAGCCTGCCCCTGCTGGCTGCCGCACATGACAATGACATCGACAAGGTCAACGGCGCGGTGCGGGTGGAAGCCGGCCAACAGGCTGGCGACGTCAGCACCGTCAACGGCGCGGTCTACGTCGGCGACAACGCCACCGTGAAGGAAGCCAGTACGGTCAACGGCGCGGTCGAGTTGGGTGCGAAGGCGCAAGCCACTGAACTGGGCACCGTCAACGGCTCGATCAGCCTGGGCAACGGCAGCCGCGTCAGCGGCAAGGTCGATGCAGTCAACGGCGCGATCCATCTCGACCCGAACGCCGATGTTGGCGGCCGGGTCGAGAACGTCAACGGCGGCATCGTGCTCGACGGCGCCCACGTCGGCGGCGGCATCGGCACGGTTGCCGGCGACATCACCGTCGGCGCGAACTCGCGCGTGGAAGGCGGCATCCTGGTCGACAAGAGCCACAGCTGGTTCGGCGGCAACCAGCGCATGCCAGTGGTGGTGATCGGCCCGCACGCCGTCGTGCAGGGCACGCTGGAGTTCAAGCGCGAGGTGGTGCTGAAAGTCAGCGACAGCGCGCAGATCGGCCCGGCAAAAGGCGCCACGCCGGTGAAGTTCAGCGGCGCGACGCCGTAGAAGGCAGGAACGAGTGGGGAGGAGTGAGAAACGAGAGTGGCTGCGGTGGGCTCACTCGTTTCTCACTCCTCCCCACTCATGTTTCCTCTCTACAGCCAGTCGCGCGGCTTCAGGTAATCAGCCAGCTTCGCTTCGGCAGAGTCTGCGTCAGGCGCGTACGCATATTCAAAGCGGACCCGGGGCGGCAGGCTCATCAGAATGGATTCGGTGCGACCACCGGACTGCAGGCCGAACAACGTGCCGCGATCGTAGACCAGGTTGAATTCCACGTAGCGACCGCGCCGGTACAGCTGGAATTCGCGCTCGCGTTCGCCGTAGGTCATGCCCTTGCGACGTTCCGCGATCGGCAGATAAGCGTCGAGGAAACCCTGACCCACGTCCTTGGTGAAGTCGAAGCAACGCTCGAAGCCGCCTTCGTTCAGATCGTCGTAAAACAATCCCCCGACGCCCCGAGTCTCATCGCGGTGCTTCAGATAGAAATACTCGTCGCACCACTGCTTGTAGCGCGGATAGACGTCCGCACCGTAGGGCTCGCACAAGTCGCGCGCCACCGTATGCCAGTGCCGCACGTCCTCGTCATGCGGATAGAACGGGGTGAGATCGAAACCGCCACCAAACCACCACACCGACTCCACGCCCGGCTTGCTCGCTTCGAAGTAGCGCACGTTGGCGTGCGTGGTTGGCACATGCGGGTTCTTCGGATGCAGCACCAGCGACACGCCAGTGGCGATGAAGCTGCCACCGACCAGTTCCGGTCGGTGCGCGGTGGCGCTGGGCGGCAATTGATGACCGGATACGCGCGAAAAATTCACTCCCGCCTGCTCGAACACCGCGCCATCGCGCAGCACGCGGGTGCGCCCGCCGCCGCCTTCCGCACGGGTCCACGCGTCCTCCTCGAAACGCGCACTGCCATCGACCTTTTCGATTGCACTGCAGATGCGTTCCTGCAGTTCACGCAGGAAGGTTTCGGCACGGTCGGCTTGCTGGCTGCTCATCACGGGACTCATCGCGGAAAGGTGGCCAGCTTAGCAAGTGCGCCCGCCGCCAGCGCTGCGACGCGGTGCCGCGGAAGCCTGCGCTGCATCAGGGTAGCGGCGGCGCATCAGCTGATCCTCGCCGTCATCCGCGTATTGCCGACGAGTGCAGCCCAGCGCAAGCCAAGATCAAGCCACATCAGGTAGCTGGCCTCGGTCAGCAAGCGGGCGAGATAGCGTGGGCGCAGCGGCAGTGTCGGCTCGGCAGCGATCGGCAGACCCTCAAACCCCAGCCTTCGCGCCAGCATGCAGCAGCGCGCGAGATGATAGCGACTGGTCAGCAGTACCACCGGTGGCAGGCTGGCGTCAGCCTGCAGCAACTGACGGGCATGCCGCAGGTTTTCCAGAGAATCCACCGAGTCCTGCTCCAACTCCAGCTGCACCTCGCCACGCAGGCCCTGCTGGCGCAACCACTGCGCACCGGCCGCCGCTTCGCTTTGCTGTCCACCGCTGCGACCGCCGAGCAACAGCAGGTGATTGGCATGGCCTTGTTCGACCAGTGCCAGCGCGCGCGCGAGGCGCTGCTGATAGTCCGGCCCCGGCGCATCGCGCACGAGGTGGCGACCAAACACCAGCACGATCATTCGCCGCGATGGCACCAGCGGGCTGCGCGCCGCAATACGCCAGACGTGAATCACATAACCCAGCCAGACCAGTCCCGCACTCAGCAGCAGCACCAGCACGGTCACGGCGGCCGCGACCTGTACGTCGCGATCGCGCAGGTAGCGCCATGGTTTTGCCGTCATCGAACGGTTCATCGGAAAGGACGGGGGACTCGGTCAAGCACGCAGCTTAGCGGTCGCGACCTGTTCGCAACACCTTCATGTGCGCCCCCGCACTCTTTCCGCTTGTCGACTTACAGGCTAGGCATTCCGCCGGGCCACCGTTAGGCTTTCGCAATGCCCATCAAGATGACCCCTCTGGCGATCACCGCCCACACCGCCACCTCGGCGCTGGGAAACGGCCTGACCGCCCAGCTCACCGCGTTGCAAAGCGCGCGCAGCGGACTGCGCCCGAACGACATCAGCAGCGTGCCGCTGGCCTGCTGGATCGGCCGCGTGGACGGCGTGGAGGCGGTGCAACTGCCGGCCGACCTGCAAGACTGGGATTGCCGCAATAACCGGCTGGCGTGGCTGGGCCTGAATCAGGACGGCTTCCTGCAGCGGGTGGAAGCGGCACGCGCACGCTACGGCGCCAATCGCGTGGCACTGCTGCTGGGTACGTCCACCGCCAGCATCGGTGCGACCGAAGAGGCCTACCGTGCGCTCGATGCGGACGGTGGCTTCAGCGACGACCGACTGTATGCGCCACTGCACGCGCCCCATTCATTGACCGCCTTCGTCGCCGCTGCACTGCAGCTGGAAGGTCCGTGCCTGACGGTTTCCACTGCCTGCTCGTCCAGTGCAAAAGTGTTTGCCAACGCCGAGCGGCTGATCCGGCTTGGGCTGGTTGATGCCGCGGTGGTCGGCGGCGTGGATAGCCTGTGCGACAGCGTGCTGTTCGGCTTCAACGCACTGGAACTGATTTCGGACGAACCGTGCCGACCGTTCGATGCGGCGCGCAACGGCATCTCGATCGGCGAGGCCGCCGGCTTCGCCCTGCTCGAACGCGCCGAGGCGGCACCCGACGCGCTGCAGTTGCTTGGCTACGGCGAAGCCAGCGACGCGCATCACATGTCGACGCCGCATCCGCAAGGCTTGGGTGCCGAGCTGGCGCTGAACGATGCGCTGGCACGTGCCGGGCTGGATGCCGGCCAGGTGGACTACATCAACCTGCATGGCACGGCCAGCCAGAAGAACGACGAAGTCGAGGCCGCCCTGGTAACCCGCGCGTTTCCGGCACGCACCCGCGCCAGCTCGACCAAGGGCTATACCGGCCACACGCTCGGTGCGGCCGGCATCATCGAGGCGACCATGGCGATGCAGGCGATCGAACACGGACTAATCCCCGGCAACCTTGGCGGCGACACCCCGGACCCACTCTGCGGCGCGCAATTCAGCTGGCAGAACGAGCATCAGCGGGTGGACGTGGCGCTCAGCAATTCGTTCGGCTTCGGCGGCAACAATGCCTGCCTCGCCTTCGCCCGTGCGGGGTTCGTCGCGTGAGCGCGTTGCAGGTTTTTGTCGACGGTGTCGGTGTGTGGTCGCCGCAGCTGGCTGATTTTGCCAGCTTGCGCAGCGTGCTCGAGGGCCAGTCTCCCGAACCACCAGCGCGCCGACCGGCTGCCGCCACGCTGCCGGCCAACGAACGCCGCCGCGCGCCGGAAAGCGTGCTGCTGGCGGTGGAAGTGGCCGGTCAGGCCATCGCCATGAGCGGTCAGGACGCCGCCAGCGTGGCCTGCGTGTTTGCTTCCTCGCATGGCGATCAGGCGATCACCGATTACATGTGCGCCACGCTGGCGAGCGCACCGACAGAGTTGTCACCGATCCGCTTCCACAACTCGGTGCACAACGCTGCCGTGGGTTACTGGACCATCGCCACCGGTTGCCACGCGCCATCCACGGCGATTGCCGCGCAACGCGCCAGCTTTGGCGCCGGCCTGCTTGAAGCCGCCAGTCAAGCCTGTGCCGAGCAGCGTCCCGTGCTGCTGGTGTGCAGCGATTTCACCGGCACCGGCCCGCTGCTCGAAGTCACCGGCTGTGCCCAAACCTTCGGCTGCGCGTTGCTGCTGAGTCCGCAGCAAAGCGGCCGCAGCATCGCCCGTCTGCGTTTGACCCTGACCAGTACGCGCCCCTGCAGCACACTCGGCCAACCGTTGGCGGACTGGTGCGAAGCCAACCCCTCCGCTGCCGCCTTGCCGTTGCTGGCATTGCTGGCGCAAGGCGCGGGAAGCTGCCAACTTGACGCAGCCGCCCAGCTTGGGTTGCAGATCGACATGGAGCCGGTCATTTGAACACCGCCATTCCACGCTGGTGCGTGTTGATTCCCTGCCTCAACGAAGAGGCCGCAATCCATTCCGTGGTCGAATCGGTGCTGGCGCTTGGCGCACCCGTCATCGTGATCGACGACGGCTCCGATGATCGCACCGCAGAGATCGTGGCCACGCTGCCGGTAACCCTGCTGAGCCACGAACGCCGCTGCGGCAAAGGCGAAGCATTGCGCCATGGTTTTCGCGAGGCGATGAAACTCGGTTACGACGCCGTACTCACCATGGACGGCGACGGCCAGCACCTGGCCGAGGACATTCCACGCATCGTGGCAGCGGCGGCGCAGTATCCCCGACACATCGTGATTGGCGCGCGTCTGCTCGACAAAGACCAGCAACCGAAGGGGCGGCGGCGCGCGAACGCGGTCGCCGACTGGGGTATTTCATGGGCCTGCGCGCAACCCGTTGCCGACACCCAGAGCGGCCAGCGCTGGTACCCGCGTGCCGCACTGGAACTGGTCGACCTGCCGGCAGAAAATTTTGTATTCGAAGCCGCCATTCTGATCGCCGCCTCGCGCGAGAAGAAGCTCGGCGTGGTTTCGGTGCCGATTGCCTCGCGCTACCACGGCAGTTTTCGTCCCAGTCACCTGAAGCCCGTGCACGACGTCACCCGCATCACCACGTACACGATTGGCCGCGTGGTCCACTACGGCAACATCGTGGCGAGCTATCGTCGTTCGCGCAAAGCGCCTACCCTGTTCGAAGGCAGTTCGACGCGCTGACGCGATCGAGCCACGCCTGACGGAGCACCCGTTCGATGCGCGACATGCAACATGAAGTGGTCATTCTCGGCGGCGGTCTCGCCGGGCTGTGCCTGGCGCTGCAACTGCGCGGCGAGTTCCCCGACATGGACATCATGGTGCTGGAGCGCAAGCCGCACCCGGTGACCGCGTCCGCGCACAAGGTGGGCGAGTCCACCGTGGAAATTGGCGCGCACTATTTCGGACACACGCTGGGCCTGCGCGGGCATCTGGAAAGTGCGCACATCCGCAAGTTCGGCTTCCGCTTTTTCTTCTGCGACGGCCGCGAGGATCTGGCCGCTGTGACCGAACTGGGCGTGCGCAAGGTATTGCCCACGCCGAGCTATCAGATCGATCGCGGCATCTTCGAAAATTTTCTTGGTGAGGAGGCGCGCCGACGCGGCATTGTGTTCCGCGACAGCGTGCGCGTGACCAAGTTCACCTTGGGCAGCCAGGGCAATCTGCACCGCGTGCACTTCAGCGTAGCCGATGGCAGCGAGCACGTGCTCGACGCACGTTGGTTGCTGGATGCCTCCGGTCGCGCCGGACTGATCCGGCGCAAGCTGGAACTCACTCGCGACAACGGCCATCACGCCAACGCCGTGTGGTTTCGGCTGGATGACCGGATCAGCATTGACGGCTGGTGCGACGACGCCGAGTGGCAGGGCCGCTGCACACCCGCCGAACGCTGGCGTTCGACCAATCACTTGTGCGGCCCGGGCTACTGGACCTGGTTGATTCCGCTGGCTTCCGGCGCCCACTCGGTCGGTATCGTCGCCGATGCGGCGATGCATACGCTGGAATCGATGAACACTTTCGAACGTGCCCAGACGTGGCTGACCCAACACCAGCCCGCGCTTGCGCGCGAGGTGGCTCAGCGGCAGGACAAGCTGCTCGACTTCGCCTTCTTCCGTGATTACTCCTACAGCTGCAGCCGCATGTTCAGCGCCGATCGCTGGGCGCTCACCGGCGAGGCTGGCGCCTTTCTCGATCCGTTCTATTCGCCCGGCAGCGACTTCATCGCAATCAGCAACACCTACATCACCGAACTGATCCGGCACGATCGCGCAGGCAAACCGCTGGCACCTTACGTGCGCCTGTACGAGCGCCTGTTCTTCTCGTTCTACGAGAGCACGCTGGCGCTCTACCGAAATCAATATCCCTTGCTCGGCAACGCCGAGGTGCTGCCGATAAAGGTGATCTGGGATTACACCTATTACTGGGGCGTGCTGTGCCAGTTGGTGTTCCAGCAGCGACTGACCGACGCGGCGCTGTTCGCCGAACTCGGCGCCGAGCTGGATGGTGCGCGCCTGCTCAACGAACGCATGCAGGCGTTCTTCGGCCGCTGGCACGCCTGCTCCGCCGGAAGCAATCCGCGCGCGATGCTCGACCAGGGCGACTTGCCGTGGTTTGCGGCGATGAACGCAACCCTGCACGACAGCCTGGACGATGCCGGCGTGCGTACGCGTCTGCGTGAAAACGTGGCGTTGCTGCAAGGTTTGGCCGCGACCATCGTTGAACGCGCTGCTGCCGATGGCAACGATTCACTACGCGACGAAATGAACGACCTCAGCCACGCGCAACAACGACCGGTATTGTTCGAAGCGGCCTGAGCACCGTCGGCAAAACGCGGTCAGCCCATGCCGCCGTTGACGCCGATGACCTGGCCGTTGATATAGCCCGCTGCGTCCGAACACAGAAAGGCCACCAGAGCGGCAACCTCTTCCGGCTTGCCGGCGCGCTGCGCCGGGACCACTTCGCGGATGCGCTCGGGCGGAAAAGCCGCCTCGGCCATGCGGCTTTCGATGACCCCCGGCGCGACCACGTTGACCGTGATGCCGCGTGAGGCCATCTCGCGTGCCAGCGACTTGCTGGCGCCATGCAAGGCCGCTTTCGCTGCCGCGTAATTGGTCTGCCCACGATTGCCCAGCTGTGCCGCCACCGAACTGATCGACACGATGCGACCGAAACGTTGCCGCGACATCGGCAACAGCAGCGGCTGGGTAACGTGAAAGAAACCATGCAGTGAGACGTTGATCACGCGATGCCACTGCTCGTCGCTCATGCCAGCCATCGGTGCATCGTCGTGGATGCCGGCATTGTTGATCACGGCGTGGATCGGGCCTTCGGTCAGCAGCGTGTCCAGCGCGGCACGGGTTACTTCCGCATCGGTGACGTTGAACGCCAGCGCCTGCGCGCTGCCACCTGCTGCATTGATGGCGGCGGCAATTTCCTCGGCGCGGGTCAGGCTGTGATGGCCGTGCACGATAACCTGCCAGCCGGCCGCTGCCAGCGCATGGCAGATCGCGCCACCGAGTTCGCCGCTGCCACCGGTAACCAGCGCGCGACGATGTTTGATGGTTTCTGCCATGGCACTCGCTCCTGATCAACGCGCCGGATGGATGACCGCGGCGCGACCACGGGCCAACAACTGCCCGCGATGCTCGACGATAAACGCATATTGCGCCCCGCCGTCATCGGCATAAAGGCATTCGCCGTGCACGTCGATCGCGCCTTCCAGCTGATCCACGTATTCGGCGAACAACTGCACGTCGCGCAGGCTGACCAGCATGCCCGGCCGCACTTGTTCGTCGCCACGCGAGCGCGCCAGCAGGGCGCCATGAACCGCCATCGCCTGCGCGCCGTATTCAGCCATGTGCACCGCATGCAGTCCATGCTCGCCGCGCAACGGATTGTCGGCGCGCGCATGCCCCGCACTTTGTGCGTGAATGTGGCGCTCGTCCCATGCGCATACCGCGTCCAGCAGACACATCGTGCCCGCGTGGGGAATCAGCGACGCCCAGTCAGTCTTCGGCAACATGGGGAGCCATCAGGATCGACAGACAAAAATGGAAGGCCACGCCCAGACTCACGGTAAGGCCAATTGCGCGCAACACGGGAATCGTCGCCCATGCCAGCATGCCGAACACCAGCAGGGCGGACAGCACGCAGACGATGGTGGCGTGCAAGGTGCGCCGCTGCTCAGCCGGGTCGCCGGTATCGCGTTCGAAGAACAACGCGTAATGCAGGCCAAGGCCGCCGGCAAGAATCAGCGCCACCAGATGGAACAGCGAAATCTCGATCCCCATCATTCGCTCGACTGCCAGCACCAGAAACGTGGCCAGCGTCATCGGCGCCAGCACATGCCACGCGCGTCGCACGCTGCGCAGGGCGAACGTAATCGTCAGCACCAGCAGCAAACTAGCCGCCAGCAATGCCTGCAAGATGCGCGTGCGGTAATCCACCACCAGTGATTCGGAAGCAGCCTTCAGATCCAGCAGGCGCACGCTGCCGTGGCTGTCTTTGCCCAACGCCTGCAGTGCGGCCACGTCATGCACGCCGCTGACCGTGCCCAGACCCAGCCAGTGGCCGTCGCGCTGCATCAGCATCGCGGCGAGGCGCTGGCCCAGTGGCGTCTGTGCATACCGTTGAGGCGTCAGTGGCGCTAGCTGGCGCGCGGTCTCCACGTCAGCGACAAACGGTTGAAACAACTCGGCGCGGAACGGCAGCCCCTGCAAGGCTTCGTCCAGTGCGTGTTGAAGGGTCGTGTGATCAGGCAGTTTCTGTTGCCGCGCGCGTTGCACGGCCACGCTCGGCAGGTAACGCGAAGGCAGTTCCAGCGCATCGACCGCATGCTTCGCCACCAGTGCATCGACTTGCGGCTGCAGTTGCTCCGACAAGGTCAGCACGCCCTGCTCGGTGGGTGCCTGCAATACCAGCAGGTAGCGTACGTCGGGAGCGCCCAGCGCCTGCCGCAAGCGAGCGTCGTGCTGCAACAAGTCCAGCGGCAGCGGTGTCAGTGCGGCGAGGTTGTTCTGCCAGAACGAACCGCGCGCCAGACCGAGCATCGCCACAATCGCCACGGCAACCAGCAACGGAATCCAGCGCGGTCGCGGCAGGTGATCCACAAAATGCCGCGCCCTTACCAGCCACGCCATGTCAGCCACGTCACGCACCCGACGCGGCAGCAAATGCGGCAGCAGATAGCGCGTGCTGAAACCGGCAACCAGCAAGCCGACAATGGTGAACACCGCCAGCTGCTTCAAGCCGTTCACGCCGGAGGCGTAGAACGCTAGATAGGCGATGCAGGCCGAAGCGATCGCGGTCAGCAACAGCGGCCACAGGTCACGCACGCTTTGCACCGCGTCCTCGCCAGCACGCCGGTGGCTGAGCACGCGTATCGGGTACTCCTGCGCCACCCCGAGCAAGGTGAAACCGAACGCCAGGGTGATGCCATGCACTTCAGGGAACGCCAGGGTCAGCACGGCAATGCCGGCCAGCGCCGCGCTGGCGATCGGCAGCGCACCCAGCAGCAGCGAACTGAAACTGCGATACGCGAGCAGCAGCAACGCGATGAAACCCACGGTGGAAATACGCCCGATCCAGTCCGCCTGATGCCGCGTCTGCGCGCCGACCACCACACTGAAATAGCCCGGGCCGCTCAGTTCCAGTTTCGCGGACGCACTGTCCGGCAGTGCGGCGAATGCCTTGCGAATGCCATCGATGGATTGTTCCTGCGCACCGGGGTCGAACCCGGCGGCGACGGTTTGCACCAGCAGCAGCGCTTCATTCTGCGGTGAGAACCACACCCCTTCGCGTACTTCAGGCGACTTTGCCGGCGCCCATAACTGGGCCAGCTTGAGCACCTCCAGCGTGGGGTCGCGTGGCAACAATCCTTTCAGCAAGCTGGCGGCCGGCGAGGACAAGTCATCCAGCCGCTGCTGCAACTGATCGGCAAGATACGCTTCGTCCAGCGGCTGCGTATCCAGCGTCGGCGACAGCAGGAAGCGGTACGGCAACAAGCTTGGATCAAGCGCGCCCAGATCGAAGCTGCCGTTGATCACCTGGCTGTAGCGCGGGTCTTTCTTGAGCGCGCCGGCAAGCCCCTGACTCAGCGCGGCCAACTTTTCATCGGACGCACCACCGCCGGCCATGGATGGCCCAGCACCACGAGCGCAGGATGCGCAGGAGCGGCTGATCGATAGCAGCAACAGGCGCGAGCCGGGACCTTCGCCCACCTGCTCCATCAGCAGGCGCTGATCCGGCGTCGTCGGCGCCGGCATGAAGCTGCGCAAATCGGTACTGATCTTCAGCCGCTGCGCGACCATCCAGCCCAGTCCGGCCAGCGCCAGCAACCAGAGGACCAGCAAGGTCGCGCGGGCGCCCCGACCCATGCTCAGGGAGCGCTCTGGCACAGCGCCTGCAGCGCTTCGCGGGTCGGCTCGGCGGGCATCTTCGTCGCCAACGGACCGAGCAGGTCGACCGCCACGTCGCCATCGGCTTCCTGCATGTGCATGCAGCGCGACTGATTGCCGGCGCCATCGATGCGAATGCTGGCCACCGTCTTTGCCACGCGCGCATCACGCGGCACCAGAGTCAGCGACCAGGCACCGTCAGCGTTGCCGGCCTGGGTGATCTCGAAGGACTTTTGCAGACGCTCCGCATCACCACTGAGCAAGGCCACGAAACTGTCCAGCAACACCTGCAACTGCGGCGCACGCTTCAGCGAAAAGTGCCGCGCACTTTTGCCCTCACGCTGCTGAGTGACCTCGCCATCAGCGATCGTGGCGGTCTCGCGCTGCGGCTGATCCACGCGGCGCTGCAACTGGTCGCCACCAAGCCATGACAATTCACCCGAGACCACCAGCGGCTTCTGCAGAATTTGCAGGAAGCGCGCTTCCGCAAACGCCGTATGCGCTGGCGCGGGCTGACCCAGCGCGGCAATCAGCGCGTGCGTTGCGGGAACCGCAGGTACCGACTCAGACGCCGACGCGCTCGCGCACAGCGTCAGCAGCAGGCTCGGCAGCAGGAGGTGCGTCTTGCCAGAAATCATAGAAATTGAACCAGTTGTAGGGAGCAATCTTGATGTAATGCTCGAGTCGTTGGGCATAGCGCGCAATCAGCGCATCCAGTGCCGGACCCCGATCATGCCGGGGAATCTCCACCCGTTCGCTGAACGGCTCGAACACCAGCCGGTAACGGTTGCCGCCCAGATACAAGCCGAAGCATAGAACCACCGGCGCTTTCAGCGCATGCGCGAGCAACCACGGGCTGATCGGGAACGGTGCCGGGGAACCGAGAAATTCGGTATGGCGCAGCACTTCGTGACCACGCCCGCGATCAGCCAGCATCGCCACCAGCGCACCACTCTGGCAGGCCTCGGCCATGGCCAGTGCGATGCTGGTGCCATCCTGCGATGCGTCGATCACGCACTGACCGACTTCCGGTGCCAACGCTTCCAGCAACTCGGTCATCGCCGGCGTCTTCTGCTTGTCCAGCACCACCCGCAGCGGCATGTCCGGGCGGCGCGCGCCCACGGCACGCAGCGCCTCGAAGCTGCCCTGGTGCGAGCCGAACAGCAACACGCCACCGCCACGCGCGTGGCGTTCATCGAGCAGATGCAGGCCGACGGTCTCGATCTCGAACGGCGTCTCGCCGCGTGCGAGGAGAAAGATCCGGTCCATGCTGCTGGCGGCGAAGCAGTGCATGTGCTTGAACACCTGCCAGGCCGTCACCGGTGCGCCGAAAACACGGTTGAGATACTGCCGTGAGGCCAGCCGCTCGGGCTTGCGGCGCAGATAGAAGTACAGCGTGATCGGATACAGACACGCGCGCGCGAGCCGGCGCCCGCCGTACAGCGCAATGGTGCGGATCAGCCAGATGGCGAAGCGACCGCCGCCTTCGGGCCGGCTCTGCCAATGCTCGTTGCTACTCATGTCGCCCCCTCGAGCATCCCGCGTGCCAGTAGTTGATCGCCGCGGCGGATCTCGAAACGCACGCGCGATCCACTCGGCGCGGCTTCGCTCAGGCTCAGCGTAGCGGTTTCCGCCGGCAATAGCGGCGCGACGAATTTGGCCTCGATCAGCCGCGCCACGCGCTGTCCACGCCAGGCACGCAAGGCCAACGCCACCTGTTCCAGCAAGACCACGCCGGGAACCAGCGGATGGCCGGGAAAGTGGCCGGGCAAGGCCGGGTGCCCGGCATCGATACACAGGCTCTGTTCGTAGCGCTCACTCATCAGCGCGCCACCCGCTCGCCACGTACCAGTTGCGGCCAGTGCAGCGCCAATCGCAGCAACATGTCGTGCAGCCCCGGATGTTTGAGATGGCGCAGTCGCCAGCGCCGAAAGAGATATTCCAGCAGGAACGCCACGCCGAGCATGATGTAGCTGCCCATGTGCAGCCAGATCGCGGCCCAGCGCTCGGGCACCGGCAGCGGTGACACCATACCGAAACGTTGCAGCAGGCCGCTGTGATCGGCACAAAGCAGCAGCACCATCAGCAGCAACGCCTGTGCGCCAAGCAGTAGAGCCCAGAACCAGGTGACCTGACGCGCATAGGCTTTCACACCCGGTTGTTGCAGTCGTTCGGCACCTTCGATCGCGATGATGAAACGTTCAACCAGCGGCTCGGGGGTAGCCAGCGTGCGGCCGAACCAGCTCGCCAGCAGTGCGTTGATCAACACCGGCACGGCCTCCAGCAACAAGCCGGCAAAACCGCTCTTCCAGAGCAACAGCAAGCCGACAAGCACAGCGCACCACGTCAGCCATGCGATGCCTCGACGTGCCAGCAGGTGCGGCAACAGCAGCACGGTCGCCAGCAGCGCCAGCGCCAGCAGTGAATAGATCTGCCGATGGCTCCACGCGCCGGCGATCGCCAGCAAGGGGTAGACCGGCAGCAGGCACAGCGAAGCGCCCCGCGCACGGTCAGGCAATGGAGAAGATGCCGTCATGCCGGATTCCGGGTCGGCTCACTGGAAACCGCCAGACTGCCAGTCGCGCGGGAAAACAGCGTGAACCGGTTGCGGCCAACGTGAACCAGCGCCGCGCTCAGCTGGCGCGGTTCTGCTCGACGTGCTCGGACAGATTGCGCAAGCTGGCGAAGATCTGCCGGTTTTCCGGATTGTCCGAGCGCAACTGGAAGCCATAGCGCTTGGATACGGCCAGGGCGATCTCCAGCGCATCGATCGAATCCAGCCCCAGCTCGCCACCGAACAACGGTGCGTCCGGATCGATCTGGTCCGCCGTGACGGATTCGAGATTCAGGCATTCGACCACCAAAGAGGCCAATTCGTGCTGTGCTGTGGTTTGCTCTGCCATGCTCGATTCCGTACGATGATTTCATTGCCTCCCCCCGGTGGCAGTGGGCGCGGAGTGTAACATAGCGGCCTTGTCGTTCCCGGTTGCAAAGCATGGTTCAAGGATGTGAAAGCCCGCTGATTGACCCGCTCGCGCGTCGCGCGCCGCAGGTGTCCTATCGCGTGACGCCAACGGCGTCGGTACTCGCTGAAGCGGGCACGCTGGCGGTCTTCGGTTTCGGCCAGGCTGCCCCGCACAGCGATGATCCGCGCTATCTGCGGGTGCCGCTGGAGGCTCTCGACGGCCCCGCGCCGCTGGAGCTGTGGCAAGTCGACGCCACGGTCAGCAGCGGGCAGGACGGCGCACTGCGTTGGTCAGCCGGCGGCGGCTGGCTGTTCGCGGCCATTGAACTCGACGAGGACGAACACGGCGGCGCCACCACCACGGCCCAACTCGCCTATGCGCGCCTGCACCAGTTCGTGGCCTCCCGCAGCGAGCAGCACGTGCTGCGCGTGTGGAATTATCTGGGCGCGATCAACCACGGCGACGGCGATGCCGAGCGTTACAAACACTTTTGTGAAGGCCGCGCCAGCGGCATGGGCGACTTCTTTGCGGAAGGTTTCCCTGCCGCCACGGCAATCGGTCATCTAGGCGAGACGCCGCGACTGCAGGTTTATCTGCTCGCTTGCGACCGACCCGGACAGCGGATTGAAAACCCGCGCCAGGTCAGCGCCTGGTGCTATCCGCGCCAGTACGGCCGCACGCCACCCAGCTTCGCCCGCGCCATGAGCCTTCCGGGCGGGGATGCACTGGCCATTTCGGGTACCGCGGCGGTGGTCGGCCATGCCTCGGCGCATCAGGACGATCTGGACGCCCAACTCGGCGAAACCATGCTCAACCTCGACGCGCTGCTGGCCAATGCCGGCATGAGCAGCGGTTTCGACAGCCAGTCGCCGCTGAAGGCCTATGTCCGCCATCACGCGGATGCGGCACGTGTGCGTGAATTCCTGGACGCGCGACTTCCGGGCGTGCCCGTACTCATGCTGCACGGCGATATCTGCCGCAGCGAACTGCTGTTCGAAATCGACGGCTGGCGCTACGCCTGAGAGCGAACAGTGAGTGCGGCGAAGTGAGCAAAGAGCAAGTACCCCCTCCTCTCGTTTCTCACTCTTCGCTCTTGCTACTCATTTCTGCTTCACCGGTCGCTGCCAGCCCTCAAATGTCTGCTGCTTGCCACGCGCCACGGTCAGTTCGCCGTCCGGCGCGTCACGGGTAATCACCGATCCGGCACCGATGGTGGCTTGCGCACCGATGGTGACGGGTGCGACCAGGGAGCTGTTCGAGCCAATGAAGGCGCCATCACCGATCCGCGTGAGGTGCTTGTTCACGCCATCGTAATTGCAGGTGATGGTGCCAGCGCCGATGTTCACGCCACTGCCCACTTCGGTATCACCGAGATAGGTCAGGTGATTGGCCTTGCTGCCCCGGCCGAGATGGGTCTTCTTGGTCTCAACGAAATTGCCCACGTGGACGCCCGCTTCGAGCTCGGTGCCGGGACGCAGCCGCGCAAACGGGCCAATCGTGCACGGCCCATGGGTAACCACGCCCTCCAGGTCACAATGCGATTGCACCACTGTCCCAGCCGCCAGCTGCACGTTCTTCAGGCGGGTGAACGCGCCCACGCGCACGTCATCGCCCAGCACCACCGTGCCTTCCAGGATCACGTTGATATCCAGTTCCACGTCGCAGCCGGCGGTGACCGCGCCACGCACGTCGATCCGTGATGGATCGGCCAGCCGCACGCCATCGGCCAGCAGTGCCTGCGCTGCGCGTTGGCGGTAAGCCGCCTCCAACTCGCAGAGTTGCAGCGGATTGTTGGCACCGGCCGCCTCGATCGGATCGGCGCATTCGACACTCAACGCAGGTGCATTCTCGTCTGCTGCCATGCGGAAGATATCGGTGAGGTAGTACTCGCCTTGCGCGTTGTTGCGATCCAGCCGGGCGATCCAGCTGCGCAAGGACTTGGCGGCGGTGACCAGGATGCCGGTATTGACCAGATTCACCGCGCGCTGCACGTCGTCGGCGTCCTTTTCCTCGACTACCGAACGCACATGGCCGTTGCCGTCGCAGAGCACCCGGCCGTAACCGCGCGGCGCATCCAGGCGCATGGTCAGCAGGCTGAAGCCGCCTTCGGTGCCCACCAGTTGCTGCAACGTCTCGACCCGGGTCAGCGGCACGTCACCGTAGAGCACCAGCACGCGCGCATCGTCTGGCACGTTGGCCAGCGCCTGTTCCACCGCGTGGCCGGTACCCAGACGCTCAGCCTGCAATACCCAACGCAGATCAGTCTGCTCGGCAAACGCCGCCTGCACCTGGTCGCCACAATGGCCATAGACAATGTGCAGCGCGGCCGGCTGCAGTGCGCGTGCAGCGGCAATCACGTGCGCCAGCAGCGAGCGGCCCGCCAGCGGCATCAATACCTTCGGGCGATGGGATTTCATCCGCGTCCCGGCACCGGCGGCGAGGATGACGACGTGCAGCGGAGCTGGATTCATGGGTGTCGACCCTGACGTGTTTCAATCAAAAAGCATAGCAGCCGGCTCGGCCTTGGCGCAGGCCAATCAGCCTCAGGACTTTGCCGCCGCAGCGGAAACCGTGGATTTCCCGGCGTGGCATTCGAAGCGAAATACATAGGTCAGGCTGAACGGCCGAGTCTCGCTATCCACGACATGCGTATTGCCGTCGGCATCGGCGGCCCAATGGTTGATCTGCAGTGGACTGAATTGCCATTGCAGCGCGGCTGCGCGCACGGCGCTGATGAAGCCCTGTCGGGCAGGGTCGGCTTGCGCCTCGTCAGCAATCCGCACGTCGGAGACCGCACCCTTTACGTCCACGACCAGCAAGGCCGATATCTCCGCAGGTGGCGGACAGCTGGCCAACTGGGCGGGCGGATACACCGGGCTGACGCGCTGGAACGGCGTGGCACCGCTGGAGACTTCACCCAGCGCCAGCTGATAACGCGCGGTACCGGGCGGCACTTCCATGCGCCAGGATGCATCGCCGATGGCAGGCGGTGGGGGTTGGGGCCGGCTGGTGGCGCAACCGCCAAGACTCAGCAGGATCGCCGCACTGGCGTATCGCAACACTGGCCCCGATCTACGCATCGCACTTTCCCTGTCGTCGACATGCGTTCATCGTGCCGACACAAGAACGCCGGCACAAGGCCGGCGTTGAATGACTGGGACACACAGCGGCGGTTCGTTCGAAGAGGCCGCAGCAAGACCGCGCAGACCGCTGCAAACGAACGCGCGTCAGCTACTCAGTGCTTGAGGTTCTTGCGCAGACGCTCCAGCGCCTGCAGCTGGGTCATTGCCTGCGCCAGCTTGAGCTGGGCTTCGGCAATATCCATCGCATCGGTACGATTGGCCAGCGCGTCCTCGGCTTCCTTCTTGGCCGCCTGCGCGGCAGCTTCGTCGAGATCGGAGGCGCGCGCAGCGGTATCCGCCAGCACGGTGATCACCTGCGGCTGCACTTCCAGAATGCCGCCGGATACCCAGAACTGCTGACGCTCGCCACCGTCCAGCAGCACGTCGACGTGACCGGGCTTGAGACGGGTGATCAGCGGTGCGTGGCGCGGCGTGATGCCGAGCTCACCGAGTTCGCCGGTGGCAACCACCATCGTGGCGTCGCCGGAGAAGATTTCGGCTTCGGCGCTGACAATGTCGACGCGAATGGTTTGAGTCATGGGGCTTGTCTCGCTTTGCTCGACGGGAATCCCGCAAGGGGACTACCTTGCGGTCGCAGGGAACAGGTAACAGGGAATCAAGAGCCGGGGAGCCGAAGCAACGCTGCTTTTGTACCCTGTTCCCCGCTCCCGCTTCTATGAATCAGGCCGCCTTCTTGGCGCCCATCTCCTCGGCCTTCTTGATCGCTTCATCGATCGTGCCGACCATGTAGAACGCCTGCTCCGGCAGATGGTCAACGTCGCCGTCAACGATCATCTTGAAGCCGCGGATGGTTTCGGCCAGCGACACATACTTGCCCGGCGAGCCGGTGAACACTTCAGCCACGTGGAACGGCTGCGAGAAGAAGCGCTCGCACTTGCGGGCGCGCGACACTGCCTGCTTGTCTTCCTCGCTCAGCTCGTCCATGCCGAGAATCGCGATGATGTCCTTCAGTTCCTTGTAGCGCTGGAGCGTGCCTTGCACGCGACGGGCCACGCCGTAATGCTCTTCGCCGATCACCAGCGGATCAAGCTGACGGCTGGTCGAAGCCAGCGGGTCCACCGCCGGGTAGATACCCAGGCTGGCGATATCGCGGGACAGCGCCACGGTGGAGTCCAGATGCACGAAGGTGGTCGCCGGCGACGGATCGGTGTAGTCATCGGCGGGCACGTAGACGGCCTGGATCGAGGTGATCGAGCCAGTCTTGGTCGAGGTGATGCGCTCCTGCAGCACGCCCATTTCCTCGGCCAGCGTCGGCTGGTAACCCACGGCGGACGGCATACGCCCCAGCAGCGCGGACACTTCGGTGCCGGCCAGCGTGTAACGGTAGATGTTGTCGACGAACAGCAGCACGTCCTTGCCCTTGCCGGTCTCGTCCTTCTCGTCGCGGAAGTACTCGGCCATGGTCAGGCCGGTCAGCGCCACGCGCAGACGGTTGCCCGGCGGCTCGTTCATCTGGCCGTAAACCATCGCGACCTTGTCCAGCACGTTGGAGTCTTTCATCTCGTGGTAGAAGTCGTTGCCCTCGCGGGTACGCTCGCCCACGCCGGCAAACACGGACAGACCCGCGTGCGCCTTGGCGATGTTGTTGATCAGCTCCATCATGTTGACGGTCTTGCCGACGCCGGCGCCGCCGAACAGGCCGACCTTGCCGCCCTTGGCGAACGGGCAGATCAAATCGATGACCTTGATGCCGGTTTCCAGCAGGTCATTCGCGGCAGCCTGCTCGTCGTAGCTGGGCGCCTCGCGATGGATGACCCACTGCTCCTTCTCGCCGATCGGGCCGGCTTCGTCGATCGGACGGCCCAGCACGTCCATGATGCGACCGAGCGTCTCCTTGCCGACCGGGACCTTGATGCCTTCGCCGGTGTTGCGCGCCTGCAGGCCGCGCTTCAGGCCTTCGGTGGAACCGAGCGCGATGGTGCGCACGATGCCGTCGCCGAGCTGCTGCTGAACTTCCAGCGTGATCTCGGTGCCGTCGATTTTCAGTGCGTCATACACCTGCGGCACCTGGTCACGCGGAAATTCCACGTCGACGACTGCGCCGATGATCTGAACAACTTTGCCCTGGCTCATGCTGATAGCTCCGGATGAATCTCTAAGGTTTATTGCGGCGCCGCTTCGCGTCGCCAAGAATTTTTCAAGAACCGCCGCGGTCAAACCGCTGCGGCGCCACCTACAATTTCGGAAATTTCCTGGGTGATCGCGGCCTGACGCGCCTTGTTGTAAACCAGCGTCAATTCACCGATCACCTTGTTCGCGTTGTCGGACGCGCTCTTCATCGCCACCATCCGGGCAGCATGCTCACTGGCAAGGTTCTCCAGCGCGGCCTGGTACACCACCGACTCGATGTAACGACCCAGCACGTGCTCCAGCACGGTCTGCGCATCGGGTTCGTAGATGTAGTCCCAATCGTGGCTCGACTCCAGCTTCACACCGGCATAAGCCGATTCGCCAGCCGCCTGATGCGCTTCCATTTCCGTCGCCACCAGCGGCAGCGGCAGCAGCGCGTCGATGGTCGGCTTCTGCGTCATGGTGTTGACGAAGTCGTTGTACGCCAGAAACACGCGATCCAGACCGTTGGACGTATAGGCGTCCATCATCACCTTGATCACGCCAACCAGCTGCTCCAGCTTGGGCTTCTCGCCCAGGTGCGTGACGCTGCCGATCAGGTTGACGCCCTTGAGGCGACGGAAGAACGCCACCGCCTTCTGACCCACCGCCACCACATCGACCTGCACACCCTTGTTCTGCCATTCGAGAATGGCCGGCAGCAGACGACGGAACAGGTTGGAATTGAGGCCGCCGCACAGACCACGATCGGTCGACACCACGATGAAACCGACTCGCGCCACGTTGTCGCGCTGAGTCAGAAACGGATGGCTGAAATCGGTACTGGCCTGGGCGACGTGCGCGATCACTTTACGCATCGAACGGGCATACGGACGCGAGGCCTTCATCAGGTCCTGCGCACGACGGATCTTGGCGGCAGAGACCATTTCGAGCGCGCGCGTCACCTTGCGCATGTTCTGCGTGCTCTTGATCTTGGTTTTGATTTCGCGTCCGCTGGCCATCTAGTCTCGCTCGCTTTGCTCACTTCGGGGAACGGGGAACGGGAAACGGGGAACGGAAAGATCAGGTGCGGAACGGGCTTGCTGTTGTTCCCAGTCCCTGTTCCCCGTTCCCGGCTTCACCAGCTACCGGTTTTCTTGTACTCGTCCAGCGAAGCCTTGAAGGTGGCTTCGATGTCCTTGTCCCAGTTGCCGGTGTCGACGATGGTCTTCATCAGGTCGGCGTGGTTCTGGTGCATGAACGCGTGCAGGCCCTTCTCGAACGCCAGCACCTTGTTCACCGGCAGGTCGTCGAGGTAACCCTTTTCAGCGGCGTACACCGACAGCGCAAGCTCGGCGATCGACAGCGGCGCGTACTGGCCCTGCTTCATCAACTCGACCACGCGCTGACCACGATCCAGCTGGGCGCGGGTGGCCGGGTCCAGATCCGAGGCGAACTGCGCGAACGCAGCGAGCTCGCGGTACTGCGCCAGTGCCAGCTTCACACCGCCGGACAGCTTCTTCACGATTTTGGTCTGCGCGGCGCCGCCGACGCGGGACACCGAGACACCGGCGTTCACCGCCGGACGGATACCGGCGTTGAACAGATCGGTTTCCAGGAAGATCTGGCCATCGGTGATCGAGATCACGTTGGTCGGCACGAACGCCGAAACGTCGCCGCCCTGGGTCTCGATGATCGGCAGCGCGGTCAGCGAACCGGTCTTGCCCTTCACTTCACCGTTGGTGAACTTCTCGACATATTCCTCGGACACGCGCGATGCGCGCTCGAGCAGACGGCTGTGGAGATAGAACACGTCGCCCGGATACGCTTCGCGGCCCGGCGGACGCTTCAGCAGCAGCGAGATCTGACGATATGCCACGGCCTGCTTGGAAAGATCGTCATACACGATCAGCGCGTCTTCGCCACGATCGCGGAAGAACTCGCCCATCGCGCAACCCGAATACGGGGCGACGTACTGCAGCGCGGCCGACTCGGAAGCCGAGGCCACCACCACGATGGTGTGCGCCAGCGCGCCGTGCGCTTCCAGCTTGCGCACCACGTTGGCTACCGACGAACGCTTCTGGCCGATGGCGACGTAGATGCACTTAACGCCCGAATCCTTCTGCGCGATGATCGCGTCGATCGCCAGCGCGGTCTTGCCGGTCTGGCGGTCGCCGATGATCAGCTCGCGCTGGCCACGACCGACCGGAATCATCGCATCGACCGACTTGTAGCCGGTCTGCAACGGCTGGTCGACCGACTTGCGCCAGATCACGCCCGGCGCGACCTTCTCGACTTCGGCCGTCAGCTTGGCGTTGAGCGGACCCTTGCCATCGATCGGGTTGCCCAGCGCGTCGACGACGCGACCAAGCAACTCGGGGCCGACCGGCACTTCGAGGATGCGGCCGGTGGTCTTGGCGGTGTCGCCTTCGCGCAGATGCTGGTATTCACCCAGCACCACCGCGCCGACCGAGTCGCGCTCCAGGTTCAGCGCCAGTGCAAACGAGTTGCCCGGCAGCTCGATCATTTCGCCCTGCATCACATCGGCCAGGCCGTGGATGCGCACGATGCCGTCGGACACGCTGATGATCGTGCCCTCGTTACGCGCTTCCGCGCCGAGCTTGAACTGCTCGATGCGGCTCTTGATCAGTTCGCTGATCTCGGACGGATTCAAAGTGGTGCTGGACATGGTCATCGATCCCGAAATTAAAGTCTTTTTCAAGAGTCCGACCATGGATGGTCGGGTTTTGCTCTTCGCGAAACGGACTTCGCGTGAAACCAAATTGTCCGGCCCGGATGGCCGGTCTTGCTCTTCGCGAGATGGACCTCGCGTCTAACTAATCTGTCCGGCCATGGATGGCCGGTTTTTGCTCTTCGCGAAATGGACTTCGCGTAAATCTTTAGTGGCTGAGGGCGCCGGCCAGCTGCGCGAGACGTCCGCGCGCCGAACCGTCGATCACTTCCGTGCCGGTATCAATCACCACGCCGGCCAGCAGCGAGGCATCGACCGTGGTTTCCAGTTCGATCTCACGCTTGAAACGGCGCTTCAACGAAGCCTTCAACTGCTCGGACTGCGCCGGATCCAGAGTCATCGCGCTGGTCACCTTGACCAGCAGCTGCGACTCGGATTCGCGCTTGAGCATTTCGAACAACTCCGCCACTTCCGGCAACAGAGCCAGACGACGCTGCTCGGCCATCTCGGTCAGGAACTGGCCGAATGGCGCATCGACGGTCACACCGGCCGGCAGATGCAAGGCCACCAGCTGAGCGGGCAGCACCCGCGGGTCGTTACCGAGACCGGCGACGAGCGCATCGCCTGCCACCGCCGCCGCAAACGCCAGCGACTGCGACCACGAAGCCAGCGTACCGGCCGCATGCGCCACTTCAAACGCGGCGCGGGCGTACGGACGGGCGAGAGTGATTGCCTGTGCCATGGATCAGAGACCTGCGGCGAGCTGGTCGAGCAAGGCCTTGTGCGTCGAGGCATCTACCTCGCGCTGCACGATCTTGCTGGCACCCTGCACGGCCAGCGCACTCACCTGCTCGCGCAGCTGGTCACGAGCACGCTGCGCCATCGAGGCGATATCGTCCTGCGCCGCAGCCTTCAGCCGGTTGATCTCGCTGACCGCTTCGCCACGGGCCTTGTCGATGATCTGATTGGCCTGTTGCTGAGCCTTGTCGATGATCTCCGAAGCCTGCAGGCGAGCCTGCTTGATTTCGCCAGCCACCTTTACGTCCGCGCTCTTCAGCTCGGCATGGGCGCGCTCGGCGGCATTCAGGCCTTCGGCGATCTTGACCTGGCGGTCTTCAATGGCCTTGTTGATGTGCGGCCAGATGAAGTGGACGCTGAACCAGATCAGGATGGCGAACGAAATCATTTCGCCAATCAGAGTGCCGTTGGGAAGCATCGCTGCGTTACCTGTAAATGCGGAACAAGACAAACGCGGGTACAAAAGACCCGCGCCAGATACGCGATGACGCCTTTGCGGACGCCATCGCGAAGTTGTTTCTTACTGACCCTTGCCAGCAGCCGTCAGCACGGCGCCCAGCAGCGGGTTGGCCACGGCGAAGTACATCGCCAGCGCCACACCGATCAGGAACGCGGCGTCGATCAGACCGGCCAGCAGGAACATGCGGCCCTGCAGCAGCGGCACCAGCTCCGGCTGACGCGCAGCGGCTTCAAGAAACTTGGAACCCATGATGCCGATACCGATACAGGCGCCGAGCGCACCAAAACCGATGATCAGGCCGAGCGCGATGGCGGTGAAGCCCTGGATTTGTGCAAACTGGACGAGATGTTCCACGGTAGTCTCCTGAGAAATTCAAACTGGAATAGATAAAACGGTTGCAACAGGTGATTCGAGTACGCCGATCAGTGGTGCTCGTGCGCCATCGAGATGTACACAATCGTCAGCACCATGAAGATGAATGCCTGGATCGAGATGATCAGGATGTGGAAGATGCCCCACACCGTGTAGCCGATGATGCCCATGCCGTACAACGCCCAGCCAGCCGCGCCGGCACCGGCGCTGAACAGGCCGGCGATCAGCATGAACACCAGCTCGCCTGCATACATGTTGCCGAACAGTCGCATCGCCAGGCTGACCGGCTTGGACAGCAACTCAACCAGATTCAGCGCGAAATTGGGAATCCAGAGCAGTGGATGCTTGCCGAAAGGGGCGGTGAACATCTCGCTCATGTAGCCGCTGAAGCCCTTCGCCTTGAAGCTGTAGAAAATGATCAACACGAACACGGTGATCGACATCGCGAACGTCATGCTGGTATCCGCGGTGGGTACAGCACGAAAGTGCTCGACGCCAAACATTTCGGTGATCCACGGAATCAGATCGACAGGCAACAGATCCATCGCGTTCATCAGGAATACCCAGACAAACACGGTCAGCGCCAGCGGACCCAACACGCGGCGATCGCCGTGGAACACGTCTTTGACCTGGCCATCGACGAATTCGAGGATGATCTCGACAAACGCCTGCCCCTTGCCTGGCACGCCGGCCGTGGCCTTGCGCGCCTTCAACCAGAACCACGCGCAGAACAACACGCCCAGCGCCAGCGACACGGTCATCGAGTCGATATGTACCGCCCAGAACCCACCCTCGCTGGCATGCGGGGTCAGGTGCGTGAGATGGTGCTGAATGTAGTCGGTAAGACCGCCAGTCGGCTCGCTTGCCATGGATCAACCCTTGAATCTGAACGCCAGCAGATAAACCGCGTAAGCCGCCGCCAACCCCGTAATGGCGGCCAGCGGTGGCAACTTGAGTTGGAACAGGATCACGACCAAGCCCCCGACGATCACGATCCATTTCAGGAGCACGCCCGTCAGCAACCGGCCAAACGCCTGGCCCGCGCCTGTCACGCCGCTGAAGAATCGCGCCGACATCAGCGCGGTACCCAGCGCCACCATCGTCGCGCCCGCAGCAGCCGAAACCGCTTCACGCGGCCCCAGTGCGAGAAACACGAGACCTACCAGCAACGCCACCAGCAACTGCAGCAGAACAATGCGCAGCGCGATGCGTCGACCAGAGGCAAGACTGTTAAGCAACGTAGCTTCTCCGCGCGGCCTGCACCAGGCGGCACCGAAACAGCTGCGGGCCACTATCCAATCCGTAAAAGTATAGCAGTTGCAAAGTTGCGGGGACAAGCCGCAAAAGCTGCGACATCGTGTCCAGGGAGACACTTAACGTATTGAAATGTGAGCCGGTCCGGTGCGAGACCACTATTTCTTTCGACGCCATATACAAGCAGGGCCGAACACGAAGTCCGGCCCTGCTCACGTCACGTGAAACGCAACGATGCCGCTTGATTACTTGGCGGCAGCCTTCTTGGCGGCCACCGGCGTGGCAACCGCGTCATTGGCAGCCTGACGCTGTTCCTGCACGAGCGCATTCAGCGACTCGGTGGTCTTCTGGGTCACCGCAATCACTTCCTGCGACACGGCCACAGCACGCTCGGCGTTCTCGCGGCTCAGGCTGCTGCCCTTCTCCCACAAGGTACGCAGACCGTCCATGTCACGGGTTTCCATCGCGTCGGCGACGAACTGGGCGGAGATCCTGGACTGCTCCTCGAGCGCCTTGAGCTGCAGCTCGGCGACCGTCTCCAGACCCTTCAAGGCCAGCGACTGCGCCTTGAACGCGCTATCGGAGAACTGCTTGGTGAAAGCGAAAAGCTGGTTGTTGAATTGCTGAGTCATGGCTTTGTCCTCGTTGAGGATGGGGTAGTGGCAGGAACTTTACCAAGAACTTTGCTGCAGTGCAATATATATTTTGATCGGCAGGCAAGCCATTGCGGAAATATTCATCAAAAACTATCGCTTGCCGCTGCGACAGGGCGAATTGCGCCGCGTCAAAGAGCCTCGAGCCAAGGGGTAGATCGCCGCCCGGCCGCGCTAGTTGCCGCGCCTTCCGCGGCACCGCGCACTGCCGGGCCAGCGCAGCTCCAGCCACGGCGGGCCCGCGGTGCACCGGCCGCCTCAGTGGCCGGCAAACGCTCGGCCCAGGAAATCCGGCACCTTGGCAGCACTTTGCCGGTTGATCGCCTCAAGCAGACTCGGCGCAATCGCCTGGCAGCGGTAACGACGCTGCATGGATTCCCCGATATGCAACAACAAGCGGGTAGACACTTCGGCATCGGCCTCGGCTCGGTGAGCCGCACCGCGATAGCTGATGTTCAAGGCGTGCGCCAACTCACCCAATTTGTAGCTACCCCGCCCCGGCAACATTCGGCGCGCCAGTTTCAGCGAGCAGATCAAACCACGATGACGCGGCGACAAACCCAGTCGCTCGCTCTCGGCCAGCAAGAACCTGGCATCGAAGCCGGCGTTGTGCGCCGCCAGCGCATCGTCACCGATAAAATCCAGCAACTGGGGCAACACTTGAGCGACGGCCGGCGCGCCATCGATCATCCGCTGCGAGATGCCTGTCAACGCGGTGATGAAGGAGGGAATGCGCACACCACAATTGACCAGCGTCACATAGCGCTCGGCCACCACCCCGCCGACAATCCGCAACGCTGCCACTTCAGTGATGCGATCGCCCGCCACCGGGCTGAGGCCGGTGGTCTCGAAGTCGAGCATCACAATCGGTTGGTCGAACAAGGCAGACCCCTGAGGGTGCGGCGGACAAGACGTCGCAAAGGTGCGGCGATACGACGAAGCAGCTCAGCCGGCGCAATCCACCACGCCGCTTCCTACGCTCCGCGGTAGCGACAGCCCGACGTGCAGGTTTCATGCACCACCACTTCAGACAGCAGTGGCAGCGCCGGCTTCAGCCGATCCCAGATCCACACCGCCAATCGCTCGCTGGTGGGATTTTCCAGCCCGTCAATGTCATTGAGGTAGTGATGGTCCAGCTGATCGTAGATCGGCTGAAACACTGCCTTTACATCGCCGAAATCCATCACCCAACCCGACTCCGCACCGATATCGCCAGTCAGATGCAGCTCGACCCGGAACGAATGCCCATGCAGGCGCGCGCACTTGTGGCCTTCCGGCACGTTCGGCAGCCGATGGGCGGCTTCCAGAGTAAATATCTTGAATATCTGCATGACGACATTCTACCGGATGCACCGGGTTGGCCGGCATCATCGCACTGGCGCGAGCGAGACATGGCTCGCCAGCACTGACTGTCCTCATCGCGAACAACTCACGCGATCACGCTACGGCGTAGTAATCCTTGTACCAGCGCACGAAATTCGCCACGCCCACCTCGACCGGTACCCGCGGGTTGTAACCCACCGCCGCCGCCAGCGAGGACGTGTCCGCTTCCGTGTCAGGCACATCACCCGCCTGCAGGGGCAACAACTCCATCTGCGCCTTGCGGCCGAGGCATTGCTCCAGTATCTCGATGTAGCGCAACAGCTCCACCGGTTCTTCATTGCCGATATTGAAGATGCGGTAAGGCGCCGCGCTTGAGGCTGGATCGGGCGCCATGCCATTCCAGGCAGGATTGCCGGCAGGAACGTCATCCAGCGCACGGATAACTCCCTCCACGATGTCGTCGACGTAGGTGAAGCTGCGTCGGTGATGACCGTGGTTGAAGACCTTGATGGGCTCGCCGGCAAGAATCGCCTTGGTGAACAGGAACAAGGCCATGTCCGGCCGGCCCCACGGGCCATACACCGTAAAGAAGCGCAACCCGGTGCACGGCAGGCCGTAAAGATGCGCATAACTATGCGCCATCATTTCATTTGCTTTCTTGGACGCCGCATACAGGGTAAGCGGATGCTCGGTGGGTTGATGCTCGGAAAAAGGCATCTGCGTATCGGCGCCATACACCGAGCTGGTGGACGCATACACCAGATGTTCGACGTCATGGTGACGGCAGCCTTCGAGCACATGCAGGAAGCCGGTGACATTGGTCGACACATAGATATGCGGATTCTCCGCCGCATAGCGAACCCCGGCCTGCGCGGCCAGGTTGATCACCCGCTGCGGCCGATGCTGCGCAAATACCGACTCGATGGCCGCGCGATCGGACAGGTCCGCCGATACATGCGTATAGCTTGGATGTTCGGCGAATCGCGCCAGGCGCGCCTTCTTCAGATGGACGTCGTAGTAGTCGCTGAGATTATCGATGCCGATCACCTCGTCGCCACGCTCGAGCAAGCGCAGCGCGACGTGTGAGCCGATGAAGCCGGCAGTACCAGTAACGAGAATCTTCATTGCAGGGCGACCCGATAGCAGTTCAATCTTTCCATGATACGCAGTAGCACAACCGAGGCGACCGCCCGCAGACCGGCGGTCGCCTCGTCAAGCGTGGTGACAGCTTACAAACGGCCATCCACCGCATCGCGCGGTAGCACGTATTTCACGTCATACAAGACGCTTTGCGGCTTGCCGAAAGCTCGGATGCCGGCACTGCCCAACTTGGCGAACTGTTGGTGACCCACCGCCACGATCACCGCGTCATACGTCGCCAGTGCCGGCTCATCGATGAGCTTGATGTCGTATTCGTGCGCGGCAGCCACGGGATCAACCCAGGGATCGAAGATCTCCACTTCGGCGTTGTAGCCGTGCAGCGCCTGCACGATATCGACCACGCGAGTGTTGCGCAGATCCGGGCAATTTTCCTTGAATGCCAGGCCAAGCATCAGGATGCGCGCGCGCACCGGATTGATGCCCTTGCACACCATCAACCGGATCACCTCGCCAGCGATGTACTCACCCATGCTGTCGTTGGTGCGCCGGCCCGCAAGGATCACGTCCGGGTGGTGACCCACTTCCTGCGCCTTGTGGGTCAGGTAGTACGGGTCCACGCTGATGCAATGGCCGCCGACCAGGCCGGGCCGGAACGGCAGAAAATTCCATTTGGTACCGGCCGCCTCCAGCACCTCCAGGGTGTCGATGCCAAGCTTGTTGAACAGCTTGGCCAGATCGTTCACCAGGGCGATGTTCAGATCGCGCTGGGTGTTTTCGATCACCTTGGCCGCTTCGGCCACTTTCAACGAGCTGGCCTTGTGCGTGCCGGCGGTAATGATCGAGCCGTACAGGGCGTCCACGAAGTCGGCTACCTCGGGGGTCGAGCCCGAAGTCACCTTGAGGATCGAGGTGACCCGGTGCAACTTGTCACCCGGATTGATTCGCTCGGGACTGTAGCCAGCGAAAAAGTCGCGGTTGTAGACCAGGCCAGAGACCCGCTCAAGAATCGGAACACAGACTTCCTCGGTGCAACCCGGGTAAACGGTGGATTCGTATACCACGATGTCGCCCTGCTTGAGCACCTTGCCCAGCGCTTCGCTGGCCTTGATCAGCGGGGTGAGATCCGGTCGCTTTGCGGTGTCGATCGGGGTTGGCACGGTGACGATGTAAACATGGCAGTCGCGGATATCGTCCAGCGCAGCGCTGAAGCTCAACCGCGACGCTTCGGCCAGTTCATGCGCATCGACTTCCAGCGTGTGGTCGACCCCACCGCGCAATTCCTCGACCCGTGCGGCGTTGATATCAAAGCCCACGGTGTCATAACGCTTGCCGAATTCCACTGCCAGCGGCAGTCCGACGTAACCCAGCCCTACAACGGCGATCGTGGTGTTTTCAAGTGATTGCATGTGACAAATCCAACGGTAGGTTTGCTTGCTTGATGTGGTGTGGAATCACGGCGGAGGACCCATGGAATTGCCACGACAATCCCGTAATCCGCCAGGGCGACAACGTTGCGGACAACATCGTGGTGATCCCGCGTGGAGACGGGACCACCACGATGTGAGGACGCTCAAGACTGATGCTACTTGGCTGATCCACCGGCGCCGCCCAGCTCGCGGTACAGCTTTTCTGCTGCCGCCTTGCCTTCGAAATCGGCGCCGGATTTTTGCAGTACCTCGAGCGTCGTTCGCGCGCCCGCTTTGTCACCCGTGCGCGCCTGAGCCACGGCCAGGTGATAGTGAATCGACGGCTCTTTGGGCGCCGCCTTGGCTGCCTGAACGAGAAGGGGCAACGCCTTCCCGACCTGATTGCCGGCAACCAGCGCCCACGCATAGGTGTCTTGCACGCTGGGCGAGGTCGGCGCCAGTTTATACGCGCGTTCGGCTAACTCCAGCGCCTTGGGATTGCCTTGCGCGGTATAGGCCCACGCCAGGTTGTTGAGTGCACCCACGTCGGAAGGATGGTCCTTGACGACACGCTCGTATTCCGTCACCGCCAGCGCGTTCTGCTTGTGGGTCAGGTAGTACTCAGCCAGCAGCGCCCGCGTGCCAGCATCATCCGGATGCTTGGCCAACCAGTCGCGCAGGACCGTTTGCGGCTCGCTGGAGCCATCCGCACTCATCGCCTGAAACACCTTGAGTACCAGTGGTCGCTCATATGCAATCTTCAAACCCTGCTGGTAGGCATTGACTGCTTCATGATGGGACTGGTTTGCCGTATACAGATCTCCTTCGAGCATGAAACCTGCAGCCTTGGTGGCAGGCTGCCCTTGCAGCGCGCGCGCCAGCGAGAGCGCACCGGGCATATCCTTGTTCTGCAACTTCACGAAGGCCAGCAAGTTCACCGCCTGAACCTGGCCGGGATCTGCCTTGATAACCTGCTCTAGATTGTCTTCGGCCTCCTTGGTGTTCTTGCCCAGAAGCTGTGCACGCGCTAGGTTGATGCGATACATCGGCGCCTGCGGAGCGAGCTTCACGGCCAGTTGCAGTGGCTTAAGTGCTTCGCTGGAATGGCCGGCATTGAGTTCCGCCGCACCTAGCGCATTCTGCGCGGCCGGGTTGTCAGGTTCGACATCCACCAGTCGCTTGGCGACACTCACCGCCTCGTCGAATTGACCCGTTCCGCTGTACAGCATCACCAGCCCGATGTACGCCGCCGGGGACTTTGGTGCTGCACCGATGGCCTGGTTGAACCACTTGATTGCAGCCGCCTTGTCGCCTTGCAACATGGCGAGCCGTGCCTGCGCCGTCATGGCGGTTTCGTTGGCGGGGTCCTGCTTCAAGACGCTGTCGTAACGACCGGCAGCATCCTTGTAGTTGCGTTCCAGCGAATCGAGGCTGCCCAGACTCAGAAGCGCGGCGATGTTCTTCGGGTCCAGTTTGTAAGCTTCGTCATACTGGACACGCGCCTTGGCGTGCTCGTTCGCCGCGACCAGTGCGGTTCCATAAACCAGATGCGCTGCACTGTCCTGCGGATGCGCGGAAACATAGTTGGCCGCGGCCTTGACCGCCTCGTCCGTGCGTTTCGAGCGCACATACGCCATGACCTGCAAGCTGTTGCGCCGCGCCTCAATGGCAGGATCACCTGCTGGAATCGCCTGCAGCAGACGCAATGCGGCTGCCCCGTCCCCGGACGCGATGGCTTGATCGACGTGTGCAAAGGCTTCGTCAGCGGGTGCGTTGGCAGCGACCGCAGGCACCTTGGCTGAGGAAGAAGCGATACCTTCGGCCGCCGCACTTTTCAACATGGTGAGCAGATCGGCATCGGATGGTGTGCCCTGCACGGCAGGCCGCAACATGCTCACGGCCTGGCTCGAACGCCCTTCGCGATAGAAGGTGAGCGCCAGCAAGCGGCGCGCTTCGAGATTGTCTGGCTTCAGGCCAATGATATTGCTGAGGTACATCTCGGCCTGACCATAGTTGCCCTGCGCGTAGTTCACCGCGCCCATGAGCATCTGCGCCTGGTCGTTATTGGGCGCACCCTTGAGTACCTGCTGCAATTGTGAAATGGCATCATCCAGATGCCCCTGCTTGTACAGAACCACCGCATGCAGGTAGTGCGGATAAGGCTGTCCAGGCGACATCTTTTCCAGTGTCTGGATGTTGCCTAGTGCTGCGTCAAGTTTGTCTTGCTGCGCCTGGGCATTGGCCAGACGCGTCAGCGCGTAGAAATGTTCCTGCGGCAACCAGTCCGCTTTTTTGAAGGCCAGTGCTTTCTGATAGTCCGCTTCGGCAGCCGCAAGTTGATGGGCGTCAAAGGCGAGGTCACCTTTCAGTACCCAGACCTGGGGGCTTTCGGGTGATGCGGCCAAGGCCTGCTGCACATAGTTGTCCGCAGCGGCCGGGTCACCGGCAATGGTGGCCAGCTTGGCTAGCCCCAACAGCGTTTCGGAGTCCTTCGGAGCAAGTGCCAGCGCCGCCTTGTAAGACTGCTCGGCCTGATCGAACTGCTTCAAGCCACGGTAGGCATCGCCCCGCAGTCGCAGCACATCCGTCTTGACCCCGGTGTCAGTCAGAGGTTCAGGCAACAGCGTCTTGAGCAACTGGTCGTATTGCTGGGTCACCAGCAACGCCTGTCCCATGGGCACCGCCCATTGGGTTTCCGGAACGCCATTGGCTTTGGCATTCTGCAGATCGTTCAAGGCGTCCTTCACATCGCCAAGCATCAGTGAAGCGCGACCCAGCAGCAGCCACGCCGCACCGTTCTTGTTGTCTTGCTGCAGGACTTTCTTGGCTTCGATGTAGGCAGCGCGGTACTTTCCTTCGGCCTGAGCCTTGGCACCTGCAGCCAGCCCGCCTTCCCGACCCGCCAGGCCGCAAGCACTCAACATCAGGCTCACGCAAAAGACCAGCAAGCCCTGATGGATGGCCTGGGTGTTCAACTTGATTTTGCGCATTCTCTCAACCCCTGTGGCACATCGAAACACGTGGAATCAATCGGCGTCTGCCGTCTTCTTCAAACCGTACTTTTCCAGCAGATCGTAAAGCGTCGGCCGGGTGATACCGAGCAATTCCGCGACGCGCGAGAGGTTACCGCCCGCCCTGGTCATGGCGTGCTGAATGGCCTGCTTTTCGGCGTCAACCCGCGCTTGGCGCAATGTCTGAAATTCTTCGCCACCGGCCGTCGCCAGGTGCAACTCGGCCAGCCCGATTTGATGGGTATCAGCCATGATGACCGCGCCGTTCACCGCATTTTCCAGCTCGCGCACATTGCCAGGCCAGGGATGCGCTTCAATCGCCTTGAGTGCCTTGGCGGAAAAGCCACGAATCGTGCGGCCATGGCGAGTGGCTGCCTGCGCCAGGAAATGGCGAGCAAGCAGCGCCGCGTCACCGACGCGGTCCCGCAGCGGCGGCAAGCGGATGCTGACTTCACTGACGCGGTAGAACAGATCCTCGCGGAAGCGCCCTTGCTGGATCAGCGCGCGCAAGTCGTGGTGAGTGGCGCAAATGATCCGGATATCCACCGGGATCGACTCGCGCCCGCCGATCCGCTCAATCACCCGCTCCTGCAGAAAACGCAAAAGCTTGGCCTGAAGCGCCGGCGGCATGTCGCCAATCTCGTCGAGCAACAAGGTTCCATTGACGGCCAGCTCGATCTTGCCCTTGGTCTGCTTGTGGGCGCCGGTGTAGGCACCTTTTTCGTAGCCGAACAATTCGGCTTCCAGCAACGGCTCGGGAATCGCCGCGCAGTTGATCGCCACGAACGGACCATCGCGCCGCGAACTCAGTCGATGCAAGGCGCGTGCGAACAACTCCTTGCCGGTACCGGTCTCCCCGAGCAGCATGACGGTAGCGTTCGAGGGGCCGACTTTTTCTACCAGTCGACACGCAGTCGCCATGACTTCACTGCTGCCGATGATCCCCTCCAGCAGGGTACTCGACTGGGTTTTGAGCGCGCGGTTCTCGGCCTCCAGTTGGTGCATCCGAAAGGCCCGACTCACCAGCAGGCGCAGCACTTCCAGATCCAGTGGCTTGGAGCAAAAGTCGAACGCACCGCAGCCGATCGACTTGACCGCATTGTCGCGGTCGCCGTTGCCGGTGACCACAATGACCTTGGTGTGTGGCGCCTGTTGCAGAATTTCCGCCAGCGTGGCGAACCCTTCGCTGGTTCCACTCGGATCGGGCGGCAACCCAAGATCCTGCAGCACCACGGCCGGCTGGTGACGAAGCATCAGGTCCAGTGCCGACGCCCGGTCACTGGCAAAGACAACGTTGTAGTCCTCGAAGCTCCAGCGCAACTGGGTTTGCAGGCCGGTGTCGTCTTCGACGATCAACAAATAGCCCTGTGGCGTACTCATGAAGTTGCCGCCAGCGGGCCTGGCCGCAGCGAATTTTCATCACGGTCAGCCAGCGGCAAGCGAATAGTGAACACCGTGCCCTGACCTGGCACGCTTGCCACGCTCACCGCGCCGCCCAGCGAACGCACGTATTCGCGCGCCTGATACGCACCGACACCCATACCCTTGCTCTCCTTGGTGGAGAAAAATGGCTTGAACAGCCGATCGCGGATGAATTCCTCGTCCATACCTGCCCCATCGTCCTCAATCTCGATCGCTGCATCCCCCGCCACACGTTTCAGCGTCAACGTCACATGGCCGTGGGCTTGCGCCGCGTCCTGAGCGTTACGCAGTACATGTCCCAGCACCGTGGCGAACTGTTCCGGGTCCGCCTGCACCCAGAGCCTTTCCTGCGCGGGCTCATACGTCGGCCGCGGCAACTGCGCCTGACATTCGGCAAGCGCCTTGTCGATCACCACATCCAGCTGCACGCGAGCCAGCGTGGCAGGCGTCACGCCTCCGCGCAACTGCTCAAGCAGTCGTGAAATGCGACCTACCGCATTTGCCACCGTGGTGAGCATGTCGTCGACGAACGCCGGGTTGCGCTTGTGCCGTTCGGCGTTCTGCAGCAGCAGCGATTGCTGGGCGGCAACATTCTTCAGATCGTGCATCAAAAAGGCAGTAAGTCGATTGAAGCCCTCGAATTGACGCGCCTCGGCGAGGCTGCGCGCATTCATGGCCTGCGCCAGCGTGCCGCTCACTTGACTACCAGCCGCCCGCACCAGGTCGATGTCCTCCCAATCGAAGCTTCGTTTGGCGCGCGCCTGCGCCAGCACCACCAGGCCAACCAGCCGCTGCTCCTGCACCAGCGGAACCAGCAGCCAGACACGTGGCAACGCCTGCAGCTCGGCTGGTGCACGCAGCTTCGCCTCACCCAGGGGCGGTGCATCATCCAGGTTGTAGATCCACTGGCGCTCACGCATGAACTCGAGCGCCGGCAGTTCGGTGGAAAGCTTCAAGTCGGCGGGTACCGGCATGTTCCAGCGGGCCTCCGGCACAAGCTGACCCTCGTCATCGCAGATCAGCAACGCACCCGCCGGGCTGTCCAGAATCTGCGCCAGCGCGCGAACCGCACGCAGCGGCAATTCGGTATCGCTGGCCGACAGCGTGGTGGTCAGACGCAGCCATTCCTCGCGATAGTCATAGCGAAAGCTGAAGAAATTCTTGTGCAGGAACACGCGCAGACGCGAGCGCGCCTGTCCGGAAGACGCGATCAACAACACCGACAGCAGTGCGAAGCAGGCCAGCGTAATCTCCGCCACGCGCCCCCAATCGCCGCCGTACAGGCGTACGTAATACCCGCCCATCGCCGTGGCAATGATGTAGAACGCGACCACCAACAGGCTGGTGGAATAGAACACCACGCGCCGAGACACCGCGACCTCCAGCGACCACACCGGGTTGCGCGCCGCCGCCACCAGTAACAGCGGTACCAACGTGGCAACGATGAAGCCGCGAGCTGCCCAGGCGCTCAGATTGAAGCGCTGATACAGCACCGCGTAGGAATACAAAAAAATGTCATAAGCGAACATCACGCCAAGGGCGATGACCAGAAACTTCATCGCCCAGCGGCGTTCCGGGCTGATATTTCGGTAAATCTGCTCAAGAAACACCACGCCAATCAGCGCCAGTACCAACATGCCAACCAGCGGCAAACTGATAGTGAACGGCAGCGCCGCCGAGCGCGCCAGGCTCGTCCCCGGCAACACACAGTAAAGCGCGAGTGCAACCCACAATACGTGTGCAGTAATACGCAAACCGCGCAGCAAACCGGCCATCGGCGATGCGCCGAACAAAGCGCTCAAAAATACCAACCAGGCGCCGTAACGCAGAACCTCGGCCAGCATGACCCAGCTGATCGCCACCGTGCGCTGCCATTCTGCGTAGGCCAGAAACACACCCCAAGCAGTCATGGCCAGGGCGGCCACAACCAGCAGGGCGCCGGTGCGCTGGCCGCGCCAGCTGACGCCGAGCAAGACCGATCCCACCAGAAACGCGGCTGCGGCGATCAAGTAACTGGCAATGACGATGACGTGCATGGTTTGTCGCCCCTGTCGCGCAGCCTGCTGCCTGCATTCAACCGGCAACGCCCCAAGGATTCGGGCGTTGCCGGCAGCCATCACACGGCGGCGCCGGACTCGACCACCGCTTCGGCAGCCAGCGGTGGCTCAACGCACAGGCGGCGACGTATGTCGGCTGCCACGCGCGATGCGGTATGACCATCCCAAAGCTCGGGCTTGCGGCCATGTGCTTCGTGACCTGCAAGAATCTGGTCCACGGCCGACCCCAGCGTGCTGACCGTCACCAGTTGGTTGGTGCCTTCGGTAATGGTGATCGGTCGCTCAGTGGTGGTGCGCAAGGTCAGGCAGGGTATGCCCAGATAGGTGGTCTCTTCCTGGACGCCACCAGAATCCGTGATGGTCAAACGCGCTCCACAAACCAGGTTCATGAAATCCACGTAGCCGAGTGGCTCGACCAGCTGCACGCCGGGCGCCTTCGACAGGCTTGCCCATAGCCCAAAGGCTTCAAGATTCTTGCGCGTGCGTGGGTGCACCGGGAATACCAGCGGTAGCCTGCTCGCCATGTCGGTCAATTGATTGACCAGCGCGGTGAGTGGCTCGCGCTCATCGACATTCGACGGCCGATGCAAGGTCACCACCGCGTATTCGTGATTCTTCAATCCAAGCCGCTGGCGCTCGCCGCTGGCCTCGATGCGCTCGCGCATCAACTCGTAGGAGTCGATCATGATGTTGCCAACCCGCGTGAACTTCTCCGGCGCCACACCCTCAGCGGTGAGATTCTCGTCGGCGTCGGGCGAGGGCGTCCACAGAATGTCGGCGATCGCATCGGTCACCAGGCGGTTGATCTCCTCGGGCATACGCCGGTCGCGGCTGCGCAAACCAGCCTCAAGATGTGCCACCGGTATATGCAACTTGGTACCCACCAGGGCGCAGGCAACGGTGGCATTGACGTCACCGACCACCACGATCAGATCCGGCCGCTCCGCGAGACAGGCCGTTTCATAGGCAAGCATCACGTTCGCCGTCTGCACGGCGTGGCTGCCGCTGCCCACACCAAGGTGCAGATCGGGCGACGGCAAACCCAGATCGTCAAAGAAGGCCTTGGACATGTTGTGATCGTAGTGCTGGCCGGTATGCAGCAGGCGCACTTCGCACCACGGTTGCGCGTGCAACTCATGAAAGAGCGGCGCAACCTTCATGAAATTGGGCCGCGCGGCCGCAATCAAATCAATCCTTAGCCGCTGCATGACGAAGCATCTCCCTTCAGTTTCAAATCGCATTCAGTGTAACAGTCAGCTTGTCTGCGGCAGGCTTTTTTGCCATCGCCGGAAGCTGCAGGCGAAGCCATCCGGAAGCTGTGGTCGGATGTTCATGGAGCCCAGGCAAGACAGAGAAAAAATTGGCCCGCCACAAGGGCGGGCCAATTCATATTCGTGCAGCGTTTGCAGGTTGCAAGTTCGCAACCGCTACCTGATTCAGGCATTTTCGCGGCGGCGACGCAGCCCGGCGAACAGGCCGATCAGCAAGGCGCCCGCGCCAAACATGCCCAACGCGCCCGGCTCCGGTACGGGGTGAACAGACTCCACCATGACCACAAAGTCGTTGTAGTCGAAGTCGGTACCGTCTTCCCACGCCTGCAGGTATTCGCCCGGAGTGAACCAGCCATGGGTCAGCGCGATCTTGTTCGATCCGTCGCCTGCGTAGGTCACGACACGCGGGGTGCCGTTGCTGTTCAGCGATTTGTCGGAGTAATAAAAGGTGTTTCCAACCTGCAGGTAGTAACCGAAAAGATTGCCGCTGTTGAAGGTGGCTACGGCGTGGCCGCTTGACGGGTCCAGCGGGTTCGAGGACGCGTAATACGTTGCAGCAAAGCCACCGGCGCCATTGGTTTTCAGCGACGTGGTGTAACCAGCCGCACCACCATTGAACAGCATGAGCTTGTTGTTGACGTCAGTCGGGTCAAAAATGCCGTACTGCAGGGTCGACGCGTTGCCCGTCAGGGTCAGCATGACCGTGTTTTCGCTGCCGCCGGTGCCACCAACACTCCAGTAGCTCGACGGATTCAGCTGCTGCGTATACGGGTTGATGCCGTTGCCCGCGGAAAAAATGCTGCCATGGGTGCCCGCGGCACCGAGCGACTGTTCCAACGTCGCCTCGCCATAAGCGTTGGTCGTGGCGATGCAAGTGGGCTGGCCGTGGAACCCCATCGGGCACATCGAGGCAAAAGCTTGGGACGCGAACAGACTTGCAGCAGCCAGCCCTGCGAGTCCGAGATATTTGATGGTCTTCATGACATGACACCTGTAAAAAAAGTGATGCAAACATATGGATTGCCAAAGCCCTAAAGCAATGCTCGTGCCATACATTCAACTTATTGTTTTACAGCGATATTATCTTCCGACATCCCCCGATCATGGCCGGGTGTGTAAAAAATATCGACGGTGATTCAAGGTCAGGTCTGTTCAATTTGCAGCGCTTCCTTCCCCCTGCCTTGTGCGTACCGCCTGATACCCACCACGAGCCTGGCAAGCGGGTCTCCGTTCCCGGTGCATGAATGCCTCCCACAGGAAGTGCAACGGAATCACGGCGTCCATTGGGCACGCCCTGACCAGCCTGATCGGCAGGCGTTATCTGCAAGCGGGATGCAACCTGGCGGGCAGGCAGTAGAAGGTGGCCACGCAAGAGCGCCATAAGTGTGCATGCCCAGCTCCATTCGTCCGCCGGCCTTTTCACCGGAAGGCGCGTTACCAAGGACACGCAGAAACAGCCGGGTCATCAGCCAGGCGAAGCTTCTTCGCTGCACGTGGCGCATGACATAAGCACGCAGGGCACGGACTGGGCAGCGTCGCCGCCAGGCAGTAAACGCTCCACAACGTATCGGTATTTAGCGGAAATCTCTTCGCCGAAACACCGTCGATATGGCAAGCATCGCGGCGTGCAGGCCCGCCATCGTCAACACGAACCAGACGCGCAGCGCCCCGAACCAGCAGCTCGGCGGTCTTGACGAAGCAAGCGTCGAAGACTCACGGGCAGGGCAATTCCGGCTTGAGCCAGCAACGCGCCCCTGCTGCGGATAGCCGCTCAGCCCCGATCGGCTTCGTGGACGGACCTGCATCACATTTCCGAACCATCCAGTACCGCCTTGTGACGAGCAGCACATCGCCGGCATGAATGTCAAGGGTACCTTGCATCCACGGTGACAACGGAGACAGCCGGCGCCAACGCCGCTCCGACATCGCACCGATACACCTCGAACAAAGTCATGTGATCCAGCACGGGTCACGAACAGTTGCAGCCAGTTAGCCGGACTTCGCATCGGATGCGCTTCCAGCCACCCCATCGATGCGGAATCAGAGAACACGGCAATGAAGACAAATCTACAATCACAACTACCAGCGCGCGGATATCGGCACCTGCGGGCCACCAAAACATTGATGAGCGCATCCGTCGCGTTGGCCTTGCTCATCGGCGCACCATCGCTTTACGCAGCGACGGTGGTGACGAACAACGTCGTCAGCCAGGCCTCGCAGGCGCAGAACAACGTACCGGTCACCTTTGGCCAGGTGTTCAAGGCGGGTGACGTGCCTGCCGGCACCACGCTGACCGCCAGCATCAACGGCCAGCCGGTCACCCTGCAAGTCGATAGCAAAGCAACCAACCCGGACGGTAGCCTGCGCCACGCGGTGCTGACGGCAATCGTTCCGTCGCTGCAGGGAAGCGCATCGCAAGCGCTGACGCTTGCTTCGACAGCCAGCCCTGCCCGGCAGAGCGCATCCATCGCGCTGTCGCAACTGCTCGCCACCAACTACGACGCCCAAGTTGCACTAACCGTCAACGGCCAACCGTACACCGCCAGCGCACGCAAGCTATTGCAAACAGCCGCCAGCGCCAATGCATGCGCGTCGTGGAATACGCAGTGCAACTTGTGGCTATCCGGCCCACTGGCCAGCGAGTGGGTCGTGAACGGTCTGGTGACCGCCGCCGATGGCACGCCCAATCCCAACCTGCGTATCTACTTTTCCGTACGTGCCTATGCCGGCACTTCGCCCGGTAGCGTGGGTGACGTGCGCACCGACATCATTGTGGAGAACACCTCGGCCTTTGCACCGCAGGCCCAGCCGCAATACACCGCCACCCTGACCTCCGGCAGCGCCAGCTACACCAGCCCCGCACTCACCCAATATGCCTACACGCGCTGGCACAAGCAGCTGTGGTGGAACAACGTCCAGCCGCAGGTCTATCTGCAGCAGGACACGCAGTACATCCAGGCAAGCAAGGCCGTGTCGCGCTACATGCCGTTGACGCCTGACGAATCATTCCTCGCCGGACTGCGGCAGTCCTGTGCACCGCTGGACAACTGCGATCAGACCAAAACCATGGCGAACACCGGCGCGCAGGCGTCGATAGGTCCGCTGCCACGCTGGACCAGTGTCTATATCGTCCACCCCGATGTTCGTGCTTACAACTGGATGCTGGCCAATACCGACGCGCTGGGCGCATACAGCATCCACTATCGCGACCAGACGACTGGCTTGCCAGTCAGTATCCAGAAACATCCTTACGTCACCGTTGCCGACTGGTCATGGGCGAATCAGGCATCGGCCGAAAAGAGTACGAAGGGCGCGGCCTACAAAGCGGATCTATTGCAAAACTGCTTCAACAACGCCGTGATCAGCAGCTGCCTGGCGGGTTCGTACGGAACGGGAAATCCCAACGTGTGGGACGACGCGCACCAACCAGCGGCAGCGTATGTTCCCTACATGGTCACGGGCGATTACTACTACATGTCGGAGCTCGCTTTTGGTGCGTCACACAACGAACTCTGGTCGAACGAAACCTATCGCGGATTTTCCCAAGGCCTGATCGACGGACCCCATGGTCAAGTACGGGGCAAGGCCTGGGTGCTGCGTGAGATGGCCGATGCCGCATGGCTGTTGCCCGATAGCCACCCCTTGCAAAGGGAGTTCACTACTAACGTCGAGAACTCCCTCGCCGACTGGAATACGAAATACACCGGCAATCCGAACGCCAATCCGCTTGGTGTGATGACCGGTGGCACCGTTTACAGCATGAACGGCGGCCACTCCAACGGCATGGCACCCTGGCAGCACAACTTCCTGACCTGGTCGGTCGGGCATGCAGCCGAACTGGGCTTCACCGGTGCGCCGGAGTTTCGCAACTGGCTGGCAAAGTTCGAGATAGGGCTGATGACCGACTGGCAGCACAACAACGGTGGTTATTGCTGGCTGGATGCCTCGGCTTACAACATCCAGGTCAAAGACTCCTCCGGTAACTGGCTGCCTTCGTATACCGCGGCCTATGCTGCAACTTATCCAACCCTCAAAGCCCTGACCTGCAACTCGCCGGCCATGGTGGCGGCACTCGGCAGCTTGACCGGCAGGACCCTGCAGTCCAACGAAATGACCGGGTACCCGGCCGAAAACACCGGATTCCCTGCCAATTTTCAAATTGGCGTCGCGACCGCAGCCGATAGTGAGTTGCCAGACGCGCACGCCGCGTGGACCCTGTTTGATTCGCGCAGCGTAAAGCCGTCCGGAGCTGGCTCTTATAACAACTTCCCCAACTTTGCTGTGATACCGCGTTTCGCAACCTCCGCCAGCGCTGATACACCTCCTGCCCCAAATCCGACACCACCCACATTCACTCCACCCACACCTCCGGCCCAGCCGACCACCCCGCCACCATCCACCACGCCAAGCGGCCTCGTGCAAACGCTCACCGCCAGCGAGAAGGTGATCGTTGTTGGTGACACGTTCACTGTCGCCGGAGCGCTCAATTATCCTGACGGAACAACCAAACCAGTCAGTGCGTATCGCATGTATGGATACAACACGGGGATCGTGAGTTCTGCAAATAGCTACAGCACCACATTCGTCGCGCACGCCGTTGGCACCACCACCATCAGCAACGACAATGGCGGCGTTACTGGGCATCTGACTATCACAGTCGTGGCAGCTGCGAGCCTCCCGGCCGTTCCACCCAGCTTGATTGGACAGACCATCACGATCAGCAAGCAAGTGATCCATGTTGGCGATACGTTCACCGTGACAGGGCTGCTCAATTACAGCGATGGCAGCACTAAACCAGTCTCTGGCTACCGCTTGTACGGTTTCGATAGCAAGGTCGTCAGCACACCAACCAGTTACACCACTACGTTCGTCGCTCGTGCAGCTGGCACCACCATCATCAACAACGACAATGCCGGCCGCACGGGGCACACCAGCGTCACCGTCTTGCCGGCAGGAGTTTGACCACGCCCCAAGAGGAAATTCATTGGGGTAAATCCCAGGCACCACCCAAACCGTTTGCTGCCATCTGAGCCTTTACCTGCAACGTCAGCCAAATAGCTTTAACTCTTGCAGGCGGGTTCAAATTTTCCAAAGTGCGCCCTTTCGAGGGCGCACTTTGCGTTTGCCGTCGGCAACCACACGGAGTCTGGCAATGACCAATTCAGTGTAGTGAGCCACGCTGCCAGGTTGCAGCCACCCGGCTCGCGTTAGCCGATGTGGTGATACCGCTTGCTCCCGGCATCCTCCTCTCAGGCAGGACTTCGCACCTGAAACCCCTGTTTCCCCGTCTCGATCCGCTGAACAACCTCGCGCCCGCGTGCAGGCGATCGACCGTAACTTGTGAAGCTACCGCGAAGCTGCGAGAGTTTTCGTCTGGAACCGTTGCGCGCGCCCCCGGCTGGGCGACAACAAGCTTTCGACAAAACAGCTGCAACGTCTCATTGGCAGCATGTTTCAATGGCCGCGTTGGCGTAACCACACCATCAGGCAAGCTGATATCGAAGCAGTTCACAAGAGCTGGGAGCGGCGAGCTGAAATGGATACGATGAACAGAAAGGCATTCATTACCGGCGCTTGCGGCGCGTTGCTTCTGGCTGCGGCGCAGGCCTGCTCAACGACAGTCGTGACGAACAACGTGGTGAGTCAGACATCGCAAGCACAAAGCAATGTCTCGGTCACCTTCGGCCAGGTGTTCAGGGCTGGTGACGTGCCACGGGGCATGACTCTAGCCGCCACCGTCAATGGCCAAGCGGTGGCATTGCAAGTGGATGCCAAAGCGAAGAATCCTGATGGAAGTTTGCGTCACGCGGTACTGACGGCGAGGGTTCCATCACTAACAGGCAAAGCCAGATTGCCTTTGACGCTTTCCGCCCAGGCCGCACCGGCAGTGACTGAACATGCTGAGCCGGTCGCCTTGGCGCAACTGCTCGCAACAAGTTACAACGCCAAGGTTGCCTTCAACATCGGTGGCACAAGCTACACATCGGACGCACGCTCTCTACTGCAGACAGCCAGCAAGACACATCCGTGCAAACCGTGGAACAACCAGTGCAACCTGTGGCTTTCCGGGCCTCTGGCCAGCGAGTGGGTGGTGAACGGCGTAGCGACTGGCGCTGACGGAGCGCCCAACCCGGCCCTGCGGGTCTACTTCGCGATACGTGCCTATGCGGGTACCACGCCAGGCACCGTGGGCAATGTGCGCACGGACATCATTGTCGAGAACACGTCGGCGTTTGCGCCCCAAGCGCAACCGCAGTACACCGCCACATTGACCTCGGGAAGTGCGAACTACACCAGCCCGGCGCTCACGCAATACGCCTACACGCGCTGGCACAAGCAGCTGTGGTGGAACAACGAGCAGCCACAGGTCTATCTGCAGCAGGACACGCAGTACATCCAGGCGAGCAAGGCCGTATCCCGCTACATGTCACTGACGCCCGATGAAAAGTTTCTCGCGACATTGCGGCAAACCTGCGCACCGCTAGACCACTGCGACCAGACCAAAGCCATGGCCAACACCGGCGCACAGGCTTCGATCGGTCCGTTGCCGCGCTGGACCAGCGTCTACATCGTCTATCCTGACACTCGCGCCTACCACTGGATGCTGGCCAATACGGATGCACTGGGCAGCTACAGCAGTCACTACCGCGACGAGAAAACGGGGTGGCCGGTCAGCATTCAGAAGCATCCGTATGTCACCGTGATGAATTGGTCTGGAGCCCATCAGATCGCGGGACAAAGTGGGCCAGAGAGTGCGGCGTACAAGGCGGATACCTTGCAGAACTGCGTCAACAACGCCGTGGTCAGCAAATGCTCCACCGCGTGGTATGGCACAGGAAATCCCAATGTATGGGACGACGCACACCAACCATCGGGTGCGTATGTGCCCTACATGGTGACCGGTGACTATTACTACATGTCGGAGCTTGCCTTCGACGCGTCATACAACGCGCTCTGGTCCAATGAGGCGTATCGAGGCTTTTCGAAGGGCTTGATCGATGGCGCACACGGCCAAGTCCGCGGGAAAGCCTGGGTGCTGCGGGAAATAGCTGATGCAGCCTATCTGCTTCCAGACAGCCATCCTTTGCAGCCGGAATTTGTGGCTGAGGTCGAGAACTCACTCGCCGACTGGAATACGAAATACACCGATAATCCGAACGCCAATCCACTAGGACTGATGAAAGGTGGCGCCGTGTATGGCGTGCACGGCGGCAGCAGCAACGGCATGGCGCCCTGGCAACACAACTTCCTCACCTGGTCGGTTGGGCATGCCGCTGAACTCGGCTTCACCGGCGCGGAAACATTCCGCAACTGGTTAGCGCAGTTCGAGGTTGGGTTGATGACCGACTGGCAGCACACTAGCGGTGGCTACTGCTGGCTACAGGCATCCTCCTACAACATCCAGGTCAAAGACGCTGGAGGCAACTGGTTGCCGTCGTACAGCGCAGTTTATGCCGCATCCTTTCCAACGCTTTCCGGCCTCACCTGCAACTCGCCACCCATGCTGGGAGAGCTTGAGAAGTTGCGGAAGAGGCCAGCAAAGTCCGGTGAAATGTCCGGCTATGCTTATTCCAACACGGGATTTCCGGCGAATTTCCAGATCGGCGTTGCCACCGCCGCCGATAGCGGGTTACCAAACGCACACGCGGCTTGGGCGCTGTTTGATTCCCGCAGCGTCAAGCCCTTGGGTAGTGATGCCTACAACAACTATCCCAACTTCGCGCTGCTCCCTCGCTCAGTGCAACCTTGACGTCGCAACTGCCTGGTCACCTTCAGCGCACTTCACTTAAAACAAGACATCTAATGTGACTTGTCGCGATTCGGTAGGCTCGGTCAAGGTGCAGCCCCGCCTTGCAGAGCGCGGCGATGAATGCATTGAATTGAGACACTTGACCCTGCCATAGTCAGGTCCGCCCACCGCTCCCTGGCATGCCCTGCAAGCCATCTCCATAAAATCGACGCGGTAGCCGATGCATGTCAAAATTCCCAACTTGTGATTTGAGCTCGGGTTCCCGCCAAAGATAGGATGCGCAGCCTGACGTTTTGGCTGTCTGCACAGGGCGGAAATCCATCTCGGATATCCAGTCAGACACACCCACGTGCCAAGTTGGACTTATTTCGAATGACTCTACGTAATGACGTCCTTCATTCGATGAAGTGGCTGGCCGGTGTACGCTTCGCCGGCCAGTTCATCGCATGGGCAATAACACTGGTCGTAATCCGCATCCTCAAGCCGTCCGACTATGGCTTGATGGCGATCGCCGAAGTATTGATCGGTTTTGCGGCGCTGTTCCAGGAACTGGGCCTGTATTCGGCCATGGTCCAGAAGCGCGACTTGACTGAACGTCAGGTCGAGCAGGCATTCGGGTTTCTGATCATCGCCAATACCGGCATCTACGTGCTGCTGTTTGCCATGGCCCCGCTGCTTGCGGCTTTCTTTGATGATCCACGCCTCACCAATATCGTGCGTGTGCTTGGCATCCAGTTTCCACTGGCATCCATCGGTGTTGTGCAGGATGCCATGCTCAGTCGCAGCATGCGTTTCAAGCAGAAGTCGCTTGCCACCCTTGCCATCACTCTCGTCAACGGCATCACAACGCTTGGTTTTGCACTGGCAGGCGCAGGGGTTTGGGCGCTCGTATATGGCAGCCTCGCAGGGTCTCTGATACGTCCCGTCGCGCTAAGCCTGGCAGCTCGACATTGGTGTCGACCGAGGTTTTCTCGTGCTGGCATGGCAGAAATGCTGAATTTCGGTGGCTTCATCACGGCCAGTGGTTTCATTTGGTATGTGTATTCGCAGTCGGACGTTTTCATCATTGGAAAAGTGTTGGGCAAGGAGATTCTTGGCTTCTACTCCATCGCCATGCAGTTGGCGTCGCTGCCCCTGCAAAAGATCGGGGAGACTCTCAATCAAGTCGGGCTTGCCGCGTATTCCTCCATCCAGCACGACATGGCCGCGATACGCTTTCATTACCTGAAGGTACTCAGGCTTCTCAATTTCTTTGGCTTTCCCATATTCTGGGGTCTTTCAAGCATTGCCCCGGAACTGGTTTCCGTCGTGTTGGGCGCGCGCTGGGAGCGCGCGGTGATCCCCTTGCAGCTCTTGAGTCTGGTCATGCCGTTGCGACTCGCCGGTCACAGTGGCTCACCGTTGTCAGCTATCGGGAAGCCGCAAGTCGGTACGCTGAACCACCTCATTGCCTTGATTCTGATGCCGCCGGCATTCTTAATCGGTGCCTATCTTGATGGCTTGGTCGGCGTCTCCATGGCGTGGGTAGTCATGTTCCCCATTGTCACGTTGATCCGACTGCGTTTTTCGTTGCGTCCGTTAAGTTTGAACAACCGTGATTACTTCAAAACCATGGCAGCGCCGGCAGCCGCTAGTGCTGTCATGTACATCATGGTCATTCTCGCCCGCCACACGATTGTTGATCATCTAGCCAGCCCAGCCATAGGACTGGCGTTTCTGGTCGCGACCGGCGCGGTGGTCTACTGTGCATACATGTGGTTGTTCCACCGCAAAGACTGCCGCGAAATCATTGCGCTGACCAAAAGGTGATCGTTATGTATGCCTATAAGGCTGTGCGACCGTTTTACCGGACAGATATTCCGTGACCGTCGAGCGAGCGTATCGCCACGATCCCGCTAACCCAACGTACATCCTTGTACAAAAGCGCGGTGAAGCGGTTGAAGTACGCGGCCAGGCGAGTGCGGAATTTGGTCACCAAATATCTTCAATGTCCCACTCGACGGCGGACGGAGTATTTGCGTGCTGGCACTGGGATGGAACACGACTTGTGGTCAACAACGACCGCTATGGCTTCTATCCCCTGTTTTGGTTCAGTCCTCCGGGCGGAGGAGTATGCGTATCACCTTCGCTCACTACCCTGATCGAACAAGGCGCGCCTACCAACCTTGACGTCGAAGCGTTGGCTGTCTTCTTCAGGCTTGGCTGCTTCGTTGGCGAGGACACACCGTTTTCGGCGATCAAGACGGTGCCGCCGAATGCCCTGTTCGAGTGGACGAACGGAAGGCTGGAGTGCCGTGGCCAATACCCTTCAGTGATCCAAACGACAACGCTTTCGCGCGACGATGCCATCGACCGGTATATCGAATTGTTCGCGCAATCCATGGCAAGGCGCGCGCCAGGTGCCGGCGCGTCGGTTGTTCCCATCAGTGGCGGCAGGGACTCGCGCCACATACTGCTGGAACTGCACCGGAGTGGACTCGAACCGAGCCTGTGCGTATCAGCCCTGGACAATCCGCCTGATCCCAATGAAGACCCGAAGGTGGCCGCAGCCCTGTGCCGGGAGCTCGGTTTCAAGTACACCGTGGTCAACCAGCAACTGTCGCTGTTGTCAGCAGAGCTGCGCAAGAACAGTGAAACCCACTTTTGCGCGGCAGCCCACGGCTGGTACCTCGCTCTTTCAGACGCTTTGAATGGACAGTTCGATTGCGCCTATGACGGCATCGCAGGCGACGTGCTTTCCCAGAGCAAATTCCTGAGACCGGACCTGGATGCGGTATTCCGCTCCGGGCGGGTCAAGCCTATTTGCGACATGTTGTTCGCACAGGGTGCTTCGAGCTTTGGAGGACTGCAGAGCCTGCTCAAGGGCGAGCTGAAGATGGCTGCCATGCATGAGGTCGCCACGAGGAGGCTTGCGGTGGAACTGGAAAGACATCTGGACTGCCCCAATCCCGTAGCGTCTTTCATCTTCTGGAACCGCACACGTCGAATGATCGCGCTTACTCCGTATAGCTTGCTTGCAGGAATACCCCGGGTCTATTCACCCTTTCTGGATCACGACCTGTTCGACTTCCTCACAACGCTACCGACAGACATGCTGATGGGACACTCGTTCCACGATGACACGATTGCTCGCGCTTACCCCAAATTTGCGCATATTCCCTACGTCGACAAGGATGCGCCTGCCAGAGACGATAGCGGGGTTCGAGCACGCTTGTTGAACGAGTCCGCCCAACGATTCCTGCTGAAGAGGCCTTCACGACTGATGAAGAACCTTCGCCCGAGGGCAAAAATGCTGGCGGGCGTTCTATCCGGTGGTCGGATCAACCCGTGGATTTCACCGCTTGTCATCTATCTGGATCAGCTCGAATCCATGATCGACAAGCACCATAGCGGCTCTGGCCCAACAACCATTTCCTGATACATCGATAGCTCCGGCTCGGTAATAAAATTATGACAACGCTTGCTGTGCAATTGGTGGTGCTCCTGCTCCTGTCAATACTCATCGGCATGTGGGCAACCCGCTTTCCCTACCCCGCCCCCTGGCTACGCCGTTTCCTGTCGCCAAAGCTGCGTTGGCCAGAGCGTCAGATCCGCGGATGGTTGCAAAACGGCCGCTTTCATCCGGGATTTCTTGGGTTCTTCAATCGGGACCCACATCGCGTGCCACCACCCGAGGCCGGTCTCGTTGCGCCAGCTGACGGCTTGATCACCAGTGCGGAGGTGCGAGATGGCGTCCGATACCTGGTCATCGCGTTGACCTTCTGGGATATGCACGTGCAGCGCAGCCCTGCCGCGGGGAGGGTCGTTACGGTCGAGCCGAGCGGCGACCAGCTCATGGATGGTGAGGGAAGGGATTTTTCCTTCCTGCGTGAAAAACACTGCCCGGTACAAACGCGCATCGTGATTGACACTGAGGAATTTGGACGTCTTGCCGTCCGATTGATTACCAGCATTGCGGCCCGACGAATAGAAGTCTGGCCCGAGGAAGGCAGCATGATCGAACGTGGACAACGGCTTGGACGAATACTGCTCGGAAGCACGGTGGTGCTGGAGATGCCGGAAGCGCTTCCGGTATGTGCTGTCGTTGGTCAGCGTGTGTGCGCGGGAGAAACCCTGGTGACTGCAGGAGCGACGCCATGACCACTTTTTTCTGGTCTGCTGGACACTTTGGTTGGTTATTCTTCGGCATCGTCGTGTTTTCGATACTGTGCCTGCTTGCAGCCGATGTTGCGTGGCGACTGGTTTCCATGTCGTCCCGCAAGCTGCTTGCGATCACGGCGTTGGTATGGGCAGCTGGCGTTACCGCGTTGGTTCTGATCTTGAATGTCTGATTACCATGCCCCGCGTGCTTTGGCACATGACAGGGTATTACTTTCGAGCAATCCGCCAAGCTTCTGTATCCGTCAGCGGCAATCGAGCCTTCTCTATTCGCGGCTTCCTAGGGCAAAGCTTTCGAACTAAGGGTCGCGAAGGTTGCATGGATTGAAGCGCAGAACTGATTGTAAAGTAGCTTTTTGTCGAAACGATTTAGCCCACTCCTTCGAGCACTAGTATCAGCGTCAGAGGAAGCCTCTTCCAGGCGACGCTCCTTACAAAAAGAGGTCGTATGAACGTCGTTCCGGCTACCCACATAGCGAAGAAACTCGCCATTCACATCGGCGCTGGTTCTGCGCTTCAAGTCGGCACGATGCTGGCCCGGCAAAACTTGCGCAATCTGTCTGTCAGCCAGAGAGAGTTGCCTTCCGCCACAATCGGATGCTTGGGTGCTGCGCTGCCGCTGGAAGGAAACGTCTGCTTCTTCACTGGCTTGCCAATCCATGGCCCCGCGATTCGGGACATCGTCGACGCAGAAAGCGCGGCTCGCCTGTTCCCACAGTATGACGGCGCATTTACAGGTGTTTTCTGGGACGCTCAGCAGCAGGTTTTGGTCGTCGCCACCGATTGCTTGGGCATGCAGCCACTCTACGTGCGTTATGCAGATGGTGAGTTAACGCTGACAACCGAGACCAAGGCGATAGCTGGTGACCCAGACTTGGCCGCGTGGGGCGCATTCATCTCGATGGGTCATCCAATCGGCGAGCGCACTCTTATGAGTGGCCTGCGACACGTCCCGCCAGCAAGCATCCTTACTTACGACTACTCAACGCGTCGATTGGAAATTCGTCGTTATTGGCAGTGGCCGACCCCCTCCGATGCGTGGCGCAACTATGACTTCCTGGGGTCGCTAGAACAGGACATGCGCGCGTATGCCGCTTTCGGCAACTCAGGAACGGTCTTGCTCAGCGGCGGATTCGACTCGCGCCTGCTGTTGTTCCTGCTTCGGCGCGCAAACATTCCAGTGGATGCCTTGATCGTCGCCCACGAGGATGAGTACGCTGACGCCGACGGTCGGCTCGCCGAGGCAGTGGCGATGCTTGCCGGCGTTCCGTTTAGAAAAGCGCACCCGGCAGCAGATTTTTTTTCATCGCGTGCATATCTCGAACACTTGCAAGCCAGCGACGCCGGCTACCCCAGTATGGATTTGTTCATAGCAAAGGTCGCCCCGCAAATTGATGCGACAGCTGTCTGGGAGGGCCTGGTTCCTGCGTTCGCGTTCAACACCCCGCACCAGGAGGAAGGTGGCTTCGACAGCTATAAGTTACGCGAAGTTCGGGACCCAACGAGTGCGGTCTGGCGCGCAGCGAAAACTCTGTTCAAGCCCGACGCAATAGAGGCGATGCTCGGGGGATTCTCGGACGATCTGCACAATGAAATCTCGCGAGTACCGCAAGACATGGCGGGAGTGCTGCAGTTCATCGTTGAGCACCGCAGCCGCAACCGTACGGGTATGAATCCGATGAAGGTGTTTTCGAACAGGACAAAGGCCTTTACGCCGGGACTGTCGAAGGACCTGATGGCACATGCGGCGACAATTCCATTCAAAGAGCGGCAAAACGCCCAGTTTTACAAAGGGATGCTTGGAAGACTGGACAAACGCATGCTAGCAATTCCGTTCGTCAGTGGAGGGGAACTGGTGAAAGGCGTCAGGTTCAGCCCCTCGTATTATCGCGAGCGTGCCCGGGCAGAATATTTGGGTTACCGCGCACGCCACCCGCGTCTCTTCATTGGAAGTCGGGAGCGTCAGCCCGAGTACTCCGCATTCCTCGGCGCAAATCTTTTTGAAGAAGATGACAAGTGGCTCAATCCAGGAGCACGAGAGCAGATGAAAACAGTAAGTGCAGACAACTACCTCGCATGGAAGCTGCTATTTCATTGGAAAACTTGGCAATGGGTCCACAAGGGAACATTGGTGCCTATGCTTGGAACTTACGCGAGTCGAGGAAGTAACCACGCCTTACCCGAATAGTTACCGTCTTCTTTTTTTGTCCAGCTCAACCCAGTTTGAGCTGCGACTGCGACTCGCGGGTTCATCGGCGATCATGTCGTTTGCTTTCTAGTTGGAACTTGCCGATGAGTGGTGACTAATATATTCGCCGGTCAAAACGTTCTTCAGTCCTGAATTGCACACTCGGCCATTCTGGGTGCGCATCACCATGGCGACGCAGCGAGATCTATGGCCGGGGAGTTTGGTCAGCGATTTGATCTAGTAGATTCGCCAGCAACGATGCTCCAGCTTGCCGGGAACGTTGCGCCACAAAGTCCTGGCTGGCTTTCGGAGCCGCTCCTTCGCGGATGTCATGAAGGAACGCGGCCAGATTTCTACTGATGTCGGCCACGTCGTCGGGTGAAACCAGGGTTGCGCCGCCAGACTCGCGCAGTACCGCGGCCGTATCACCCTGCTCCCCGACCAATGCAAAAATGGGCCGAGCTATGCGCAGGTATTCGTAGAGCTTGGCAGGAATCTGTCGATCGAACTTTGGTCCCTGGAATAACAGCAGTGCATCGGCCTTCGCTTGTTCGATCAACGCTTCGCTGCTTGAGATCGGTGGCGCCAACACCACGATATCTTCCAGACCCAGACGGCGTATTTCTTGTTCATAGACCGCTTCGGAGCCGCTCGCCCGCAGGACAATTCTTAGATTATCCGTAGACGCGGTTCCTGCTGCTTTCAGGTTCGCTATGGCGGCAAAGAACGGGAATGGATTGCGGCCATCCGGGTACAACAGACCACTGTGCAACAGCACCAGGGGTCTGCCACTCGGAATGGAAGGCGCCGGCGGCAGCCCTGTAAAGGCGGCCTCGTCGTAGCCGTTCTCGATCACCGACAGCCGCCCCTCGCGATACGGTTCTGGATAGCGCGCGGCGTAGTTGTTCAGCGCGCCGGGCGTTGTGAAAACAGTGCGTGCTGCTCGGCGAAGTACCCGACCTTCCCAACGGTGTTGTGAAGCAACGGCGAAGCGATTCGCCGCCGACACCGAACTTGCCACGGGGTCCCTGAAGTCTGCAATCCATGGCAACTTCGTCATGCTGCTCAAGGTATGGGCAATGCAATGCGAAGTCATGATGGGATACGTAGACCAGATGGCGCTGATCTGGTGTTTGCGGATCAGGTGCAGACCTTGTGCCACGGCTGCGGGCCACCAGGAACTCCAACGATCCGGCTGAGCCAGAACCCCCGGATACTTCCCAGCGATAGCCATGTGCCGGCTCGCATCCAGTGCAAATGCACGGTGCACTTGGCAACCTTCAGGAATCAGCTTGTTGTTTTCCACATCGGTACGCGGGAACGCCATGGCGTTTGCCGACAAGACTATCGGTTCCCAACCCAGCGGCGGCAGGTAGCGTACGAAGCCCAAGGTCCGCAAATGTCCGCTACCCATCGCGACGGGAGGAAAGTGGAACGCGATCATCAACACCTTGTTCACGGCTTCACTCCGGCAGCGCGTTTTGCATTGGGTTCGGTCGCGCAGGCAAGCCGTCACCGTAGTGGCTTTCTTCGGCAAGCGGACTCGCCTTCTGCAGTCCGTAATACTCAAGAAGCACGCAAAGAGCCATGAGCTGATAGGTAAGGTCGAAGTAGGTCATTGGCAGAAACGCGCCTGCCGCGAGGTACGCCACCAACGCCACTTGCAACATGGACGCCAGATCGAACGCCCATCTTTGCTCCGGCGAATTGCGCGTTTTCTTTCGGATACGGTTGCAACCGCGCCAACTCGTAACGAAGAGAGCAAGGAACAGAATCAGTCCCGGAAAGCCCTGCTCACTCAACACCCGAAAGTAGATGCTGTGTATGGCGCGTTGCTTGGCGCCTTCCGGGGCGAAGGCTTCCCAGAGTGATGTGCTTTCATAGTCGTTGAAACCACCACCCAACAGGGGATGATGGATGGCCACGTTTGCAGCGAACTTCCACGACTGTATTCGCGACTCACCGGAATCCGTCTGGCTGGCATTTTGCAATGTACCCATACGCGCCGTCCATTCCGGCGGCATGAAGTGATAGGCGACGAACCCGATAGCGACAGCGATCACGATGACCGCAAGGCGACCACGGCTCTTCAGGAACAAGGCCGCCGAGACGATGGCCAGCGCTATCAGCCCGCCACGGGAATAGGTGCCCAATACCGCGATGCCGGTGAACAGCATTCCCGCAGTCAAGCCGAGGCGAACGAACTTCCGTGACGAATGCAGTTGCAGGTAACGCATTAGCGGCAGCGTCATGCATAGCGCAAGTGCGAGGGCGTTGTTGTCAGTAATGAAACTTCCGGGCGGGCCAACCACATGGTCGGCCCCGCCACCGAGGATCGTGAACAGGCCGCCCCTGAAACCGTAGTACCCCAGTGAGACCACCATGATCCATACGAGCCCGTGCATACGCTCGCGAGTGGTGACCAATGCCAGCGTCACAAACACCATCACCAGAATTTTCGCGAATTCCAGCCACGCATCCCAAGCCGAACCGGGCACTACGGCAAATGCCGTTGTCAGAGTGGTCCAAAAGAGGAACGTCACCAACAGTACGCTTGTGGTGGACCACGGAATTTTTTTGCTTTCCTTGCTCAACAGGAAACTTAGAAGCGTAACGAGGGCAACCAGTTGTACCCACGGAAAGCTGATGGCGAAGCCGTAGCACAGTCGATTCGGATTCATATAGCCCAGCCACGACCATATGAGAAGGCCGACGTATGGACGTACCAGAACGTACGGAAGCATCCCGAAAATGAACAGGGCCAGGAGGATGTCGCGCATTGCGCTAGCTCGCTTCCAGTTGCAGCATCAGCGCGTCCATGAAGAATTTGGCCGCCCAATTGGGATAGCGATTTTTCATGTAGCCACCCGAGTGCGGATACGAACCAGGCATGCCGCCTCGTGCTCCCGCGTCGGCAGCGGACAGGTCCTGGATCGACAGGTTGAAGCGAATAGCATTTTCTGCCGCTGGCCTCCAACTGGTGTCACCGGTTTCAGCAGCCAGACGCTGCCAAATGATGGCCATCTGCGCATTGCCGGTCACGCAGGTCCAACGGGCTGCCGCGCGCCAGTCGGAATCGAGCCGGCCAGGTAGGGCGCCATCATTGCGCTGGCTTTGTGCTACCGCGCGGGCCATGCGCGTCGCCACTTCCACGAAACTGCTTTGGTTGGCGATCAAACCAACCTCGAGTATCCCGCGCGTCGCGTAGGCGATGGTATGCGTGAGCGGGCGTTTGTTATCTTCCAGATCGTTGTTTTCCAGCCAGCCATTCGCGTGCACCTGGGTGAGCGCCCACTGCACATTGCGCACGGCTGCTTCGAGATAGCGCGGCTCGTGCAGATCGCTTCCGGCTTTGGCCAGTGCGAAGGCCACACGGGTGTTGTAGGTATTGAGAGCGTGGGACGCGAACGGCGAAGCGAAACGCCGCCAGGCCCCGTCCGGATCTTGTGCCGCCACCAGCCAATCGGCGGCGCGCGTGGCAGAGTCGCGAAAACGTATGTCTCCCGTTTGCTTCCACGCCGCCAGCCAGCCAAACAATACCTGGCCGGTGTTGAATATAGTCGGCACCACCTGAGTCGCATCCATGGTGCCGGCGCGTACGCCACCGTCGGCTAGCTGGATGTCGGATTCCCATGCAGTCATGCGGATGGCCCGTTGACGATACTCATCGTCGCCCGAGAAATCGGCGTAACGGAAAAACGTCGGGATGATGTATCCCGTGGTCTCCGGATAGGCGCCGGTCCATTGCCGTTTCGTTGCATCGTAGGCAGCACTGACCCCGCCGCAACCACTGGCATCCTGTGCGCGCGCCAACCATTCAGCGGCAGCTTGCAGACCCTGGCGCGCGTCGATTGGGGCGTGCATCCGCCTTCCACGGAAAAATCTGGCGAAGACACTCACGACTTGCTCCCTTTAATTGACGACCCACCCAGCATTTTCGAGGTTCGACGGTGTAGTGCATCTCGCACGCGTCGCCCGTTTTCCCATAGAGACGGCATCGGATCCTCCCAACGCCACAGTGCATCGGTCACACGACTGCCACGCGGATAGCCTTGCATGAGCGACTGGCCCTGTGCCGCCGCTGACTGCATATCCTCGGAGCGCACCCGCCAGACCACCGGGCGGTCGTTCAAAACAGGTTCGGGGACAACATGATCGAGCTCGGAACACCACGCCGCATACGGCAGATTGACACCATTCAAGGTTGCCACTTCTTCCTGATAGTCCGTGCGCCCCACCGTAGGCTCCACCATCAGGAATTCGTTGGTGCGCACGTCGCGCTTGTATTCCATGCTGGCCATGCCGATAACGCCCGCGGCCTGAAAGAATTCTGCAGTCATGGCGGAGAGCTTTTCATGGACTTCCGGGGCAGACACGCAGCTCGCGGTGCCGCCAACCTGCGGTGGCCATGAACGGATTTTTTGGCCCGTGAATGACGCGACGACGCGCCCCTGGCGCCCGACGTACTGCAGGCAAAAGTAGATGCTTGAATCCGGCCCCTCGATCCACTCCTGCACAACCACATCGGACATGACCGTCAGAATGCGGCGAATCAACTCAGCCGCAGCTTCAGCACTATCCGCGCGATAAGCTTTCTTGAACTGCCTGGAATATTCGGTGTGTCGCACGCCGGGCTTGATCACCACCGGATAACGCAGGCTCTCGATCGCCGGAAGATCCGCCAGCGAGCAGACGTGGACCAGTGGTGGAATGGGACTACCTAGTCGTTCGGCGAGACGTTGAAAGCCTTCCTTGTGTTGCAGTGCATCCACCAAGCCGATGGTCGGCAGACTGAAACGGTACAGAGCGGATAATTGGTCGCGATGGTGCGAAACCGTCTTGACGCTTTCCTCCTGAGTCAGGAACAACACTGGACGCGTGCCTGCAAAGTGCGTCGTGGCGATGTATGTCAATTCTTCAACCAGCGTCTCCCCATGCAGGGAACGCACCATCACCGGCTTTGCAGCACGGGTATGCATTTCCGGGCGTCGCGCGTCGGAATCCAACAACCAGACCGGCACGCCCGCACTGGCCAGACTGCGTGCCACGCCCACACCGTTGATTCCGGCACCCAGCACCACGGCTGGTGTATTAACGGCCATCAGATCCTCCTCGCCTCAGCCGGGCACGCTCTAGCGCATGGGCATAAACCTCACGGTAGCGTGCTGCACTTGCTTGCCAGTTGCGCTCGTTGGCGACATACGCCTGTCCATTGGCGATGACTTCAGGCCAAGCCTCCGGAGTCTGCAATTGCTTGATCAGGCAACGCGCCAGCGCCTCAAACGAACCGGCCGGAAAGAGGTGTCCATTGTGACTGTCGCGTATCAACTCCTTGTGGCCACCCACATCCGAGGCCACGACCAGTTTGCCCATGGCCATCGCCTCAAGCGGTTTGAGCGGCGTCACCAGATCGGTCAGCCGCATCGATGTCCGGGGATAGACCATCACATCCATGGCGCTGTAGTAACGCGTCATTTCACTGTGCGGCACGCGGCCGGTGAAGTGCACGACATGATCCAGACCAAGCTCAGCCGCGAGGGCGCGCAGAGCAGCCTCCTGGGGCCCACCACCCAGCAACAACAGGCGCGCTTTCGGTACCGCACTGATCACAGCAGGCATGGCGCGCAGCAGCAGATCCAGCCCTTCGTAGGCATAGAACGAGCCGGCAAACCCCAGCGTGTTGCCACGCGTGAGTCCGTATTGCTGCAGCAATTGCGGATCGGCGGTTGCCGTGAAGCGGAACTCGGATAGATTCACCGCGTTGGGGATCACCGTGATCTTGTCGGCAGCAATGCCGCGCTTCAACATGTCGCCGCGCAAGCCGTCACAAATGGTGGTCACGGCATCTGCCCGCTTCAACGCCCGAGTCTCCAGCGCCCTCGTCAAACGGTATCGTGGTCCCCATTCGCGCGCCGTGCCCTGATCGACTGCCGCATCTTCCCAGAACGCACGAACTTCATAGACCACCGGAATGCCAGTGGAACGACCCACTGCAAGCGCCGGCAGCGCGTTCAGCACCGGCGAGTGCGCGTGAATGATGTCGGGGCGAACTGCTTCCACCACTTCAGTCAGCCGCGCCTGCAACGCACGCATCAGGTAGCGGTATTCCACGATGGGCAACTTCGACAGCAGTCCCGATGCTGGCGGCGTGCGATGAAAAGTCCATTCGTCGATATGTTCCTCGCGCTGCTGACCACTCCCCTGCTTGGGACCGGTCACGTGGAACGTCTGCCATCCCATGGCGCGTTGCTGGCCAAGGATGGAAAGCGTGCGAAACGTATATCCGCTATGCAGCGGCAACGAATGATCAAGCACGTGCAGGATGCGCAACGGCCGGTCTGTGGCCGTTGATTGGGTAACGTGGTTGGGTAAAACGTCCAATGTGTCACTCATGCTGCTGATCCCGTTTTTGCATCGTCAGCACCCGGCGAGAGCACGCGCGCATACAACGCGCATTGTGCCTCGATAACAGGCTGCCATCCGAGGCACTCTGCAAATTGTCGCGTGACGGCCCGATCGGGCTGGCGCGCCTGCAACGTATTCCATGCTCGCACCAGTGATTCCGGACTGCGTTCTCGCATCAATTCCCCCGCTTCGGGAGCCGTGATCAATTCGGGTATGCCGCCAACTGGCGTGGCCACCACCGGCGTGCCGCACGCCATCGCCTCAAGCACTACGTTGGGCATGCCTTCGCGGCTGGAGGCGAGCATCATCACATCGGCTGCATTGTAGTAATCGCACAAATTCGTCTTGGGAATGGCCCCCAGGAAACGAACTCGCGTAGCCAGACCAAGTCGTTCGGCCAGCCCCAGCAAGCTGTGATGCTCTGGTCCATCGCCAGCGATCAACAGCGTGGTATCCGGCACCTGCGCGAGCGCTTTGATGACGATGTCTACACCCTTCAGTTCAACCAGATTACCCACGGTCAACCAGACTGACCCCTGCAAACCCATGCTGGCTCGTATCCCGGCACGCTCGCGCGGCGCAAAACATGCGAGGTCAACACCGTTGCGTAAAACCGTAACCTTCTCGGGATTCGCGCCAAGGGCGATCAATCCGTCTTTCAGCGATTGCGACACAGTCAGCATGGCTGCCGCACATCGTGCGGCTTCCTGGATCTGCCGCCGCGGTCGGCGGAAGCGCGGTATCCAGGTGACATCGCTGCCGCGTGCGGTGATCGTTACCGGTTTGCCGACGGCTGCACCCAGGCGTGCAGCCGCCACACCGTCGGGATAGAAATAGTGCGCGTCGATAAGATCGAATTCGTTGCCTTCGGCCTGCAGTTTCCGCAACATCGGAAGTAGCGCGCGATACATCAAGAACGGCGCGATGCTCATGCCGATTTTTGGAAGTACCGGATAGCGAGGATGCAGAATCTTGATGCCGTGGCGTTCTTCGACGTCAGGTACCGCGGCGTATTTTGCGTATGCCCCGAACGCTGGATTTCGGAAGGGAAACCAGGGTACTGGCGCGATGACGGTGGCGGCAATGCGACCGGAAGCCACCAGGTGACGCAAGCGTTCTTCGACAAATACGCCGTGGCGCGGCTGTATGGCGTTCGGATACAGACTGCTGAGCACCAACAGGCGAATCTTGCGTTCGCCGAATTGTTTGACCTCGACACCCGCTTGCGACGCGCTCACCGGTGTCGCCACCGGCAGCGTCCCGGCAGCAGCGGCGTGGGTCGTCACCACCGTCACGACAAGACTCCGTGCGGCAACAAAAACCGGCAACTCATGCCAATGATCCGGCCGGCGAGACCTTGCTCGGCGGCTGGGCTGGAGTCGCCACAGCGGGCTCCTGCATACGGCGCAGGAACGCATCAAGCATCAGCAGGCTCCACAGCGTCGCGCTGTGATCGCGCCGTCCTTCCGTGTGCTCCCGCACCAGCTTGCCCAGCATGTTCGGATCGAAATATCCGGACCTGGCCACGGCGCCATCGAGTAGCGCATCGCGAACACGCTTTGCCAGCGGTCCCCGCAGCCATGCCGCCAGCGGCACGCTGAAACCCATCTTGGTTCGATAGAGCACGTCATGCGGCAAATCGGCTTCAAGCGCCTTCTTGAAAATGTACTTGCCGATGCCGCCTTTGAGCTTCAACGCGGGCGGCAATGAGGAAGCCCATTCAACCATCCGATGATCGAGTAGCGGCACGCGCACTTCGAGGCTGTTCGCCATGCTCGCGCGATCGACCTTGGTCAGGATGTCACCAGGAAGCCAGGTCTTGAGGTCCAGGTATTGCGCCAGCGACAGCGGATGTTGAGTCGGCGCGTGCTGCGCATGGCCACGAAACACCGAGAGTGCGTTGTAACCCTGAAGTTCGCTTTTGAAAGAATCGCTGTAGAGCTGCTGACGCATCGCTGTCGAGGTGATGCTGACACTGCGGAAATAGGCTTCCACATCGTCACAGGCCAGCGCCTGGAACGTGGTTTTGGCGCGCAGCGGACGCGGCGCCCAATCCGCCTTGGGATAGATCTTTCCCAATAGTCCGAACAGCGGCTTTCGCACCGCCAGTGGCAGACGCGCGCGCAAGGCACTTTCCCACGCGTGCAGGCGATAGCGCCGGTAGCCGGCGAAATTCTCGTCACCGCCGTCACCGGAGAGCGCGACCGTGACGTGCTTGCGCGCCAGTTGGCAGACGCGCCACGTGGGCAGCGCAGAGCTGTCGGCGAACGGTTCGTCGTACATGCCGGCCAGCATGTCCAGAAAATCGTAATCCTCGGAACTGACGCGCTCTTCGAAGTGCCGCGTGTTCAGGTGCTTGGCGACCTGTCGCGCATAGGCGGTTTCATCAAACCCGGCATGGTCAAATCCGATGGAACAGGTATTGACCGGTTCGGCGGCTATCCGAGTCATGCTGGCAACGACAGCGCTGGAATCCACGCCACCGGAAAGAAATGCGCCGAGCGGCACGTCGGCGACCATCTGGCTGGATACGGCATCGTCCAGCAGCGCGCGCAGTTTTGCGGATGCCTCGGCTTCACCCATGCGCGGATCGGTATTGAATGGGACGTCCCAATACTGATGGGTCAGCGGCACCGGTTCGCCCGCATGCCAGCTCAGCCAGTGTCCCGGCGGCAGCTTGAAGATGCCCTGATAGATGCACTTGGGATCGGGCACGTAGCCAAACGCCAGATAGTCTTCCAGCGCCTGCGGGTCGAGCTTGCGTTCAAGCTCGGGGTGCGCCAGCAAGCCCTTCAGTTCGGAAGCAAACACCAGGTCGCCGGCTTGGGTGAAGCCGTAATGGAGTGGCTTGATACCGATCTGATCGCGCGCCAGCAAGACCCGCTGGGTGCGCATGTTCCAGATGGCAAACGCAAACATGCCGACGAAGCGTGACAAGCACGCCTCCCCCCATTGTTGCCACGCGCGTAAAACAACTTCGGTATCGCCATGACTGGCGAAGACGATACCCAGCGCTTCCAATTCCGCCCTGAGCGATACGAAGTTGTACAACTCGCCGTTGTAGATAAGCGCCAGACCGGCCTGCTCATCCACCATCGGTTGCTGGCCGTGGGTCAGATCAATGATCGACAAGCGGCGATGCGCCAGCCCCACACCTTCGGCCAGATAGATGCCGGCTTCGTCGGGGCCGCGATGACGTTGCACGTCACGCATCGCCAGCAGCGTCTGCTCATCCGGATGGCCCTGGTGACCCAACACGATTCCTGCCAGACCGCACATCTCAACTCTCCTTGTGCTCAGCCAGCCCGGACACGATACGCGAAGCCGTCGTATGTGACCGACGACCGAGCAGGCCGTCGTACAACGCGACGTATGCGGCGACCATGGCGTTCAAACTGAATTTTTCGGCGACCCGAGCGATGCCCGCATCGCCATGCCGCCGACGCAAGGTGGCGTCTGCAACATAGGTGCTCATGGCCGCAGCCAAGGCGCGTGGATCGCTGGCCGGTACCAGCGTGCCGGTTACCTGGTCTTCAACCACCGAGGCAATGCCACCGACCTTGGTTGCAACTACCGGCAGCCCGGCTGCCATGGCTTCCATCAAGGTGACCGGCATGCCCTCGGCGATGGACGACAGCACAAACACATCAGATTCGGCCAGCAGTTCTGCCACGTCGTTGCGATTGCCGAGCAGGCGCACCGCATCCACCAAGCCCAGTTCAACAATTTGTCGTTCCAGGGCCTCGCGCTGTGGCCCCGCTCCGGCGATGATCAAGCGGCAGGAAGGATAGCCGGCTTCTTCACGCAGATACTTGAACGCCGTGATCAAGCCGGCTTGATCTTTGACTTTGTCGAGCCGCGCAACATGTGCGATGAGCACGCTTTCCGGCGGCGCAAAGTCGCCCAGCAAACGACGTGGCGCAAACGCGACGCGCGGCTCATCGAACGCCATGGCGTCAATGCCGTTCGCGATATAGACAACCTTGGATGGTCGAATCCGCGCATGATCGACAAGCCAGCTCTGCAGGTCGGCAGACACGGCAACGTAGCGATCAATCAACGGTGCCATCCAGCGACGCAGCCGCAGGTACGTGGGATTTTCACCTTGCGGATCAGTCGCATCCCGTCCGTGTTCGGCGTGGACCAGGTGACGGACACCGGCGAGCTTCACGGCCAACGCCATATCCAGAGTGCCGATGTTATAGGTCTGCACCAGATCCGGTTTCAGCGCGCGCAGTGCGCGCCACAGTCGTCCATGGCAGGCCCAATCCTTGCCCGGCTTCTTTTCGAGCGACACGCACTCGGTAACCACGCCTTCGATTTCGTCGCGCAAAGCGCCAAAGCCGGTCAAGGCAATCACGGCGTGCCGATAGCGATCAGCAGTCGCATTGATCAGCGAAACCACGATGCGCTCCATGCCACCGGTATCCAGCCGGTAGAGCACGTGCACGATCAAGGGCTTCTCTTTCACGGCTTGTTCTCGGCGGCGGCGGGTGCATGCGTGGTCTGCGGCTCGACCATGGTTTGCGCCGGAAGCGCTTGCGCAAAGGCACGCAGGTTCGCCTGCACTCGCTCGACACCGCCGGCGCCAACCGACGATGACAATGCCCACACCGAGGATTGCGGCACATCCCCTCGCAGCACGTCCCACGCTTGCAGCAACTTGGTGACCATCGGTGAGCGGGTGCAGCGCTGGTCCACGCAATACCAGAACCAGACGAGCCGCGAATCAGTCTCGCCACTCAGCCGCAATTCGCCGGCGGTCAGAGCTCGCCCATCGGCCAGAAGGATCGGACGGCTGGCGCTACTGAGTATGTGCGCCCGCGTCGAGTCGAAGAGCTGGTTTTCGAAGGTGATCAAGGTGTGCCCGCGACGCGGCTTGCCGGTGTAGACGGCATGGAACAGCTCGACCACCTGATCTCCAGTGTTCGCGCGATAAGCTGCCTTTACCTGTCCGGCCGCCCCGCTGAAGTTCGGGTGCCAGTTGTCTGCTGCCGCTTGCGCCGCACTCCAGCCTGCAAGGTTCGGCGCGGTCACCTGCAGCTCGCCCACCGGCGTGGGCAACGAGACGCTGGCTGCCAATACCGGGCCAATGATCAACAGCACGATCACGGCCGGCCAAACCGTCATGCGCGGGCCGGTCGGCCTGCTGTCATTGGCAGAAGCTGGCTCACGCGCGTCCACGGGGTCGCGGAAAAACCAGCCGACCAGCAACAACAACACCAGCACCGTGCCGAAGAACTGCCAGCCGAAAATCAGGTGGTCCAGCCCGGTCGCGTAATGCAGGCCCCAGGTGTCGCCGATCAAGATGGTGAAATACACGCGCAGGCCGTTTGCAATGATTGGCACGATGGCGGCCAGCAGCACAAACACCACGCGCTTTCGCCAGCGCTGGTACATCAAGTAGGCATACAGACAACCGAGTGCGCCGCAGGCGATGAAGAATTTCACGCCGCTGCAAGCATCCGCCACCATCCAGGTTGCCGCCGGCGTGGTGATCTCCCTGCCGTTGAGCAGCGCCGGCGTGCCGGTCAAGCCCAGCGCGTGCACCGCGAAATGCGCGGTGATGTCCTGCAAGGGACCCACCAGTCCATCACCCCACGGCACCGCGAAAACCACCAGATAGGCGAGCGGGAAGGCCAACACCCACAGCGCTCGCCAACCCCAGCACCCCAGTACCAGCGCGGGAATCAACGCCACTATCGCCACATGCTGCAAAAGATTGACGTCAAGCAGATGGCCGGCGTACCAGACAAACACCAGACCCGCTACCGCAAGCAAACCCCATGCACTGGGCATGGGTGGATGGGCGCGCACTTTGCCGCGCAGATCGAACGCTACCCACAGGCTCAAGGGCGGAATCAGGAACGCGTACTGGTAGGTGCCGTCGTGATCCCAGACTGACACCAGCGAGACCACCGCCTGCCAGTAGCAGAACAGCAAGACGGCAACCGCAAGGCCGAACGCGACGGTGGCCAGGGTCCAGCCGGAAATGCCCGTGGTACGGGCGGCATTGTCGGGCGGCACGTGATTCACGGGCATACCTCCAAACCGGCAGTGCCGCCAGTATGGACGGCGGCGGCGGGCACTGCATCGGCGAGCACCCGTTCGTAAGTGTCCAGATTGCCGACCCAGTCAAAGCGCGACAGCACCAGTGCGCGGGCCGCCGGCACGCGCGTGATCTCCGGCATGCCCAACCAACGCAGTGCTTCGGTGGCCATGTCCGCGGGCGAGTCGCTGATGCAACCCTGCCGTCCTTCAAAATCTTCGATGCCCTCCCACGCTTCCGGTGTTGCCAGCACGACCTTCTCCATGGCCAGCGCTTCCAGCACCTTGTTCTGAATACCGCGCGCAATACGCAACGGCGCCGCTACGGCATGCGCGTGTGCCACGTATGGCCGTACATCGTCGACGCGCCCGGTCACGGTAATGCCTTCGATCTGCGCCAAGGCATGGACGGCCGCGGTCGGCTTGCTACCCACGATGTAGAAGCGCGCACCCGGGCAGCGAGAAATAACCTGCGGCCAGACTTCGCGCGCGAACCATTGCACCGCGTGAACGTTGGCGCGGTAATCCATCGCACCAACGAACACCACGACCTGCTCGGCTGAGCGGTAAGGGTTCGCGTGCGTCTGCGCGGGGTCCCAATACGCGCCGTCGACACCATTGGGAATGCCATGGATCTTGGCGGCAGCGCCAGGCACCTGCTTGCGAAAGAATGCCGCTTCCGTTTCCGAGACCAGCACGCTGGCGTCAAACGCTTCGGCCACCGCGCGCTCGAACTGGGCCAGTCGCCTGGCTTCGCGCTGATAAATCATGCGCTTGACGCCGCGATGGGCGTGCGCGTATTGCCGCCACTTGTCCGAATCCACATCGACGAAATCCATGATCCGCCGCAGTTCGGAGTGTTCCATCACGAGCGGCGCCACGCCGGACGAATAGCACACCACCAAGTCAATCTTGTGCTCGGCCAACAGGCCTTCGATCCAGCGCCTCATCACACGGTCGCGGTAAGCGCCGATCGTCAGCGGCTCACCCCGGAGCAACGAACCCAGCGCCCGCCAACGCACTGACCAGGGCGACAACGGTCGCACACAGACCTCGGCGCAAAGGCTCTCGACCGGCGCAAGGTACTGCCAATCGTGAGGATCATCCACGAAGGTGCCGAGGTACACGCGATAGTGTTCTGCGAGCCGGCGCAAAACATGGAACGAGCGAATTTTGTCGCCCTTGCTGGGCGGCCAGGGCAGGCGGTGACAGAGCAACAGTACCGAGCGCATGCGCTACACCAGATCCCGCGCGAGCCAGGGGCCCACCGCGCAACTGACCGGCAACGGCAGACGCTGCCAGGCCTTGATGAACAGGCTGTACTTGCGGTTCGTGGGACTGAGATTGGGCACTTCGCTGGCGCCCACCAGATGGTAGGCATAGGGCAACGGCTGCGGCTCGAAGCCCCAATGCTTCTTGAAGTTATACGAACCGGTACCCTGCTTGCTGCGGCCGAAGTCGAACACCCGCGCGCCGCGATCCACCGCGCGCTGCATCACCGACCAGTACATGAAATCGTTCGCCGCCAGATCACGGCCGCGCGCCACGCTGCCGCCGTAATAGGGATGCACTTCGTCGCGGTAGTACAGACTCATCACCGCGGCCACTGGCTGTCCCTGATGAGTGACGACGGTAATTTCGCAATCGTCGCCGAAGACTTCTTTCAGGCGCAGGTAGTACTTGCGCGACAACACGGGCGTACCCAGATTACGCACGCTTTCGGCGTAGACCCGATAGAACTCGGCAACCGTAGCGTCGTGCCTAGCCTCAAGGCCCAGCGTAATGCCCTTGCGCACCATCGCGCGCTGCTTGCGCGGGATCGCCTTCATGTTCGTTTCGTGGTCCGGATCAATCGTCTTGCGGAAGCTGACGTACAACTCTTTGACCGGCCAGTCCGCGTGGCGCAACTCACGATCACGCAATTCGAGATAGTCCACGCGCAGTTCATCGGCCAGCGCAGTGGCGGCGCGCGTAAGTTGCGCTTCACTCTCCGCGTCATCCGCCACGATGCCGCCGTACACGCAGAGCGGCGTGGAAATCAACGAGTGACCGAACAGCCGACTGCGTATTTCCGCCAGCGGCAGTACGCCGGTGATTACGCCGTCGCGCTCCGCGTACAGGTAGTGGCAGCGGTGCCCTAGCTGCTGCTCGATGATGTTGCGCCAGGCCGCACGATGGAAAAACGTGGCCTGCGGCGCGTTCTGCGCGAATGCATCCCAGCGTGTTTCTTCACCGATACCCAGACGCTTGATGGCGCAAGTGTCGGCAGAACGACTGTCGTCCGCTTGATCCAGCATGTCCTTTGATCCTTCAGTCGGCGCCGCGTTCGGTGGCCTGCAACGCCACCGAGGGATAGTCGGCATGCCCTTCGGCGAGAAATATCCGGTCCATGCGATCGAACCGGAAGTCGTGCATCAATTGTTCGAGTCGGGGCACCGTGCGCGTCAAATTCAGATAGTGCCGCACGCGGTTTTTCAGCGTGACGCCCGGAACGCGCGGCTGCTGCGGATCGACTTCCCACGGATGGAAATAGAACACACCCGAAGCTTGTTCCTGCTCGTTCACGTGACGCAGGCCGCGCTTGAACAACGCGTAGGGCAGCAGGCGAAAATACCCGCCGCCACCGCAAGGCCAGTTGCGTCGCCAGCGCTGCGCGGTGGTTACCGGAATCTCCAGCAGCCCCGAAGGCTCGGCGAAAAAGGCGAATCGCGGCGCCTCTGGCATGCCGTACAAGTCGTGATGCAGCGGCACGATGCTGGAACTGTAGCGATAACCGGCTTCGCGCAATTCCTGGTGGGCCCAGAGGGTTCCGGGGCCGACGGAGTAACTCGGCGCGCGGTAACCAACCACCGCAGCACCGGTCAGGTCTTCCAGCAAATGCTTCGTACGTACAATTCCGTCGCGAAACTGGTCGGGCGTCAGCGTGGTCAGTCGCTCGTGACCGAAGCCGTGGCTTGCCACTTCATGGCCGGCTGCGTTGATGTCACGCATCAAGGCCGGGAAGCGCTCGGCCACCCAGCCAAGGATGAAGAAGGTCGCGTGTACCTGATGACGCGCGAACAAATCCAGTACGCGCCGGGTATTGTCTTCAACGCGCACCGGCCATTGCGGCCAATCCTCGCGCGCAATGCATTTTTCGAAAGCGGAGACCTGGAAGTAGTCCTCGACGTCCACCGTCATGGCGTTGATGATCGGCTCGGCTAGCGGCGACAGCGAGCTCATTTGTGCTTGCGCCTGGATCGTCCGTCGTCGAGGTTGGACGCCTCGTCACCCCTGAACGACGCTGACGCAGGCGCGGTTTTCAGCATCTCCCTGAGCTGGATGTTCTCATGCATCAACTGCAACAGGATGTTGTTGCGTTGCTTGAGATCAAGCTCGGTAAAGCCGACGTCGCGCTGGGTAGGGGCAGCGACCACTTCGGGTTCCTGGCGCTGGGTGATGACGGGACCTTCCAGCGTCTGTGGCACGTCGGCCATCTCGTCCTCGATTTCATCGAGCACGACGTTGAGTGCTGTCTGGTCCAGGCTGTGCAGTTCTTCCAGGTACCCGTGCAGCAGCAGGCGGTCCATGATCAGGTTGACCTTGCGCGGGATACCACGACCTGCCTGATGCACGCCGGGGAAAATCTCGGGTGCCAGCTCCGGGTCGTGATCCCAGCCCACCGCATGCAAGCGGTGCAGGATATATTCGCGGCACTCTTCCACACCCATCGGATCGAGTTTGTGCGAGGCAATGATCCGCTGCCGCAACTGTTCCATATGGTTGTTGACGATGGTGGCCTGCAGTTCGGCCTGACCGATCAGAAAAACCTGCAGCAACGCCTGACCGTCAACCTCGAAATTCGACAATATGCGCAACATTTCCAGCGCGGTCGAAGTGAGCGTTTGCGCTTCGTCCACCACCAGCAAGGCATGCGAATAGCGCCCGCGCAACCGGATGAGGTGCCGCCGCACATCCTGCAGCAAGGATTCCTTGCTGCGACCCTCGTAGGGCAAGTCAAACGCTGACGCGACGGCTGGCAGGATGTCCTCGCCATCCAGGTTGGCCGAGGCAATACCCGCGCGGGCTATGTTGCGATGGGTGAGTTCTTCGAACAACTTCTGGATCAGCAACGTTTTGCCGGTACCGACTGCACCGGTAATCATCACAAAGCCCTCGCCCTGCTCCAGTCCGTAGAGCAGGTAGGACATGGCACGCTTGTGACCCTTGCTCGGAAACAGCATGGCTGCGTCCGGAGTCAACTGGAACGGTTTGCCGCGAAGTTTGTAGAACGCCTGATACATACGGATCTCAGAACAAATGGGTCAACTGCAGGAAAATCACGTTCGCGCCGTACGTGCGCGCGCCCACAACCGGCAATGCGTAGCTGACGTTGTTGGAGTCATGACGCAGTCGCAAAGCTGCGAAGTTCTTGGGATTCAGTTGATGCGCCAGCACCACTTGCGCGTAGCGGTTGTAGCGAGTCTGTCCGTCTTCAAACTGATACCGCTGCCAACCCACGGTGGGTGTCAGCGTGGTGAACGGTCCGATGTTGAACAGCCAGTCGACATTGCCATTCGCCACCTTTTCCTGGTGGTTGTCCAGGATGAAGTAGGTGCGCCGCTCGTCGTATAGCGTGACTTGCAGTCTGCCTGTAGGCATTTCATAGCCCACCGACGCGGAGCCACGCTTCATCAGGTAAACCTGTTGCTGCCTGAGCGATGGAAGCCCGTTGATGCCCGTAGACAGTGGAGCCGATTGTGCGAGGTTTTGTCCCAGCAACTGCTGGCTGAGATCGGTGGGCTGTTCCACATAGCTGACCATGGTTGTCAGCAACGCTGCCGAGCGCGTCCACGAAAACTCGTAGCTGCGTCCGTAAAACCGATGTCCGACCAGCAATTTCAGATGGTCGCGCGTGTTCGATACGCTGAAGCCGGCATCCCAGAAACTGGCACCCCATTTTCGCGACGTGCCATCGGGCAGGAACCGGGTTTCCTTGCCCACGTCGGCGAGCAACCTGGTGGCGTTGCTGATTTGCCAGGAGGTGCCCAGCTTGGCCAGGGCATATTCGAAGCTGTTGCCGACATCCGGATCGATGCGCTGGTCGGAATAGCCAATGTTCCAGCCCAGGGTTTGAGACTCGGGACTCACCAGGTTGAACTGCACGCCCTGACTGGTGATATCGGTCAGCCCGTTCAGCAGGCCGGCGCCTTGTTGGGGAATGCCGTGACTGTCATACATCACGCGACCAAAGGTGTAGCGCAAGGTTGCCACGCCAACATTGCCGAGATCCTGAATCCAGTAGGGACTGAGCGAGGCCGTGGCAACATTGGCGCTGTTGTTGTTCAGAAAGAACGTGCCTTGCCCGCTCGCCAGTTCGTTGTTGATCAGCTCGCGTCGATAGCTGGCCATGCCGTCGACAAACAAATGTTGTTCAACAACGGCCAGGGTTGCGCGGGTTTTCAGATCGTGAGCCAACTGATTGGAGCGGGATTGACCTGCGTAGAGATAGCCGGTCATCTTGTAGTCAAGCATGCCGGAAAGTCGCGGACCACTTCGCGCCCACTTGAAGAACGGCTGCACCTGGGTAACCCAACCTGATTGTTGCGGCGAACCGTTGGCCGCGAGTGTCAGGTTATCGGTATAAAGTTCGCCCAACGTGATGCCCGCAACCATACCTGGCGATTCGGCACTCGGTTGCGGAATCACACCCACAGGTACGTCGCCGGCGTCTGAGACGGAGCCATCCTGAGCGGAATTCAGACCACCGAGATTGTCTGCTCCCACGCTTTGGGCAGCGGCTGTCGTCAGCCATCCGCTCAGGACAAGCGATGAAAACAATGCGGACCTCACTAACGGGCGCATCTAGGCGCCCCCTTTCAGAGCCTTGAGGTAGTAGCTGTGGCTGTTGTTGTAACTCTCGGCCGCGGGCAGGCGACTCATGTTGAGCAACAAGCCGACGTATTGAAGCTCGTTCAAGCGGCGCAGCGCTGAGGTAACTGTCTGCCGACGAGTGCGGCTGGCTGCCACCACCATGACAATCTGGCCCATATGGGAAGCCAGCACTTGCGACTCCGAGGTTGCCAGCAGCGGCGACGAATCAAAAACCAGCAAGCGTCGGCGATTACGGCCATCCAGTTCATCCAGCACGTGTTCCATGCGCCTGCTGCGGAACAGTTCGGCGGCGAGTGGATGGTATTTTCCCGCAGGCACGACCAGCAGATTCGGCACATCGGTGCGAAAGATGACCTCAGCAGGAGCCATGCTTTCGTCAGCCACCAGATCCATCAGACCGGGCTTTTCGCTGAGCCCGAAGGCGTGGGTAACGTCGGATTTCGGTATGTCGCCGTCGACCAGCAGCACTTCGTAGTCGGTCTCGCGCGCCAGACTCAAGGCCAGATTCACCGCGGTGAAGGTCTTGCCCTCCGCGGGTTCGGCACTGGTCACCATGATTCGCTTGCCGCGGGCAAACGTTTCCGAACCCTTGCCAATCGCGTTGGCAAGCAGCGGACGTTTGACGGAACGCAATTCATCCGACAACTGGCGTTCCGCCTCATCGTCCGACGGAAGCAAGCCGATGCGCTTGAGTGCTTTGATATCCACATGCGACGGCGCCGCCGTGATCACCGGCTGAGCAGACTCGCGCGCGCGTTCCTGGGCACGCTCTACGGTCGGCACGGCTTGCTGCGGCCTGGGCTCATCCGGGATCGGAGCGGACGACTCTACCGGCAGGGTTTTAAGCTTTGCGACTGCTTTCTCGACGATGCTCATGCGCCACCCATGACAAATAATTGCTGCACCACGCGCGCAAGCTGGCCATTGAACACAAAGGCAAACGCCAGTGCCATGGGCAACAGGCTCGCCCCCGCAAGAAATCCGATGACATCACGACGCTGTCGCCAGCCGCGCGCACCCGAGACAATCAAACTGATGGCGCCAATGACCGGATAGCTGCCGTACGCCTGCAAATCCCTCAGGCTGGTGAATACCGGCGTCAACTTGTGCAGCAGATACCCAAACCCGGCACCAGATGCCAGCGCAAAAGCGAACACCAGAAGCAGCAGCACGCCGCGGTTCGGGCTCACCGGCAGCAACGGCACCAGCGGTGGATTGATCACGCGGAACTTCAGGTTGTTGCCGCTTTGCGTGGCGTCCTGAGACAGTTGCGCGGTGTTCAAACGCTCCAGCAACTGGTCGTACTGCTTCTTGGTGACGTCATAGTTGCGGGTCAACTGCTGCAACGTGGCCTGCACGTCGGTGATCCGGTCTGCCCCGCCCTTGAGATCGGAAATCTGCCGTTGTTGAAGCGCGATCTGGGTAGCCAGCGTCTGGATGCTGACCTGGGTGGTGTACATCGACTTCTGCATCTCCTGATACACCGGATTGTCCGAAGCCACACCCATCATCGAACCACTGGCGACATTCTTTTGCAGCGCCGCGCGCCGCGCCTGAAGCTGGGCAATCATGCGGCGCGTGGAAATCACGTCCGGATATTCGTCGGTATAGCTCAGCAACAGCGTGCTGAGCTTCTGCTGGTACGTCGCGATCTGACTGTCGACATCCTGGGTGCGCGGATCGATGCCCGAGGATGCAGAACCCGTGGCCATCGCGCGCATCTGCTGCTGCGTGGTCGCGCGGCTGGAAATGGCCGTGTCGTACTGGGCCTGCAATGCCTGCAACTGCGTCTGGGCAGCCTGCAGCCGCATGAAGTAATTGCTGCCGCCCTGGGTCGGAATGAAGCCGACGTTGGCTTTCTGGAAGTCGGCGAGCTTGGTTTCCGCCTCGCTCAGCCGCTTGCCGTAATCCTGAACCTGCTGTTCCAGGAAGTTCTGCGCCGTGGTGGTCGAAGCGGTATTGGCGCCTACCGTATCGTTCATCAGGATCTGCAGAAACGCCTGCACGACCCGCTGGGCCATTTGCGGGTCGGAATCGTTATAGCTGAGATTGTAGAGATTCTGCGTACCCGCGGACTTTATCTGCACCGCCTTGCCCAACCGCAGCAGCAATTCGTCCTTGCCGGCCGGCGTCGACACGCGCACCGACAAGCCCGTCTTGTCCGCTACCGTTTCAAGATTGGGCTGCGACAGCAGCGTATGGGTAACCACCTCCAGGCGCGCGCGAACGTCCGGCTGCACCGCAACCCCGCGCAGTAGCGGGTTGGTCAGCGCATCCGTGTCGGCATACACCTGGGCGCTGGCTTCGTACTTGTTGGGAAGGCTGAAAACAAGCAAGGCGCCCGCAATCATCACGCACCAAGCCACAGCCAGTGCACGCCAGCGGTAGCGCCATGCGGCGCGTGCCTCCAGCAGCACGGTCTGGAACAGCTCATGTAAATCGAATGATTCGTTCTGCATTACGTTCTTTTCCGAGGGCGCCAGCCGCAGGCGCATGCGCGCCTGGTCGTATCAAAACAAGGACTGGGGAATGATCAGGATGTCCCCGGGGCGCATGACGACGTTGTTCTTGATCGAGCCACCCATCAGCTCGCCGAGCCGCACCGGGATGCTTTGCTCCGTGCCGTCGGGCAGATGACGAATGATCTTGGCGCTGTTGCCAGCGGCGAATTTGGTGAGGCCACCGACATCGATCATCACGTCCAGCACGGTCATGCCGCTGCGATAAGGCACGGCCTTGGGCGTGGCCGCCTGCCCGACAACACGCACCTGCTGGCTGTAAGCGCCAACGAAACTCTTGACGATCACGGTCACCAGCGGCGAGCGGATGTAGCGACCCAACTCGGTTTCAAGATCCTTGCCCAGCTCTTCCGGAGACTTGCCGGCGGCCACGATGGACTGCACCAGCGGAATCGAGACGCGCCCATCCGGGCGCACCGGAACGGTGGTGGTCAGCGTCGGATTGTCACGCACGAAGATTTCCAGCGAATCGCCCGGCCCGATGAGGTAGCGCTCTGCAGCTTGCGGCGCCGCAGATGCCGCCGTCTTCGGCAGGGGCGCCGTGCTGCAACCGGCAAGCAACACAAGACCTGCCGCCATGGCCAGCCAGAGAACAAAGTTTCTCGATAACGATTTCACTGCTCTTCTCCTAAATTTCAGCGGGCGCCGCGTCCGAACAGCACCACTTCCACCGTCTGGATGAGAATGGTCAGGTCGAACACCAGATTCTGGTTCTTCACGTAAAACAGGTCGAACTTCAGCTTTTCCTCGGCATCCTCCACGGAGGCTCCGTAGGTATAGCGCAGCTGCGCCCAACCAGTCAGCCCCGGCTTGACGCAATGTCGTAGCCAGTAATACCCAATGCGAATGTTGAAGTCGTCGACAAAATGCGGCCGTTCCGGGCGCGGGCCGATGATACTCATGTCGCCACGCAACACGTTCCATAGCTGCGGCAACTCGTCCAGGCGCACCTTTCGGATGAATCGCCCCACCCGCGTTACCCGATCGTCGTCCTTGGTGGCCCAACGCGCCACACCATCGAGTTCGGCGTCGGTACGCATGCTGCGAAACTTGATCACCTGAAACGGTTTGCCGTTCTCCCCGACACGCTCCTGGCGATACAGAATGGGCGCGCCGCGACCTGACTCCAGCCGGATCGCCAGCATCGTCAACAGCATGAATGGCCACGTCATGAGCAACACCAGCAACGCGACACACACGTCAAAGGTGCGCTTGGTCAGTCGACGCGACATCGAAATGCTGAAGCCTTCGGAAAAGACCAACCACGACGGATTGGTGAGATCCATCTTGATTTTGCCGGCTTCACGTTCGAAGAAATCGGCAAGTTCGGTCACCGCGATGCCACGTTGCTTGCATTCCAGCAGCGCGCCGATCGGCAAGGTGCCGCGCCGGTCATCCGGCCCCACCACGATTTCCTCGACGCCGTGCCGAGTCGCCCACTCGAACAGCGCCTCGTCCGGGTGCCCCAGCAACGGGACGGAAACACATACCGGGTCGTCGCCGACAGGTATGCAACCGAGAATCTTGAATCCACGCTGGTCGGACTTGCGGCGCATCATGCGGATGACTTCAGCAGCACGTTCGCCGGCACCAAGCATGATGACGCTACGCTTGAACAAGTCAGCGTCTACAAGGCTCAGGAACAGTATTCGCCACAACGCCACCACGACGTAGCCCAGCAGCAACGCCAGAATCAGCACGCCACGACCAAGGTAGGCCGGCGCAAACAGGTAATACAACACGGTCAGCGAAATGCCGCCCAGCAGGAAAGCCACGCCCTGTCGGCTCAGCCGGCCCAGCCAGCCCGCACGCAGATGAACCTGATACAGGCCCAGCGACGCCATGGAGAAAATCAGCACCCCCGCCACCAGCAGCGAACGCCAGTGCAGGCTTGCGCCAAACACCTCTTGCGCGTTCGCGTCTCCCCAAAAACGTATCCTCAAGGCGGCGTGAATACACGCCTCCAGCAGCCCAAACTCGATTACCACGAGCAGCAGCTGCCAACGGACCGCTCCCTGTCGGAACATTCGATTCACATCGCACTCCTCTTTCTGACGAGTCCTTCTGTCAGTCCACCGCTTCGCAAAACAGCCGCTTACGTTATCACGAAGTGTGACCGAGTTCAGGTTTATGAAAAGGTGGAGGTGATAAAGCACGAAACATGCCCGAACTTGGAAGCGGCCTGGCCGAAGACTCGCTCAGCCTCGCCCCAGTAATCCGGCCGCGCGGCGGCCACGGGAAGACAAAAGGCGGATCTCACACGAGTGAATTCCTGAAATCGTCAACGATTCAGCCGCCCACCGGGTGGACGCCCATGATCACCGGCGTTTTCGCCGGAGCCTCCCCGAGCGAGAGCTTCACCAGGCTTCACCCGCGGCCTTCACACGGTTCAGAGCTGGGCTCGTTCAGGTCCAGCCTTCGCGTCACCGCCGTCGTGAGGCGCAACATGCGTGGCAAATTGTCACGTTGTAGCTGGCAAGGTCACTTCCTGACCACTTCATGCTGCACCGGCAAGACGCGTTTCTCCATTCCATTCAGGAAGCCTGGGCCGTTGGACCGGCGAAGTTCGGCCTGGCCACGCAGGATCGAGCCTGCCTGACCCTGGCGGGCACCGCAGAATCGATCGCGTGAGCGCCACACCGGCACGTATGGAATGCGACGACGACTTGAAGACTTGCTTCAGAAGCCCACCCCCAGGGTTTGCGGATACCCGGCCCGCCATTTCAACAAGGCTGGCAACTTCCAAGCCAAGGCAGATGCGGGCACGTTGAGCAGTTCCTGCAACACCCACCGGCCGCAGCACCGAATGGCTGGGCTCGCAGCTTGCCAGCAGCGCCACGCGGTTCGTTTTCTCGCAGCGGCTATTTGCTGGAAACCAGCGGCCAGGTTGTCGGTACTGGTCAAGTAACCCGCAGCGCAGCGGCTGTCGTCTTCGCGCTGTAAGCACCGCTGTTGCGAAGCGCGGCAGGACCACATCGCCTTCGGCAGTGGCTGACGACTACACTCGTCGCTCGGCTATGAGTCGTATGCCGAGTTCAAAGCCCATATCGCCCGCGCCTTCGGTGCCCGTGTCTTTGAACGAACCCTCACCGTTCCGGTCCCGCACATGAGCACATCAGCATGAATACCATCCTCGTCACCGGCGGCGCCGGATATATCGGCAGCCACGTCGTCCAGCAGCTCACCGAACGTGGCGAGCGGGTGGTCGTACTCGACAATCTCACCAGTGGTTTTCGCGAAGCCGTGGGTAGCGCCGAACTGGTCGTTGGCGATGTCGGCGACCAAGCGCTGGTCGCGCGCGTGCTGAGTGAACACCGGATCAGCGCCGTGCTGCACTTCGCAGCGCACACGGTGGTACCCGAGTCGGTCCGTGATCCGCTCAAGTACTACGGCAACAACACCTGCAAGACACGCAACCTGCTGGCCTGCTGCGTCGACGCCGGCGTGCGCCGATTCCTGTTCTCGTCGACCGCCGCCGTTTACGGCATGCCCACCAGCGGCATCGCCGACGAGGACACGCCACTACAGCCGATCAATCCGTACGGCATGTCCAAGCTGATGTCCGAGACCATGTTGCGCGACCTCGGCGCCGCCGGCGCGATGCAATACGTGATCCTTCGCTACTTCAATGTCGCCGGCTGCGACCCGCAGGGCCGCATCGGCCAGTCCACGCCCCACGCCACGCTGCTGCTCAAAGTTGCCTGTGAACATGCCGTCGGCAAGCGACCCAGCCTGTCCATCTTCGGCACGGACTACGACACCCCCGACGGCACCGGCATTCGCGACTACATCCACGTCGAGGACCTTGCCGCCGCCCATCTGCGCGCGCTCGATCACCTTCGCGCCGACGGCGAATCACTCACCCTGAATTGCGGCTACGGCCACGGCTACAGCGTGCGCGAAGTCATCGACGCCGTGCAGCGGATCAGCGGACGCGCACTGACCGTGATCGAACAACCGCGCCGCGCCGGCGACCCCCCCATGCTGATTGCCCGCGCCGACCGCCTGCGCGAACGCCTCGGCTGGACCCCGCGGCACGATGATCTGGATTTCATCGTGCGCACGGCGCTGGCGTGGGAACAGAAGCTGGCGGCGGACGCTACGCCGGCGTGATTTCGCAACAAAGGCCTCGCCGGCAGCGATAAAGCGGAGGCCGCTGGACGCGCGCCATGCGCAACTCAACTTATCCGGGGTTGATGATGTCCGATACGAAGCGGCTTGCCTCTGAACAAGCCCGCGAGCATCCAGGATTTGATAGAGAGCCGCGCTACCCCGACTTGATGGGTCCCCGTCCAACGCTCAGCCACAAATCCAGCTACGAGGCCGCACGGCCTGGCTGAGCTACCTCGGATTTGGCCCGCAAGGCTTCATACAGTTGTGCCGGACCCAGCAGTATGTCCTTCAGGCCATTGCGCACCCGCTCCGAACCCAGCGCCTGGGTACTCATGGTTGAATGTGCCTCCAGCGCATCCATGATCGCCTGCATCAACGCATGCTTCAGGTCGGGTGAGTTGGCAAACTGTTCCTTGCTGTTGTTGCCGGCCTGCTGCACCAGGGTTTCGTTCTCCAGCAGCTTGCCCTTGAGCACGCCGTTGACGTAGACCAACTGGTCGTCGTCGGTCAGTTGTCCCTCGAACAGACCATTGACCTTCTCGATGATCTCGGCCAGCAAGGCGTGCTGCTTGTCCTGCAACGCGCCACTACCGACTGCGTCCATGGCCGGAATTTTGTAGCCACCCTTACCGTCGTCCTGGAGGTTCATCGGCTGCCGACCCGCACTGCGCACGGTGTGATGGGTCAGCACCACTTTCGACAAATCCACGGTGTCACGCTCGCGGCCAAACTCCAGCAGGGGGATCAGCCGCTTGTAGAAGATGAAGCGTTTTTCGATATCGGTATTGCCGTAATCGAATACCTGCGACAGAAACGCATACAGGCGCACGTAGGCGCCCATGTCGTTCTTGAACAACACCAGCGCGTCCAGTGTGTCTTTGCTCGCCTCGGCCGCCTTGTCGTCGCCGTCCGCCGGTGCGCTCGACCGCGCCTGCTGCGCGGTCTTGTAACGAGTCAGCAACCGCTGTGCGACGGGAGCAATCGCGGCGCTCAGCTGCGCCTGCGTTCCGTGCAGATCGGTCTCTACCTGCGCCACACGATCGACCTCGAAGTCGTCGTAGTGGCCGCTGGCATCGAGCTTGGCGCGCAAGTCGAAAACCAGGTGCGGATCGGTGACCGCTTCCAGTTCGGCGGTGGCGTAGTAGGTCTTGAACGCCTTGAGGATTTCCGCCGCGTCGTTGACGAAGTCCAGGATGTAGGTGGTGTCTTTACCCGGATGCGCGCGATTCAATCGCGACAAGGTCTGCACCGCCTGGATGCCGCCGAGCATCTTGTCTACATACATGCCGCACAGCAAGGGCTGGTCGAAGCCGGTCTGGAATTTGTTGGCAACCAGCAGCAGGTGATAGTCCGGCTGGGCAAACGCATCGCGGATATCGCGACCCTTCAGACCCGGGTTCAAGTCGGCGCTGGTTTCGCTCACCGGTGCAGGGAAACTCTCCGGATCATTCACCTCACCGGAGAACGCCACCAACACACCCAGCTGGTAGTGCTGTCGCTCGATATAGCCGCGGATCGCTTTCTGCCAGCGCACCGCCTCCTTGCGGCTGCCGACCACCACCATCGCTTTGGCCTTGCCGTCGAGCAGCGGCTGCACGTTCTCGCGGTAGTGCTCCACCACGATCTGCACCTTTTGCGCGATGTTGTAGGGGTGCAGGCGAACCCACTGCATGATTCCCTTCATCGCCGCACTGCGTTCGACCTGCGACTCGTCGTACTCCTTGCCGTCGTGCGCCAGACGGAAAGCCAGCTTGTACGGCGTGTAGTTCTTCAGCACATCGAGAATGAAGCCTTCCTCGATTGCCTGACGCATCGAGTACACATGGAACGGCTGCGGCAGGCCGTCCGCACCGGGCCGGCCAAACAGCTCCAGCGTCTTCTGCTTTGGCGTGGCAGTGAAGGCCACGTAGGTCAGACCCTTGTTGCCGCCGGCACGCGCGGCCATGCCCGCGGCCAGCAGCGTCTCGGTATCAATCTCGCCGCCGTCCTCCAGCTCGGCCCGTTCCTCGGCACTCAACAACTGCTTGAGCTTGGCTGCTGCTTCGCCGGTCTGCGAGCTGTGCGCCTCGTCGGCGATCACCGCGAAGCACTTGCCTTCAGTCGCAGCCAGCTCCTGCACCGCCTGCAACGCGAACGGAAACGTCTGGATGGTGCAGACGATGATCTTCTTGCCAGCCTTCAGCGCCTGCCCCAGCTGCGCGCTCTTGCTGCCGTGCTCACTGGTGATAGTTTCCACCACGCCGGTGGTACGTTCGAAATCGAAGATCGCTTCCTGCAGCTGTGCATCAAGCACGTTGCGGTCGGACACCACCAGCACGCTGTCGAACAGCTTTTTGTTTTCCCCGTCGTGCAAGTCGGCAAGGAAATGCGCGCTCCAGGCAATCGAATTGGTCTTGCCCGAGCCTGCTGAATGCTGGATCAGGTAACGCTGGCCGGCGCCTTGCTCCAGCACATCGGCGACAAGCTTTCGCGTGGAGTCGAGCTGGTGATAGCGGGGGAAGATCACGCCTGTGAGGTTCTTCTTGTCGTCGCGCTTGCCGATCAGGTAACGCCCGAGAATCTGCAACCAGCTGTCGCGCGCCCACACGTCTTCCCACAAGTACGCCGTGGCGAAACCAGCGGGGTTCGGCGCATTGCCTGCCGCGCCGTGGTTGCCGCGATTGAACGGCAGGAAACGCGTGGTCGGCCCGGCCAGTCGCGTCGTCATCATGACCTCGGCCTGGCTCACCGCGAAGTGCACCAGCGCACCACCGGGAAAGCCGAGGATCGGTTCGGCCACGCCGCCCTTGGGCTGCGGATGCCGATCGAACCGGTACTGATCCACGGCGTCGTTCACGCTCTGGGTGAAGTCAGACTTCAGCTCCACTGTCGCCACTGCGATGCCATTGACGAACAGCACCAGATCCAGCGCATCGTTCGGATGATTCGGTGAATGCCGAACCTGCCTCACCACGCGCAAGCGGTTCGCCGCATAGCGTTGCTGGATCGCCGGATTGATCGCCAGCGCCGGCTTGAACTGCACCAGCGCCAGCGGCTCCTTCAGCCCCAGCATCTCCACACCACGGCGCAGCACCTCCAGCGTGCCGCGCTCATCGAGGCTTTTGCGCACGCGCTCGGCGATGCGCTCGCCGACCATCGGGCCATGGGTCTTGCCGAGGCGCTGCCAGCTGTCCGGCTGGGTCGCTTCGATCCACGCCAGCAGGTCGGGCAGATACAGCGCGTGCTTGCGGTCGTAGTGGGCAGCATCGCCATCGGAGTACAGCCAGCCATGAGCGGCAAGGTGCTCGCAGATCGCCGTCTCGAAATGGATTTCCTTATGCAGATTCATTCATCCCCCGATTCCTGATCCGGCGTGCCATCGTGTGGCACTGCATCGGCTTTCTAGTTTTTTGTCGGTTCACTCATACGGCGCAAACGCTGTTCAACGATACCGGCGCGCTCGGGCTCGGCGATCAAGCCCGGCAGCACGTTGGCGAAATCCGGGCGAGCCAGCAGATTCGCGAACGCCCCACCCACAACCTGTTGCAGCAAAGCCGGTGCGGCCAGCAATTCATCGGGAAGCTCCTCGCGGCCATCGACGATGTTCAACACATCCTCCAGATCGTGGCTGCCCAGCATGTCACCCGCACCACGATCGGCAAACGCCTCCAGCTTGGTTGCGACGAAGGCGACGGCGCTCACCAGACGAATGGATAGGCCAGGCGCCAGCTCGACCTGCTTGGCGCTCGCCACAGCATAGGGATACCAGCGGTTGGAGAAACCCAGCACATCGCCATCCACCGGCATCAGATCGAACAGCACGCCGGAGTCCTTATGCACCCAACGACAGATCACATCGCTAGTCATGTCTTGCGTGAAACCCCGCTCCGCAATCCGCGCTTCGATACGACGAAACTGCACACGCGCCGCCTCGACCACCGCATCCACATCACGGGTGGCGCGCACGCCCTCTGCCACCGGGTCGGTAACCAGCAGTCCAGCGACTGCGCCGCCGATAAACACCACCTGCTCGCGCAAGTCGCCAAGCGCCTCGGCTACCAGACGCAGATACGGCAGGTTGGGATCATCACGCCGCATCCGCGGCCTCCAGTTCCTTCGGCAACAACTGGGCAGCCAACGTCCGCTCGCGCGCACGGCCGGCACGCAAGGCATCCTGCAAGGCAAGCAAGCGGTGCAACGCCGGATCGGCCAACGCAGCCAGTGGTGCCGTGCGATAGATCGGCGACAGGCTCGGCCCCTTCGCGCTGCCGCTGGCGTGTGCCCATACCGGCGCCTCGCCCGGCACCGCCGTGATCTTGCCGGCCAGTGGTTCGGCGCCGAACCCGGTAGGCACACCCCGCTTCACCGGCCCGGCCACGGCCGGCCACACATAGCGCACGCCATGCAGGGCGAATTCCAGAAGTGCCGGACGTACCGGCGACCAGTCGCCGCGACCACGCACCACGGCCAAGCCGGCACCGACCGCGCGTTTGACGCTGGCGTGCACTTCCGACGCGCTCATCGACAAGGCTTCGCCCAGCGCCGCATACGTCCAGCGCTGCTGCGGGTGTGCAGCCACCTTGAACAACACCAGCAGGTCCTGAGGCTTCAATTCCATCACGGGACTCAATATTCGCTATTCGCGAATTGCGAATATGGAGGAATTGAAAGCAGGGAGCAAGTGCGCTGTCGGTGGAAAACAGACTCCACCCATCAAGCCTGATCCAACCACGGGTTGATCAACGCCACGCCAGCAGCCTCGAAATCGGAGGTGTTGCGTGTCACCACGGTCAATCCGTGCACCAACGCCGTCGCCGCGATCAAGGCATCGCCATGCGCCATCTGATCGGGCACATGCAGCACTGCACAACGCAGCGCGATCGCGGTATCAATCGGCAACGCCCGACCGGCAAAGGCAGGCAACAGCTGTTTGTCCAGCCAGTGACGCAGCGCCGCACCCTGCCGTGCATCACGCCGCTCGATGCGCAACACGCCAGTTTCCAGCTCCATCACACTGATGACAGACAGGTACAAGCTGGCGGTCGACACGCTGGCGGCCCAGCGCTTCACTTGTTTGTCCGGGTGGGACTTGCGCAGCTCGGAAACCACATTCGTGTCGAGCAGGTACATCAGCCCAGCTCAATCGCGCGAATCAGCTTGTCACGCATCCGCGGGGGATCGAAATCGATGGCGTCGCCTTTCGGCATCACCAGCAACTCGACGATATTCGCCTGATGGCCGGCGAGCTGCGTGTAGTCTTCGATGCTCAGCAACACATGCGCCGGCTGACCGCGGTCGGTGATGAACACCGGCCCCCGCCTGGCAGCCTTCTTGGCGCCACTGGTGTCCTGATTGAACTCGCGACTGGATAACGTGGTGATGGTCATGGTCGACTCCCATGGCGATGAATGTAGAAACATTACTACAACAATAAAGAGAGAGCCAGCCGCATCAAGCAGCCATCAAATAACCAGTGCACGCAAATTTGTCTGCAAGCGACTGGTTCATGGTCATTTTCCCTGCCGGACTTGGCTCCCGCCTCCGCGCTGTCAAATAGCCATCAAACAAACCAGGCGCAGAGCGGCAGGCCGCTTGCGTTCTTCTTGCGCAGATCAGGGCCATACGGCGTGAAAATCTCTCCGCCCATCGGCCTCAGCTTTCGCCGTAGCTACGCTCAATCAGCGGTTTGGCTCGCTCGAAATCCGCCATGCTTCGCAGACACAGTTCAAGGTCACCGGTGCCCCACGTGCCGATATTGCGCACATCGCGGCTGAAGCCATTCTCCAGCGCAACCGTATCGGGATCCAGCTTAAGCATGACCAGCAACTTGTCCTTGTAGGGAATCACGCAGGCGAAGTTCTTCAGTCGACGGAACGCGACGTACAGCTTCAAATGCTTTTCTTGCACATCCTCGCCCAGCGCCAGCAGCTGCCCGGACAACGCTTCGTACATAGCGCGGATTTCGGGTTGCGCGTGTTCCAGTTGCTCTTCCGCCGTCTTGTCCTTGCCGACCGGCTTGCTCTTCGCCAACGTCGTCGAGCCACCGATGTCAGCCTTGGCCGCGGTGGCGTCGTCCACGCTGACACTGTTGACCAGGTCGAGTAGCAACAAGTCATCGGCGAACAGCTTGTAGCGGATCAGTTCGATATTGCGCGGAATTTGCTGCACGGCGTGCTGGTCGTAGCGGGTGAAGTCGGCGGCGATACATAGCAGACGCGTGCCGGCCCAGTCGATCTGCTCAGCTACATCCTTGCCCAGCTTCTCCATCACCAGCCACTGGAATTCGGCACGGTGATCCATCAGCCAATCAAGGTAGAACAGCCCCTGGTTGATCACGTTCTCGTTGGTATGTCGCTTGTACTCGATGATCACAGGGCAACCATTTTCGTCCAGCCCCAGCGAGTCGATGCGGCCCTTGTGCGTCTTGCCGGTGGTGTACTCGGTGGCGAGAAAGCGTACGCCGAGGAAGGTCGGCATCTGCGCCTCGATCATGGACTGCAAATGCTTCTCGACTGCCGCCGCACGGCCGGACAATTCGACAGCAGTTGTGCTGCTCAAGCGAAATAGCTGGATGTCACTCATTCCTTTCCCCATCCAAAGTCTTGCAATAAAAATGCGAGTGAATTCACTGCCAACTCTGCATCTCGCCTGGAGACGGGTCGCGTCCCACGACTAGCTGCGGCATTGGCCTTCGCGCGACTATGCAAGCTGTTGATCAGGTTGCCGGCGGAGCCACATGACTCTCTCTCGTTTTTCGCGAGCCAGCCAACAAGTTTGCCAAGGTCTTGCTTGCCACCTGGGTTGGACGCAGGAAACTTTGCGCTGATCAGATGGCATGCCGCATTGCGGCAGGCATCAATGACGGATTGAGGCGCCTGAATCGAAGCCGCATCAACAACCGCGTCCATCGATCCCAGCACATCATGTCGATTGGACTCCGGAATCTGATCAGGAAGTAGCTCAGGAAGAACGCCGAAGAACGTCTTCGACTTGAGCGTGACGTAGTACCCCTCAAGACCCGCTTTCTCGGAGAGAACAACGATCCAACGTGACCTTGCGCCGTTGTCTCCGAGTTCAACTTCATCTCCAACACCTATCTGGAAATCTGCCGTCTTGTACGAACGATTGACGTCGAAACGATTCACATTGTTGTGCAGATCGCGATTGGGGAAACGCGAGACAACATCGGCTGGCCAGCTATTGCGCATGTCCTTCTCGAACAGCCGCCCTCGCCGAATACGTGTTGCGGAGTTGAAATAGTCTTCAAGGAACAGTAATTCTTGGCCTACTGGCTTTCCCAAGACGGCGAAGGGGAGAATGATCGGATGGCCCTGAATTCGCTGCAGCCAGGACTGGCTTCCCTCGTACCAGAGCCCTTGAGCCTCCGCGATGAAATGGATCATGCGACATGCCTCACATCGATCTTCCCGGTGACGGCGGCGGCAATCAGGGCGCTGCGGCGCTCCTTGAGCAAAATAATGGCGCGTTCAACAGTACCGGTCAGCTTGTTGAAGTCTGCGATTTCCTTGGTAGCGGCAGAAAGGATTTCGTCCTGCTCCGCCACCGGGGGCACGGCTATACGGATGTTCTTGAATTCCTCCCAATACAGACGTAGACGGAACTCCGTGATTCCGCGCGAATAGCGGCGAACTTGCTCGATTGCTTGCGGCGTGCGCAACAGCTGCTCGACAAACATCGTGCGAATTTCACCAAGAGGTCTGGCCACTACGTATGCCGGGCTTACCTGCCCGTGAACCATCACCGTTCCGAAGCTACCCTGCCAAGCCCGCATCATGTTGTACGTAAGGTCGTTCGGAGCGACGCGCTTGTACTTTGACCTGTCGTCGCTTCGGGTGACCTTGCGATCCATTTCGGCGTCACCCAGTTCTTTGTCGGAAACGCCGTCGTGAATTGAAACACTGAGAATGGGAAGCTCGTCATTTCCAAGTTCTGCGATCTCTCTGTAGACCGACGCCAAACGCAGTACATACCAATGTGCCGGCACTTCGCCCAGCCACGGCACGCCGGAGTCTTGCATCGGGGCGCTGGGGTTGAGACCGCGGGTGACGGCGTGAGAGATGGTGGCCTGGCGCTTTTCGGCCAGCAGCGTCAGCAGCTTTTCCTGCTCGGCAATCAGCGCATCGATCTTGCCGGTCTCGCGATCGAGGAAGGCGGCGATGACTGATTGCTCAGGTAATGGAGGCAGCGGGACTATTGTCCCAGCAAGGTAAGCGTGCTCGATGCTCTCGACTGTCGCGCCCTGCTTTGCCCATGCAAGCAAAAGTACGTCATTCAATCCCTGAACCCATCGTAGGAAGAAGTCACTGGTCGCCAACTGCTCGGAAAAACGAAGAGCTTTCATGTCTTGATTCAGAGCAACCGGCACATCATTGATAGCTACCGGAATCGTGTGCTTTAGGATTCCCGAGCGGACGACCATGAGCAATCGTCCTGGATCGACGAGTGAGGATGAGCTACTCGATAACCCCTCGTCGGTGATGCACTCCTCTGCACCCTTGATCCTCTCGAACTTCATATCCTTCGGCGAGACCCACGGAATATCTCCGTTCCAGAACGCCAGGTTGTCGCGACTCGGCGTGCCGCCTCCGCAGAACTGGGTGAACTCCCTCACTTTGTACGGCATCCAATGTGCGGGCACTTCACCAATCCAAGCCACTCCGCTGTCTTTGTAATCCGCATACCTTGGCAAGCTCATCGCATGCACCACAAAGCGCAAAGCCACTGAATTCCTGCTTTCACGGGAATGACTACGGGCGCGTTGACCAACGCCGTTGAGAGCGTGGCTTCGATGAAGTGGCTCATTCAGCCAACTCCCCTAGCATCGCCATGATTCGCGCCGACACCGCCTTCAACTCTTCGTCGATCGCATGCAGATCACGCGGCGGCTCGAACACATAGAAGTGGCGATTGAACGGGATCTCGTAGCCGACCTTGCTCTTGGCTTCGTCGATCCACGCGTCGGGCGCATGCGGTAGCACTTCGCGTTCGAAGTAGGCCTGGATGTCCTCGCCCAGCGGCACGTTCTCGGTGTCGCGCAATGAACTATCCGGCTGCGGTTTGCCTTTGAGCTTGCCCTTCTGGCCAAGCACGATGTTACCGGCCTCATCGCGCAGCGGCCGCTCGACGGTGATCGTGGTGTAGCCAAAATCCTCGTTCTTGAAGATGCGCGCCAGCGGCGCGACTTTCAGCTTGCCGCCTTCCGGTGGTTCGAGTGCGAACTCGGCGGCGGCGATCACCTGGCGACCCACTTCCTTGCCGTTAGCATCGAACACGTTGGCCAGTTCGGCTTCGGCGAAGTCACCGAACAGACGGGTGACGGTGGCGATGTGTTCGTCGCTCATTTCCTTGCGCTTGCTGCCGAGGCTTTTGCGCATTTTCTGCCAGAAGCTGCTGCCGTCGATCAGTTGCACGGTGCCCTTGCGGTCGTCGGGCTTCTTGTTGGAGAGAATCCACACGTAGGTGGCGATGCCGGTGTTGTAGAACATGTCGGTGGGCAGGCCGATGATGGCTTCCACCAGATCGTTCTCCAGCACGTAGCGGCGGATCTCGGACTCGCCACTGCCGGCGCTACCGGTGAACAGCGGCGAGCCGTTGAGCACGATGCCGAAGCGACTGCCGCCGTCGACGGCCGGGCGCATCTTGGCGATCAGGTGCAGCAGGAACAGCATGGAACCGTCGGACACGCGTGGCAGACCGGGGCCGAAGCGGCCATCGAAGCCTTTCTGTTCGTGCTCGCTGCGAATCGTCTTCTCGACCTTCTTCCATTCCACGCCGAACGGCGGGTTGGACAGCATGTAGTCGAACTTGCGCCCGCCGTGGCCGTCTTCGCTGAGCGTGTTGCCAGCGATGATGTTGGACACGTCCTGCCCGCGGATCAGCATGTCGGCCTTGCAGATGGCGTAGGACTCGTCGTTCAACTCCTGCCCGAACAGGGTGAGCCGCGCGGCGGGGTTGTGCTGCAGCAAGTGCTCGGCGGCGACCGAGAGCATGCCGCCGGTGCCTGCCGTGGGATCGTAGATGGTGCGTACCACGGCGTTGCCGGAGGCCAGCACGTCATCGTCCTCGATGAAGATGAGGTTGACCATCAGGCGGATCACTTCGCGCGGGGTGAAGTGCTCGCCGGCGGTTTCGTTGGATAGCTCAGCGAACTTGCGGATCAGCTCCTCGAACACCAGACCCATCTGCGCGTTGTCTACCGCGTCCGGATGCAGATCAAAGTTGGCGAACTTCTCGGTGACCAGGTACAGCAGGTCGGCCTTGGCCAGCCGCTCGACCTGCGCATGGAAGTCGAAGCGCTCGAAGATGTCGCGCGCCTCGGGCGAGAAGCCCTGGATGTAGCTGTAGAGGTTCTGGCGGATGTGGTCCTGATCGCCCAGCAGTTTGGGCAGATCCAGCGGCGAGGTGTTGTAGAACGACTGCTTCGCCTTGCGCAGCAGGAATGGATCGGGGTTCAGACCCGTCTTGGTCTTGGCCTCGAACTCGGCCAGCACCGCCGGCTTGGTCGACGCCAGCACGCAATCCAGACGACGCAGCACGGTGAACGGCAGGATCACCCGCCCGTATTCGGATTGCTTGTAATCACCGCGCAACAGATCGGCGACGGACCAGATGAGGGCGGAAAGGGAGGTTTGGTTCATGCGGTGCAGTAGTCTCGGAGCGACAGAACAGGTACCCGCTAAATTACCACCGTGCGGGCAGTCAGCTGCGATGCGCGAGCTGCATCCAACGCAGATAGGAGCCGAAGCTCCGCCAATCATCTGAGGAATGGGCATGACCAGCGTCGTCGAATCACTTTCCGGGTGGCAGGAGGGTGATCTGAAGAATCTTGCCTCGCTGCTTGAGATCAAGGGCGCCGTGAGTGCCGACTCGTTGGCTTGCGGACTGAAGTGGCTCTTTCACTCCAAGGTAGGCGCGGAAGCCGAGGCCGCCAGCAAGAACACATGGGCGAAACTGCGCAAGGATGGCACGCGAGTCACCGCAGACTCGCTACGGTCCACACCGTCGTTTGAAGAACTGCTTGATGGCGCCTGTCAGCATCTAAAGGCTTTTGAAATGAATGCGTCCACGGCCGAGAAGGAGGTGTTCCTGTCTCAAGCGGTGATCATCGAGGCGCTGCAGGGAATGAAGCCGCGCGAGCGGGTGACCTTCTTCGCGACGCTGGTTGACGTTGACTCAATCGTTGGTGGGGTCAAGCTCAAGGGGCAGAGCTTTTCCGGACCCATGACGTCAATGGCCATGATGGGCGCCGCACAGGCATCCGGGTTTGGGGTTTATCTGGCATCGACGACAGCGCTGGGATTTCTGACCCACGCGGTGGGCGTCACCCTGCCCTTTGCTTTCTACGCAGGCTTGTCCAGCAGCATCGCATTCGTGATTGGTCCGGCCGGATGGTTATCCATCGCGGCATGGAGCTCCTGGAAACTGATGCAGCCCGAGTGGAGGAAGATCGTCAAAGGGCTCATTTACATCATCGCGAGGAATTCGCGGGGCCAGTCTTTGTGCCTCCCCGACCCCGGGCTTCCCCGCTGAGCGACTGAGCGACCGGGAACACGAGCTCAGATTGTTTCTGGCTGCGTCGCAGTGAACCAACGAGAGCCTGCACGAGATCGCCAAGCGACAAGGTGTTGACCGGGATGAGCGAAACGCGATCTGACCGCGGCCATCTACCGTCATACCTACCGTAAACAATGGCTGGCTACATGGGCTGAAGTGGCCCAGTGACTAGCCAAAGAGCCCGGCACCTGTGCTGTTGCAAGGTCTGCCGAGCGGCGTCAATGTTCCACTGAGATGTTTGGTGGCTATAGGTGGACTCGAACCACCGACCTCGGCATTATGAGTGCCACGCTCTAACCAGCTGAGCTACATAGCCATTTGGATAACCGCCGGGCTGGATCGAAAGGATCACCGCCGGGGCGCGGAAGTGTAGTGGGAAGGACGCGTTCGTTCAAGTCGGCAGCTTGCTGCTGGTTCGCGGGCTGTGGTTGAATCGGCTTCAGGGCTTGGGTGTGGTTGGCAGGATTACCGCGCCGTTTGGCTGCAGGAGGCGACATGATTGATGTAGATGGCTACCGTCCGAATGTCGGCATCGTGCTGCTGAACGCAGACGGGCAGCTGTTCTGGGCGCGCCGGGTCAATCGTGATGGCTGGCAGTTTCCGCAGGGCGGCATGCGCACGGATGAGACGCCGCTGGAGGCGATGTACCGCGAGCTTGAAGAAGAAACCGGGCTGGCGGCGCACCACGTAGAGGTGATCACCGCCACCCACGGCTGGCTGAAGTACCGCCTGCCCAACCGGTATGTGCGCCATCACCAGCGGCCGACGTGCATTGGCCAGAAGCAGGTGTGGTTTCTGCTGAAGCTGGTGGGTGGCGAGGAGTCGCTGAAGCTGGACGCTTGCGACAAGCCGGAGTTCGACATCTGGCGCTGGGTGGATTTCTGGTACCCCGCGGCCCACGTGGTGAACTTCAAGCGCGAAGTGTATGAGCGCGCGCTGCGCCATTTCGCGCCGCTGGTGGAGAATTTGTTCAGCGTTGAACTGGGCACCATACCGCCGCGCGACGAAGCCGGCACGCCATCCACACCACCGAGCGGACGCGCGGTGGCCTGAATTCGCTGGCTGAATATCAGAGTACTGGTCGCAGACTGATTGTTGACAATCATTCGCATTCGCGTTCTCATGCGCTGCATGTATATCTGCATGTGCAATGCCGTTACCGATCACGACATCCGCCGCGAAGCAGCGGCTGGCGTGCAGACGTTTGCCGAGTTGCAGGCGCGCACCGGTTGTTCGGACTGCTGCGGCAGTTGTGACAGCGAAGCACGCGCCACGTTTGACCAGGCACGCTCGCAGGTCATCTGCCAGCTGCCGCTCGTCAGCGCCTGAGTCTTTCCCATCGCGTTCCTCTTGATCCGGCCGGAGCCTGCTCCGCATGCTGGATCAACGGCGTTCCATTCTCATTCCCTCACTGGCGGCACAGAGTTTGTATAGTCGGGGAAGTTTTCGATTGGAGTGGAAGCCATGAAGGGTGATGCCAGGGTCATCGAGTTTTTGAACAAGGTGCTCTACAACGAGCTGACCGCGATCAACCAGTATTTCCTGCATTGCCGCATGCTCAAGGATTGGGGCTATACCGAGCTGGCCGCGCACGAATACAAGGAGTCGATCGAGGAGATGAGGCACGCCGATCACCTGATTGAACGCATCCTGTTCCTCGACGGCCTGCCGAACCTGCAGCACCTGGGCAAGCTGCGCATCGGCGAGAACGCGATCGAGTCGATGCAGGGCGACCTGGATCTGGAGCTGGCCGCGGTGAAGGACCTGCGCGAGGCGATTGCGCACGCCGAAGGCATCGCCGACTACATCAGCCGCGATCTGTTCAAAGACATTCTGCATGACGAGGAAGAACACATCGACTGGCTGGAGACTCAGTTCAGCCTGATCAAGGACATCGGCGCGGAGCGCTACCTGCAAAGCAAGATGGCGAGCTGAAGCCCACTGCTGCAAGCGGGAGATCACGCGATTCGTGCTCCCGTTCCTTGACGCTTCCGTCACGCGGCGGCTATACCTTGGGTTTTCCCCGGATGCCACTGCATGGCTTCACGACCACCACCGCGTTTCGTCGTGCGTCGACACGACGACACCGGCCATCGCCGACATTGGTGGTGGCTGGGTCTGGCGTGGCTGGGCAGTCTGCTGGCGGTTGGCTTGGTGGTGACGGCGTTCAACCGGCATGGCAATGCGCCGGCCGCCGTGGAGAGCAAGCAGCAACGCGCCCTGCTGGCCCAGATCGACGACTTGAAGCAGCAGCTTGCCAACCTGCAACGCTCGGCCCAGGTTACTGACGTAGCCACGCGTTCGCTGCGTGGCACGTTGGCGCAGCGCGAGGAAGAACTCAGCGGGCTGCGCGCGGACCTTGGGTTCTATGCGCGACTGGTCGGTGGCGATGCCCAGCGGCAAGGACTGAAGCTGCAGGAAGTGAAGCTGCAGCCGATCGTCGGTTCACGTGGCTGGAACCTCAGCCTCAGCCTGACCCAGAATGCGAAGCGCGGCGACGAGCTTTCCGGCCATGCGACTGTCAGCGTGGAAGGGCTGCGCGGTGACAAGGTCGCCCGATTGGACTGGCCCGAGTTGGGCGATGCCGCGCAGAAGGATGGCATCCCGTTCCAGTTCACCTATTTCCAGCAGTTGCACGGCACCATCGTGCTGCCGGCGGGTTTCCGCCCGACGCGACTGCGTATCACCGTGAAGCCCGCCGACGGGGACGCGGTCAACCGTACCGTCGCCTGGGGCGACGCACTGAGCGGCAACATCACGACTGCCCAAGGGGACCACGATGCTCAACCGTAGACGCAAAGACCGCAATGAGCAGGCGACTCGCAACAACGAAACCAGCCTGATTGCACGCGGCACCTCGATTCGCGGCGACGTGCAATTCAGCGGCGCCCTGCACGTGGACGGCCGTATCGAGGGCAGTGTGATCGGCGACGGCGAGAACGCCATGTTCACCCTCAGCGAGCACGGTCAGGTGCATGGCGAAATCCACGTGCCCCATGCGGTGATCAACGGCCACGTGACCGGCGATGTGCATGTGACCGCGCGGCTGGAACTGGCGGCGCTGGCACGCATTGACGGTGACTTGCGTTATCACACGCTGGAAATGGCGGCCGGCGCCCAGGTCAACGGGCGCATCGCACGCCAGGCCGACGAAACCCAGCGCAACCTGCCTGCACCGGCGCAAGATGCCGACACGGACGAGGCGACAACCGCCTGACGCGCTATGCTTGGCTATAGCTCGCCACGCCCCCAGTTAGAAGACCATGGAAACTTTCGTCCCGATCCCCGACTACCAGAGCAGCGGCACCCCGCTGATCTTTACCGCTGCGGCCGCGCACAAGGTCCATGAGCTGATTGCCGAAGAAGGCAACCCGGCACTGAAGCTGCGCGTATACATCTCCGGCGGCGGTTGCTCGGGCTTCCAGTACGGCTTCACCTTTGACGAAGCGCAGGCCGAAGACGACCTGGCGGTGGAGCGTGATGGCGTCACCTTGCTGTGCGATCCGTTGTCACTGCAATACCTGGGCGGCGCGCAGATCGACTACGCGGAAAACCTCAGCGGCGCGCAGTTCGTGATCAGCAATCCGAACGCGAAGACCACCTGCGGTTGCGGCTCGTCGTTCTCCGCCTGAGGTAACCAGCGATGGACCGGGCCTGGCTTTCCCCCACGAATACCTTCGCCGGGCTCAGTCTGGTGCTCGACCGTGTCGCCGAGTCGCGCGATGACTCGACCTGGATTCTCGCCCAGGCCCGCCTGCCGCAAGCGCGCTACCTGCTGCTCGATAGTGCCGGCGAAGCGTTCCTGCGACGCGGTAGCGACGAGCTGCGCTGGCTCAATGTCGATGAACGCGAGCAATGGCTCGGCGACACGCGCGCCAGCCTGCTCGGCAACGCCCATGGACGCCCGCACTTCCTGCTGGTGGTGAATGACGCCGAGCGCATCGGCGACATGGAAAGCGCGCTCGACGCCCGTCGTGCCAGCCTGCGCAGCGCCGGCTTGCAGCTGGCCGCCGACGAGGCCGGCTTGTTCGCCTATGCCAAGGGCTTGTCGCACTGGCAACGCGAGACCCGCTTCTGTTCGCAATGCGGCGCCGCGCTGCTGTTGGTAGCTGCGGGACACCGCGCGCAATGCACCAATGTCGACTGCGCGCGCCTGCATTTTCCGCGCACCGACGCAGCGGTGATCATGCTGGTCGAACAGGACGGCGCCTGCCTGCTCGGCCGTCAGGCCGGCTGGCCGCCGGGTCGCTATTCCACCCTCGCCGGCTTCGTCGAGCCGGGCGAGGCGCTGGAAGACGCGGTGCGCCGCGAGGTGGCCGAGGAAGCGGGCGTGATTGTCGATGAGGTGCGTTATCACTCCTCACAACCGTGGCCGATGCCGGCATCGCTGATGGTCGGCTTCATCGCCACCGCGCGCTCTTCGCATATCGCCAAACGCGATCACGAACTGGAAGATGCGCGTTGGTTCACACCGCAGCAGATCGTCGACGGCATCGCCGATGGCAGCTTCGTGCCGCCCACCCGGCTGTCGGTGTCCTATCAATTGCTGGCGTACTGGCTGAGGGAGCGCGCCGGGATCGATCTGGGCGAGCTTGTCGCCACCGCCGCATCGCGCTGAGCCATCGCTAGAACCAATCGCCCGCATCCCGGTCTGAAGCGTCGTACCCAAGCAGGGAAACGGCGATGGCGCAGGGAAGCACGCAACGGCAAAGGCAGAAGACGCCCGGCCCTCGCCACGGCAGGTTTGCAGCGGCGCGGCGCGGCGTCGTTCTCGGTGCGGTCACCGCGCTGCATCTTGCTTTGATCGCACTGTTGTTCGGGCCGGTCACGCCCCGCTGGCCGAGTTCCGTTGAGCAGTCTGTACATCACGACGCGCTGAGCATTCGCCTGGTGGCGGCGGCCACCAGAGCACGCCGCACAAGTTCGGCATCCAGAGCACCGGCACCGATCAGGCTGCGCGCACGCCAGACTCTGACGACGATGGCCAGCCCGGACGCCATGGCAGCGCCGGCGCCGAGCACTGCAACTGTCGCGCCGCCAGTGGCTGCTGCAGGCAGCTATCACTCACCCTTGCTGGGCGGCCGCTCCAGCATGACGCTGTTGCCAACCCTTCCGCGCCTGCCGGGCAGTGATGTCGCACGCGTTCAGGGCATCACGCTGCAGACCAGATCGAGCGTGAAGCAAGTAGTGCGCGCGATGACCAAGAGCAACCGCTGCAAGTACACGCGCATGAAAATGGCGGGCATGGCGAACCAGTTCATCACCGCGCAGCTGATGGATCGCGCGCTCGAGGCTGATGGCTGCGGCCCGCAAGTGCCGCATACCGCTGACGACGAAACCGTCAAGGCGCTCTCGCATCAGGCGATCTTCGGTGACTGACGAGCGTGCAGCGCGCGATGCACGCAAGCGGTCGCATACAATGGTGGCTAAACCTTGCGAAGCTGTTTGCTTATGGCCATCCGTCTGCTCATTGTCCTGATCGCTCTTGGCTTGCTGCTCGTCGCGCCGCAGCTGGCACGCTGGCGCGATGACCGGTGGTTCCGGCGCTGGGTCGCACAACTGTCTGACACCAGCGGTGCCGCACGCGTTGTGTTGGCTCTGCTGCTGCCCACTGCGCTGTGCGCGCTGATTGTCGGATTGCTCGGCTGGTCGCCTTTGGGTGAGCTGCTGCGTTTGCTGTTTGCACTGGCGGTGCTGCTGTATTGCCTGGGCCCTCGCGAGTTCGAGACCGATCTGGAAGCCATCCTGCACGCCAGTGACGACGTCAGCCGTGAGGCGGCAGCACAGAACCTGGCCGATGATGGCCAGCCGGTTGCATGGAGCGCACCGGCGCTGGGTGAAGCGGTGGCCTATGCCGCGCTGCGCCGGCGCTTTGCGGTGCTGCTGTGGTTCTTTCTGCTCGGTCCCATTGGCGCACTGCTGTATCGACTGGCGCAGACGCTCGGGCGCAACGATGCGATACGCCTTGATCCTGCAGCGCAACGCGCCGCCGGCTATGTCGCCAACGCGCTGGACTGGCTGCCGGCACAACTGCTGACCTTCACCCTGGCCGTGGTTGGCCACTGGGACGCGGTGATCGACGCATGGCGTCGCTGGCACGCCCAGGCACCAGCTACCAGTTGGTACAGCGCTGGCCCGGGCTTTCTCGGTGTGGCGGCCAAGGCTGATGTACTTAGCGACATCGAGGCCGGCGATGGTTATGCCGAGGAACACCACGACCCGCTGGGTGAATTGCAGCGACTGCGCGGCGCCCTGCAGCGGGCCTTGCTGGCATGGCTGAGCGTGGTGGCACTGGTGGTGATCGGCGGCTGGATCGGCTGACTCGCCTCAAGGCTACGCCGCTTCCGGGCAGGAGCCCGCTCGCGGGCGCTGCGTTTGTTCCAAGGCGCAACCGTAGGTAAAGGCAAACAGTTCGCCCGCCAGCGGGCTCCTACGCCAGATCGCCGCGCAACGCGCGTACCCGCGCCTCCAGCGCCACGGCATTCGCCTGCTCCGGCGGCCGCGGTGCGTCGACAACCAGCTCCACTCGCGCGCGAAAGCGGCGTGGCAGGCGCGAGCGACCCAGCATGGTGTCGCGTCGACTCCACACACTGCCCCACAGACCGCGCAGGGCCATCGGCACCACCGGCACCGGCCGTCGCCCAAGAATCTTCTCGACACCTGGGCGGAACACCGATATCTCGCCATTCGCGGTGAGTGCACCTTCCGGAAAAATGCACACCACTTCGCCGTCCGCCAGCGCAGCGTCAATCGCGTCGTAAGCCTGCTGCAGCACCGCCGGATCTTCCTTGTATCCGGCGATCGGAATGGCCTTGGCCGTGCGGAACACAAAGCTCAGCAGCGGAATGTTGAATATCTTGTAATACATCACGAAGCGCGCGGGACGGCGCAGGTTGGCCATCAACAACAGTGGGTCCATGAAGCTGACGTGGTTGCACACCAACAACACCGGCCCTTCCTCCGGAATCTGCTCAGCGCCGTCCACCCGCACCCGGTACAGCGTGTTCACCAGCACCCAGGTGATGAAACGCATGATGAATTCAGGCACCAGGGTGAAGATGTACGCCGCCACCAACACATTGAGCAAGGCGGCGGCGAGGAAGATTTGCGCCGCGTCCAGACCCAGTGCCCCCAACCCCAGGCCGAAGCCGGCCGCCAGCACAATCAGCACCGCATTCATTATGTTGTTGCCGGCAATGATGCGTGAAAGCTTTTCGCGCGGCGCGCGTGACTGCACGAAGGCGAACAGCGGCACCACATAGAAGCCGGCAAACACACCGATCGCGGTAAGGTCGAGCACGATGCGCCAACTGCCGACACTGTGCAGGAAGGCCAGCCAGTCCAGCCCGCGCACCGTGGCGATACCATGTCGCGCGAAGTACAAATCGACACCGAACGCAGTCAACCCGAATGCGCCCAGTGGCACCAGACCGATTTCCACACGCTTGCCCGACATCTTTTCGCACAGCAGTGCACCGATGCCGCTGCCGATCGAGAATAAGGTCAGCACCAGCGTGTAAACCGAACCGTCGCCACCGAGCGTGCTGCGCGCGTAGATCGGCAGTTGCGCGATCAACACGGTGCCGAAGAACCAGAACCAGGAAATGCCCAGCACCGCATTCCATACCGCGCGATCGGCATGCGTGATCCGTAGCACGCTGCCTGTTTCAGTGAACGGGTTGGCGTTGAACTTCAAGTCGGGCGCCGTCGCCGGAGCCAGCGGAATCCGTCGGGAAACCAGATAGCCGACTGCGGCCACCGTGATGGTTACCGCCGAGGCCAGCAGCGGCCCCATGCCCGCCACCCGCATCAGCTCGCTGCCGGCAATCATGCCGATCAGCATCGCCAGTTGCGTACCCATTTCGACCAGGCCATTGCCGCCCACCAGCTCTTGCGGCCGCAGCGCCTGCGGCAGGATCGCGTACTTGATCGGCCCGAACATGGTGGAGTGCATGCCCATCATGAACAGCACCAGCAGCAACAACGACAGATGATGCGTGTAGAAGCCCACCGCCGCCACGACCATCGCGGCGATTTCAAACAGCTTCACCCAGCGGATGATCTGCGTCTTCTCGAACTTCTCTGCCAGCTGTCCCGCCGTGGCAGAAAACAGAAAGAACGGAATGATGAACAAGGCCGGTGCCAGATTGGTGTACAGCGAGGCGACGTGATCGCTCAGGCCCATCTGGTAGGCCACCAGCATCACCAGCGCGTTACGAAACGCGTTGTCGTTGAAGGCACCCAGGGCTTGCGTCCAGAAGAACGGCGCGAAACGACGTTTGCCCAACAACGCGAATTGACTCATGCAGTTCCCGAATTTGATGTGCAGCTTGCCGCGGAGCCTTGACGCCCAAGCGGGTGCTGCGTGGATTGGCTACCGCCGCAGCTTACAAGACGAACGCCATGGCACCCAAAAAAAGCTGCCGGCAAGGCCGGCAGCTTTTGGTCAAACCACAGCGGTGCACTGCTGCTTGAATCGAATCGTTCCGCTGGATCAACCTGCCGGACCATTACTGGCCCGGCAAGGTCTTTCACACTTCAAGACATCAGAAGTCGTAGCGAACGGTGAAGCGCACGGAGCGCGGGGCGTCGTAACTGATGACCTGGAAGCGGTTCTGGGCAATCACGCCCAAGCCACCGTTCTCGCCGCGCTCTTCCACGTTCTGCGCCACCTGCTTGTTCAGCACGTTGAAGACGTCAACCGACATCTTAAGCTTGCCATCGGCCCAGTTTGGAATGTACGCCGCATTCAAACTCAGCTGAGTGTCGAACGGCAGGCGACCCACGCTACCGCGTGGCACGGCTTCGCCACCGCAGAAGTGGTAGTAGCGACCATAATCCAGGTTTTCGGCCCAGAACTGGCTGTACTCGGGCGATGACGGCGGGAGATAACCCAGACAACTCTTCGGACGACCCGTCTTGGCGACCACCGCGGCACCGACCTGCCACTCCGGGGTGAACTGGTAGAAGCCATAGGCCTTCAGCACATGACGACGATCGTTCGGCAAGTTGCCGCCGCCGTAAGCCATCAGCTCCTTGTGGTCGAACAGCACGGTCTGCGACACGTCGCCCTGGCCGATATCCGAATTCAGCTGACCTTCGTCGTTACCGAAGTTGTGCGAAATCGTGTAGTCGATACGGCCGAACCACTGGCCATCGAACGGATGTTCCAGCGACAGGTCAAGGCCGATGTACTTGCGCTTCAAGTACATGCCCATGTCTTCCTTGGAATACGGCACGGCGACCAGGTCGGTGCTGCCGGCAGCATCCGGGATATCCAGCAACATGGTGTTGTTGACACCCGGATTGAACAGGCGGCAATCCGGCGAGTAGCTGTAGTTCGGATCCACGGCAATATTGTTGGCCGCCATGTACTTCAGCATCGGGCGGTTGTCGCACTGGTCATCAATCGCGGACTTCAGGTCGCGATACTGCAGCCGTGCGCCCCAGTTCCACTTCGAACCAAGCGCCTGCTGCATGCCGAGGATCATTTCGTCCTGGTAATGCGACTTCAGGCCCTTCGCCGCCACGGTGCGCGGGTCAGGTGCCTGGCCGAACTCGTTGTTCGACGAGTAAGGACCAGTGCCCAGCGGTGCGCCAATGGTCGGCACACCGGTGACCGGATCGATACCGGTGAAAGTGAAGAACTCGGTGGTGTAGGTAGAGCCGGAAGCGCCACGGACCGCCACGTTCAACGGCATGGCCAGGAAGTAGCGGCCAGCGTTGCCGAACACCTTCAGGCTGGAATCACCAAACACGTCCCAGGTGAAGCCCAAACGCGGAGCCCACTGGTTCTTCTGGCTGACGTACTCGACGCCATCGGAGTTGTAGTTGGTGAAGCTGTCATTACGCAGGCCCAGCGACACCAGCCAACGATCGGTCAACTGCCAGCGATCCTCGACATAAAACGCCTTCTGCTTGACCTTGAAGGTGCCGCCATTGGTGAAGATGTAACGATAGACATAGTCGCTGTTCGGCGCGGTGGTCAGGCCGCCACTGCTGGGGATATCACCCAGATCGGTATGCGCATAGAACCAGGCGTAGCCCGGGCCGGACATGATCGTGCCGGCCTCGGATTCCGAGTTGGAAACGTCATAGCCAAAGCTCAGGTCATGGTCACCAAGATGCCACTCAAGGTCGACGCGATAACCATCGGTCTTGTCATAGGCATTGGTATCGTCCAGCGTGGTGTAGGGCTGCAGGCCCGTGACCGTGCCACCGGGACGGTTGTCGTTGATGTTCACCTTGGTCGGATCGTAACCATCCGGCGCGGAGTAATGCAGAACCTTCTGCTGACCGTACATCGCGGTCAGAGTCAGGTCATCGGTGAGATAGCCCGTGTACTTGCCGATATAGGTCTCGCCGCCGTCCTTGTAACGGAAGCCACCATTCTTGGTGTTGCCGTGAGTGCCGTCGACCTTGTTGTAGGAATAGCGACTGCGGTTAGTACCGGTCTTGTCGGAGATGCCGGTGAATTCAAGCAGGTTGCTGTCGTTGATGTTCCAGTCAATCTTGGTCATCCAGCGCGGCGACTTGATGCTGTCCGCGATATACCCCGTTCTCGGCGCCGCAGTCACTGACTGGTTCTGATTGAAGTCCCGGTTGGTCCACTCACCAGTGGCATAGATGAACAGGCGATCCTTGATCAACGGACCACTCAGATAAGCGCCGTACGTGAGCGAGTCGTCCTCAAAATTGGTGCGGTCTGTGAAGACCTTGCCCGCATTGGAGGCGCCATTGTCCTTCGGGTAGTAGATGCTCTTGCGGGTCGAGCGCAGGCTTTCCGGCGTCCAGGTGGTGAGCGCACCGAATTTCCATTCGTTGCTGCCGGCCTTGGAGGTGATGCTGATCACGCCACCGGTCGAACGCCCGTAGCGTGCGCTGTAGCCGCCGGTGATGACCTGCTCGGACTGGATGGCATCAAACGGCATCGTGGTCGAGCCGATGTTGGTCAGCGCGTTGGTGACCGGGTAGCCATTGATGAAGTAGGCGTTTTCGGATGCCGCGGCACCGCCGAAGGACACCGAGTTGCCGTAGCGCGAGTCGGCCGGAATGACGCTGGGCGCGAGGATCGCGGCCTGAGTCACGTCGCGAGCGACCGGAACGTTGTTCAGGATGGTCGCGCTCAGTTCGGTCGCCGTGTCCGTGCGGCTGACGTCGATGGACGGCAGCGAGTTGGCCGATACCGTCACAGCGCCCAATTCCTGTGCAACAAAATCAACTTCGGTACCACCGGCACCGACGTAGACTTTGCGATCGCCACCGGCAGAAGCACCGTTGTTGTTGGCGGAAACAGTGTAGTTGCCGATCTGCAGCTCGTTGGCGCGGAAGCGACCCTTGGCGTCTGCGGTGATCGTACGGGTCTGGCCGGTATCGGTGTTGACGATGGTGATCTGGCTGCCTGCAGCGGCATCACCGAAGATGGCACCGGCCGAACGCGACTGCGCGAAGGCCGAACCACCAACCAGACTCAAGGCCAGACCGATGGCCAGAGCTGATCGACGCAGCTCAATGCGATGACTCGTATTTCGAAGTTTCATTTTAATAGTCTCCCCAATACTTCCTGAAAACGGACTGCAAAAAGCCGGCAACATTGAGAAAAGCCCCATAGCCGGCGGGACGTATCGACGCACTGACGCAATAACTTGCGCCTTCTTCCGTGTGCCAAGTTTTCTTCCGAAGCCTTTCGCACCCTGCGAAAGCCTTTGTACAGCTCACAATTTGTGCAGCAATCCAAGCGAAGCGATGCCTGCTTTCCATGACGCTACCCGGCGACGTAACATTTTGTCAACAAGTTCTTACGCCTGTATCTTGCGAACGCAACAACTTGCATGCGCCCGAACTGGCTGCACAGCGGCCTGGCTGGCGCTTCCGTCAGCGTTAAAAGATGTGCGCAAAGAGCTGGGCGACGGCTGTCTTTCTCAGCCAACGCGAGAGCGAGGCGTCAATTCGGAAGTGGCGCGTGCCCGCGTGGCAGCCCACCGGGGGGAATGCCGTTCTGTAGCGATCGAGCCCAGGTCAACGCAGAATCGTCTGGCCGTTTCGACGTGCGGCGCATGTCGAAACCTCAACCAGCAATCGGGGCCAGGGGTTGGCAGGGTGTAGCCGTTCTCGTCCGGGTAAGGTCGGCACGCTCTGCGGAATGGATGCAAACGGACGCACACTGCTGCGGTTGCCCACGCTGGATACCATGGCGCGCACCGGCAGAATTTGTGGTGGTCATGACAAACAGGAATGGTGATTCGCTTCAATCCGTTCGTGCGCGCGGAGTCTTTGCCGTCGAAAAAGCCGGCAGGGTCACACCACGCACCTCCAGAACGAGTTCAGCCAGTTGCCGGCCTATCCTTCGCCGACACCACCGATGGGATACCGGGTCGGTGTACTCCGTGCCGAACTGCAAAGCGTCGACGCTCGCACCAGCAGCATGAAAACCAACGCGAACGCGACTGGAGGCCCATTTTGTGCTGCTCAAGAAGCCTGCCCTCTGCGCCTTGCCTAGCGATTTACAGAATTAACCTGAACCCGTGAAATTATTTCGCTTGCGCGGTGTCTAACCGGCTAACTCAAGGGAACTGTCCTCTATCGCCTTGGCGATAGTTGATTTACCACAAGTTATTACGTCATTAAGACGCATTTAATTTCGTTTTTCGGCAAAATCCTGTACCTCTTTCCTGCCTTCGGGACACTTTAAGGTGTTCCCTTATCGCCTTGAGGCGCTTAAAATTCGGGCTGCAAATCCGGCGCCCCTCCTCAACTTACTCGGCAAAGCCTCATGAATACGCCAATTGTGGAAAGCCAGCCAGCCACCACTTCGTTCTCGGATCGAATCAAGTTGCTCATACAACGCGTGGGCAGTGCCACCGAGATCGCAAGGATGTGCGGATTCTCGGAAGGCGTGGTCCGCAGCTGGCGTGATGGCAATACCGACCCATCCCGGGCCCGCTGCGTGACGCTTGCTCGCACGCTCGGCATCTCGCTGGTTTGGCTGGTTGCCGGCGAGGGTGCGCTGCAAGGTGAGGTAAACGTCACTGGGTATGACGAACAGCACAGCGCGGAAAAGATCACTCCGCATCGACCATCGAATCGTTCACAAGGACAATCCTTGCTGTCCAGCGATGCACTCGACACTCAGCGACTGAATACCGCCGTACAGATATTGCAGTCCGAGCTGAGCCTGACCGACAGCAAACTGGCGTTGTCGGAAAACGCCGATCTGATCGCCAAGCTCTATGAAATTCTCGGACCGCAAGGTTCGCATGTGGATCCCCTGGCAATGGTGATATTCAACCGCAGTCTCAGTGAGCGTATTCACAAGGCCCGCGAGACAGCCTGAACAGTACGATAGGCATAAAAAAAAGCGCGGCAGCCTTTTTGGCTGCCGCGCTTTTTTTGTGACACCGTTCAGAGCAGAGCAATATCGGCGACGGCGCCAAACTGTGCCTTCAACTGATTGAGCAAGGCCAGGCGATTGGCACGCACGACGGGATCGTCGGCATTCACCAGCACGCTTTCAAAAAACGCGTCGACCGGCGCCTGCAGGCGAGACAGCCGTGCCAACACGGCGGCGTAGTCGCCCGCCGCCCGCGCTTCGGCGTTATCATGCTGGGCGGAGGCGAGCGCTTCGGCCAGATCACGCTCGGCGTCCGTCTCGAACAACGCGGGGTCGACCACGCGACCGATGGGTGATGCGCCAACCTCTTCAGTCTGCTTGCGCAGGATATTGGCGACTCGCTTGTTGGCGGCAGCCAGACTGACGGCTTCATCACAGCGGCCGAATTCGGCCACCGCGCGCAAACGCCGGTCGAAGTCGGCCAGACTGGCCGGTTGCACCGCGAGTACTGCCTCGAACTGGTTGTGGTCGAAACCTTGTTCGGCGTAGTAACCGCGCAGACGGTCGAACACGAAGTCGCACAGTTCGTCGAGCAGGATCGCCCGCCGCTGACCGGCATTCAGCACGGGCGGCTTGCCGTCCTTGCCCGGCTTCAAACCGGCAGCGAGGGCCGAATCCGGAATCAACTCCAGCGCTTCAATGAAACTCCCACGCAAGTCGAGTTCGAGACCACCTTCGATCAGGGTACGCGCCAGACCCAGCGCTGCGCGTCGCAAGGCGAACGGGTCCTTGTTGCCGCCCGGCTTCATGCCGACGGCGAAGATGCCGGCCAGCGTGTCCAGCCGTTCGGCCACCGCCAACACCTGGCCCAGCTTGTCGGCAGCAATGTGGTCACCACCAAAACGCGGCTGGTAATAGCTGTCCAGCGCCTCGGCAACGCTGGCCGACTCGCCATCATGGCTGGCGTAATAACGCCCCATCACACCCTGCAATTCGGGGAATTCGCCGACCATGCGGGTAAGCAGGTCACACTTGGCCAGACTGGCCGCACGCGTGGCCGAGGCGGCATCGACACCAACCCGGTTGGCGATGATCCGTGCCAGTTCCGCCACCCGCACACTCTTGTCCCACAGGCTGCCCAAGGCTTGCTGGTAGGTGACGCCTTTGAGTTGCTCCTGATAGCTTGCCAGCGGCGTCTTCAGGTCTTCATCCCAGAAGAACTTGGCATCAGCAAAGCGTGGCCGGATGACCCGCTCGTAACCCTTGCGGATCTCGGCCGGATCACTGCTTTCGACATTGGCGATGCCGATGAAATGTTCGGTGAGCTTGCCGTCGGCACTGAAGACCGGCACGAACTTCTGGTTAGCCACCATCGTGGTGACCAGTGCCTCCGGCGGCACCGCGAGAAACTCGCGCTCAAATCTACAGGCGATCGCTACCGGCCACTCGGTAAGATTCGCCAGTTCGTCCAGCAAGGCATCATCCAGTCGTGGCACGCCACCGGTGGCACCGGCGACCTGGTCGATCTGATCACGGATGCGCTGCCGCCGCTCGACCGGATCGGCCAGCACATTGCATGCGCGCATCGCGTCCAGCCAGCCATCGGCATCGGCCACATGTACGGGTCGGGAGTGCATGAAACGATGACCGCGTGACTTGCGTCCACTCTGCAGCCCCAACACCTCACCGTCGATGATTTCTGCACCATGCAATATCACCAGCCAGTGCACCGGGCGCACGAAGCTGTAGTCATGATCGGCCCAACGCATCGGGCGCGGAATAGGCAGCGCCTTCAGTGCTTCGTCGATGATTTCCGGCAACAGCGCGGCGACTGGCTGCCCCGGTTTCACGCTGCGCCAGACAAACCAGCCACCTTTGTCGGTTTCCAGTTTTTCCAGTTGCTCCACACTGACGCCGCACGACTGCGCGAAGCCAAGCAGCGCTTTGGACGGCTGACCTTCAGCGTCCAGCGCCGCCCCAAGGGCAGGACCTCTGCGCTCGATGGACTGTTCCGGCTGGGCCGCTACCACCTCGGGAATATGGACGGCCAAACGGCGCGGCGAGGCATATGCCCGCGCGCCATCAAGGTTGGCATCGACACCACGTTTGGCCAGCCCATCACAGATACCCCGCAGAAACGCCATCGACAATTCATCGAGGGCTTTCGGTGGCAGCTCTTCGGTGCCCAGTTCGATCAGCAATGATTTGGCGACGCTCATGCGACCTGCTCCTTGTCGGCTGCGGCAGCCGCTTGTTTCAGACCCGGGAAGCCAAGCTTCTCGCGTTGCGCCACATAGGTTTCAGCGACGCCACGTGACAACGTGCGCACCCGCAGAATGTAACGCTGGCGTTCGGTGACGCTGATCGCGCGGCGCGCATCGAGCAGGTTGAACGTGTGGCTGGCCTTCATCACCTGTTCGTAGGCCGGCAATGGCAGATTGGCCGCGATCAGTTGATTGGCGGTGGCTTCGCAGACATCGAACCAGCGTAGCAACTCGGCCACATTGGCATGTTCGAAGTTGTAGGTGCTCTGCTCCACTTCGTTCTGGTGGAACACGTCGCCGTAGGTGACCACACCACGCGGACCGTCGGTCCAGACCAGGTCGTAGACGTTGTCCACGTTTTGCAGATACATCGCCAGGCGTTCCAGGCCGTAGGTGATCTCGCCGGTCACCGGGCGACACTCGAGTCCGCCCGCTTGCTGAAAGTAGGTGAACTGGGTGACTTCCATGCCGTTCAACCAGACTTCCCAGCCGAGACCCCAGGCACCGAGCGTGGGCGACTCCCAGTTGTCCTCGACGAAACGCAGATCGTGCACCTGCGGGTCCAGACCCAATTCTTTCAGCGAGCCGATATACAGATCCAGAATGTTTTCCGGATTGGGCTTCATCACCACCTGATATTGGTAGTAGTGCTGCAGGCGATTGGGGTTCTGCCCGTAGCGACCATCGGTGGGACGGCGTGAAGGCTGCACATAGGCGGCGGCCCACGGCTCCGGGCCCAGTGCGCGCAGGAAGGTGGCGGGGTGGAAGGTGCCGGCACCGACTTCCGTATCAAGTGGTTGCAGCAACACACAACCCTGCGCCGCCCAGTAGCGGTTGAGGGTCTGGATCACATCCTGAAAGGTGCTTGCGGACATGGTTTTCCGTGACCTTGATTAAAGCGCGTTAGTATAGCTGCAGCTTGCTTTTGCCACTGGGCTACGCCCGGATTGCAGTACGGGAGATACCACTGGATGGCCGCTTCACCGCAAATCGCTTCGCTGCTTGGCCGCCGAGGACGACTGGAACTGGACGAGCTGCTGGCGACGCTGGTGGTCGATGGTTACCTGCTTGCCGAGGATGCAAAACAGGTTCGCATGGGCGCACGGGCCGGACGCAGCACGGTTGAACTGCATCCGCTGGTATTGATCGCCAACGCGAAGCTGGCCAACCAGCAAGATCCCGGGCGGCCATTGAGCCTGGAAGGGCTGACCGAGTGGCTGGCCGGTCACGCGGGGTTGCCGTACCTGAAGATCGACCCGATGAAGATCAATGTCGCCGCGGCAACGCAGGTGGTCAGTCAGGCCTATGCGAAGCGGCATCGCATCCTGCCAATTGCGGCCACGCCGGGCGAAGTCACATTCGCTACCTGCGAGCCTTTCGAGTCGGGCTGGGCGCCCGATCTGAGCCAGATGCTGCGGCGAGATATCAAGCGAGTGGTGGCCAGCCCGATCGACATCAATCGCTATCTGCAGGAATTCTACGGCGTCCAGCGTTCGATCCAGTTGGCACAAGATGCCAAGATCAATGGGGATGCGTCGGCGGCGATCCTGAATTTCGAGCAGTTGGTTGAATTGGGCAAGAGTGGCGAAGTCGGTGCCGACGATCGTCACGTGGTGCACATCGTTGACTGGCTGTTGCAGTACGCGTTCGAACAGCGCGCTTCGGACATTCATCTGGAGCCGCGCCGCGACACCGGGCATATCCGCTTTCGCATCGACGGTCGCATGCAGAAGGTGTTCGAACTTCCTGCCCCGGTCATGACAGCGGTGACTGCTCGCATCAAGATTCTGGCGCGCATGGATGTGGCCGAGAAGCGCCGGCCGCAGGATGGTCGTATCAAGACCCGCTCTTCGTCAGGCCGCGAGGTGGAATTACGCATATCCAACATGCCTACCGCCTTCGGCGAGAAGGTGGTGATGCGTATCTTCGACCCTGACCTCGTGGTCAAGGATTTCGCCCAGTTGGGCTTTTCGCCCGGCGAGGGCGCGAAATGGCGCGGCATGGTCGAACGTCCGCACGGCATTGTGCTGGTCACCGGCCCGACCGGTTCGGGCAAGACCACCACGCTGTATTCCACGCTGAAGCATCTGGCCACGCCGGAGCTCAACGTGTGCACGGTGGAAGATCCGATCGAAATGGTCTCCCCGGAATTCAACCAGATGCAGGTGCATGCTGCGATCGACCTGGACTTCGCCGCCGGGGTGCGCACGTTGCTGCGTCAGGACCCGGACATCATCATGGTGGGTGAAATCCGCGACCTGGAGACGGCGCAGATGGCCGTACAGGCTTCGCTGACTGGCCATCTTGTGTTATCGACGCTGCATACCAACGACGCGCCCAGCGCGGTCACCCGCCTGCTTGATCTGGGTGTTCCGCACTACCTGATCCAGTCCACGCTGACTGGCGTGGTGGCTCAACGACTGGTGCGCACGCTTTGCCCACATTGCAAACAGCCAGGCATGCAGGACCCACAGGCCTGGAACGTATTGACTCACGACTGGGACATGCCAGTTCCTCAACGCGTATTTCACGCGGTGGGCTGCCTTGAATGTCGCAATACGGGCTTCCTCGGACGCACCGGCATTTACGAGATGCTGATACTTTCCCCGCGCTTGCGCGGAATGATTTCTGCGCAGCTCGATCTGAGTGGCTTCGGCCAAGCCGCCTTGATCGAAGGCATGCGGCCGCTGCGTATCTCCGCGGCCGATCAGGTTGCGGCCGGGCTGACCACGGTGCAGGAAGTACTTACCGTGTTGCCGCCGATCGATGCGCGTGAAGATGCAGCACACTAATTCCTCCACCATTTACGAATACCGCCCCGCATGAAACCTGTCCTGATCATCCGCACCGGCCGTGCGCCCGATGCCATCCGTGCCCGCCATGGTGATTTCCCCCACTGGTTCAGGGTGGGCTCCGGACTGCAACCGGAGCAACTTTCTGTCGTGGATGTCGCGAGTGGCGAGCCACTGCCGCCGCCGAAGGAAGTGGCGGGCGCGATCATCACCGGTTCGGCGGCCATGGTCACCGAACGCGCGGACTGGAGCGAGCGCACGGCCGGCTGGATACGCAGCGCAATGGACATCAGCCTGCCACTGTTCGGAGTCTGCTACGGGCATCAGCTGATGGCACATGCACTGGGCGGCACGGTCGGTTATCTCCCGGGCGGGCGGGAAATCGGCACGCAGGCCATCGAGTTGACGGCAGCCGGCAGGCAGGATGCACTCGCGCGCGGTCTTCCGCCCAGTTTTCGCGCGCATACGACACACGAACAAAGCGTGCTCGAGGCACCCAACGACGCCGACGTTCTCGCCTGCTCGGCCAGGGACCCACACCAGTGGCTCCGTTACGGCTCACATGCGCTGAGCGTACAGTTCCATCCGGAATTCAACGCGGAAGTGATGCGCGCCTATATCCGGCGCAAGCACGCCGACATGCAACGCGAAGGCAGCGACCCTACACAGGCATTCAGCGGTGTGGCCGCCACGCCGTTCGCCCGACGTGTGCTACGCCAGTTTGCGGGAGCCCATCTTCAGGCCATCGACGCGGCCTGAACCATCAGCCACGCAATCGGCGGGCAATCGTATCGCGCGAGAAAAGTGCGAATACCACGCCGAACAGGAATCCACCAATATGCGCCCACCATACGTAGGCGCCGTAGCTGGGGCCTGCATAGCTGAACAGCAATTGCAGCAACACCCATATGCCAATCAGCAGGAAAGCCGGCACCCGAACGAATTCAAGGTACAGACCCAGCGGCAACACCAATCCGAGCCGGGCGCGGGGGAACAGCGCCACATAGGTACCTACAACTGCAGAGACGGCTCCACTGCAACCAATGATGGGCAGCCGTACGCCGGCCAGGGAAAGTGCACCGATCAGGTTCGCCACAATCCCGCCCAGGACGAACAGCACCAGAAAGCGAAACGAGCCCAAAGCCCGCTCTCCTGGTAGTCCAAAGATTGCCAGGAAGAGCAAGTTGCTCAGCAAATGCAGCCAGGTGACGTGAATGAAAAGCGCGGTAAACAGCCGCAATAGGGCTGGATCGGCAAGCTGCGGAAGCAACGCCTTGTGCGGATCGAAGATATTCGCCGGAATCGTGCCCCATTCCAGCAGCAGCGACATGCGTTGCCCTGATGGTGTCAATGCGAGCACCACGAAACACATGACGCAAACCGACACCACCAGCAAGGTCGCCCAATGCCAGCGTGGTCGTCTCCGCGTTTCCACATGAATGAACAAGCTTCGCTCCTGGCGTGCTTCACCGACCGAACCGGGCTTGCATGATAGGCGATCCAATCGCTACAACGAGGCAGGCTCGCGATATCTGCTTGAGGACGGCCTGTTGTGTATAACGAACAAGGCCCACTCTTGGGGAGGATCGCCTCGACAGAGCGAGGGTGGTGAGCTGTTGAAGATCACGGCCTGCGGACCCAGCGCCAAAGAAAAACCCGCACCGTTTCCGGTGAGGGTGTTTCAGGATAAAGCCCCTGGCGGTGACCTGTTGCAGTGTGCGATCTACGATCGCAACCGCCACAGCGCCAAAGAAAAACCCCCACCGTTTCCGGTGAGGGTGTTTCAGGATAAAGCCCCTGGCGGTGACCTACTCTTGCATGGAAAAACCACACTACCATCGGCGCATGCGCGTTTCACTTCTGAGTTCGGGATGGGATCAGGTGGTACCACGCCGCTATGGCCGCCAGGGAAGGGGTGGGAGCAGCGCGTTAGCGCCGGCTCCACATCTTCTTGAAAGGCCCGATCGATACAGCTGATCAGACATTTCCGTGAGTGGAAACTCACGTTATAAATCGTAAACGAGTGACAAGCGTCGAGGTGAATTCGAATCAGAACTTTGACATTGTGCCAAGGAACGCACGAAGCGTCTTGGGGTTATATGGTCAAGCCTCACGGCTCATTAGTATCAGTTAGCTCAATGCATTACTGCACTTCCACACCTGACCTATCAACCACCTAGTCTTGATGGTGCCTTAAGGAGAGTCAAGCTCTCGGGAGATCTCATCTTGGGGCGTGCTTCCCGCTTAGATGCTTTCAGCGGTTATCACTTCCGTTCGTAGCTACCGGGCAATGCCATGGGCATGACAACCCGAACACCAGCGGAACGTCCACTCCGGTCCTCTCGTACTAGGAGCAGCCCCCCTCAAATCTCCAACGCCCACGACAGATAGGGACCGAACTGTCTCACGACGTTCTGAACCCAGCTCGCGTACCACTTTAAATGGCGAACAGCCATACCCTTGGGACCGGCTACAGCCCCAGGATGTGATGAGCCGACATCGAGGTGCCAAACACCGCCGTCGATATGAACTCTTGGGCGGTATCAGCCTGTTATCCCCGGAGTACCTTTTATCCGTTGAGCGATGGCCCTTCCATACAGAACCACCGGATCACTATGACCTACTTTCGTACCTGCTTGATCCGTCGATCTCGCAGTCAAGCACGCTTATGCCATTGCACACAGTGCGCGATGTCCGACCGCGCTGAGCGTACCTTCGTGCTCCTCCGTTACTCTTTGGGAGGAGACCGCCCCAGTCAAACTACCCACCATACACGGTCCCTGACCCGGATTACGGGCCTAGGTTAGAACGTCAAGCACTTCAGGGTGGTATTTCAAGGATGGCTCCACGCAAACTAGCGTCTGCGCTTCAAAGCCTCCCACCTATCCTACACAGAAGAACTCAACGTTCAGTGTAAAGCTATAGTAAAGGTTCACGGGGTCTTTCCGTCTTGCCGCGGGAACGCTGCATCTTCACAGCGAATTCAATTTCACTGAGTCTCGGGTGGAGACAGCGCCGCTGTCGTTACGCCATTCGTGCAGGTCGGAACTTACCCGACAAGGAATTTCGCTACCTTAGGACCGTTATAGTTACGGCCGCCGTTTACTGGGGCTTCGATCAAGAGCTTCGCCTTGCGGCTGACCCCATCAATTAACCTTCCAGCACCGGGCAGGCGTCACACCCTATACGTCCACTTTCGTGTTTGCAGAGTGCTGTGTTTTTGATAAACAGTCGCAGCGGCCAGGTTATTGCAGCCCATCAACGCTCAGTCACGCACGTGACCACGCTAATGGGCGCACCTTCTCCCGAAGTTACGGTGCCATTTTGCCTAGTTCCTTCACCCGAGTTCTCTCAAGCGCCTTGGGATTCTCACCCTGCCTACCAGTGTCGGTTTGCGGTACGGTTTTTCTATAGCTGAAGCTTAGTGGCTTTTCCTGGAAGCGTGGTGTCAGTCACTTCGCCCAAAAGGGCTCGTCTCGGTGCTCGGCATAAAGTATCCCGGATTTGCCTAAGATACATGCCTACCTCCTTTCCCCGGGACAACCAACGCCCGGTAGACCTAACCTTCTCCGTCCCCACATCGCACTATAGAAAAGTGCAGGAATATTAACCTGCTTCCCATCGACTACGCATTTCTGCCTCGCCTTAGGGGCCGACTCACCCTGCGCCGATGAACGTTGCGCGAGGAAACCTTGGGCTTTCGGCGTGGGGGCTTTTCACCCCCATTATCGTTACTCATGTCAGCATTCGCACTTCCGATACCTCCAGCATGCTTTACAACACACCTTCACAGGCTTACGGAACGCTCCTCTACCGCGTACACATAAATGTGCACACCCCGAGCTTCGGTGCATAGCTTAGCCCCGTTAAATCTTCCGCGCAGACCGACTCGACCAGTGAGCTATTACGCTTTCTTTAAAGGATGGCTGCTTCTAAGCCAACCTCCTGACTGTCTATGCCTTTCCACATCGTTTTCCACTTAGCTATGACTTTGGGACCTTAGCTGCGGGTCTGGGTTGTTTCCCTTTTCACGACGGACGTTAGCACCCGCCGTGTGTCTCCCGGATAGTCTGTCCTGGTATTCGGAGTTTGCCATGGTTTGGTAAGTCGCGATGACCCCTAGCCATAACAGTGCTCTACCCCCAGGAAGATTCGTCCGAGGCGCTACCTAAATAGCTTTCGAGGAGAACCAGCTATCTCCGAGTTTGTTTAGCCTTTCACTCCTATCCTCAGCTCATCCCCATCTATTGCAACAGATGTGGGTTCGGTCCTCCAGTGCGTGTTACCGCACCTTCAACCTTACCAAGGATAGATCACTCGGTTTCGGGTCTACTGCCTGAGACTATGCGCCCTATTCAGACTCGATTTCTCTTCGCCTCCCCTATACGGTTAAGCTTGCCACAGACAGTAAGTCGCTGACCCATTATACAAAAGGTACGCAGTCACCCTTGCGGGCTTCCACTGCTTGTACGTATACGGTTTCAGGGTCTATTTCACTCCCCTCTCCGGGGTTCTTTTCGCCTTTCCCTCACGGTACTAGTTCGCTATCGGTCAGTCAGTAGTATTTAGCCTTGGAGGATGGTCCCCCCATGTTCAGACAAGGTTTCACGTGCCCCGCCTTACTCAATTTCACACAAAATGCCTTTTCGTCGACTGGGCTATCACCATCTATGGCCGGGCTTTCCATCCCGTTTGACTAAAACATAATGTGCTTTTGGGCTAGTCCCCGTTCGCTCGTCGCTACTCAGGGAATCTCGGTTGATTTCTTTTCCTCCGGGTACTTAGATATTTCAGTTCCCCGGGTTCGCCCTGCATGGCTATGTATTCACCATGCAGTACTCCTTGCGGAGTGGGTTTCCCCATTCGGACATTGCCGGATCAAAGCTTGTTGCCAGC